>NZ_JADYXI010000027.1:0-36274 GCF_015864375.1 Pseudoalteromonas sp. SWYJZ19
ATAAGGTGCGTTTTTTACAGGGCTGCCATCTTGATAGACATAAAGTAAATCCACTACGCTTGACGTTGTTGCAGCAATACCTGAGTCATTAATGGTTATATCACTAATACGGCTAATATTGGCAGGGCTTGCGATGCTTGGGCTACTGGCTGTTTGTGGGCTGGTTATGTTGTAATCAACTGGGCCATCAAAGGTAATAAATGTGCCATCGAGTGTGAGTACATTGGTGGCGGTAATATCAACATTACCTTGGCTGTCGAGTTTTATCTCACCGCCCGCATTGTGAATAATTAAATCGCCATTGCCTGAGCCCGTAATGTTTATATTATTGTTTGTTTGTAAAAAAGTAGAGCCAGTAGGTACATTAAGCTTTAAATCACTATTATTGGTTTTAAGGAGTATGTCGCTTTGTGCATGCACTTTTACTGCACGCCCGGTGAGGAGTGAAATTTCACTATCGCTCGTAAGGGTTGTATTTTTACCACTGAACGCTTGGCTGCCACCACTTTGATAATTTATATGGCTGTTAGTTGTGGTTTGCGACACGGTATTTTTAACATCAATAAATTGATTGTTTTTAATAACAAACTGAACATTGTTTTGTTCGGTTTCAAGGCATAGGTCGCGCCCAGCGTGTAAATTTATAGTACCGAGTTGGCTTATCCATTGAATAAATTGGCGGCCTGATTTTATAGCATTTAATTCAATATAGTGCTCACTGGCGAGTGTTTGTAAGATGACTTTGGGTACATCTTTATCGTCATCAAACATGAGTTCATTTTGCGCTGCGCTTAATAAGCGATTATGTGTTGGGTTAGCGGCTGTAACTACGCTTGGCTGGTCGGCGTTTAGTGCAAAGCCCATTATAAATGTGTTGTTTGGGTCGTTATTAATACACCCAATAAGTACCTCAGAGCCACCAACGAGTGGGAAGTGCCAGCCAGTGGCTTGAGGTTGGTTTTCACAGGCATATAGCGCTAGTTTTTTTAGTGCCGGACTTGATTGAATTACTGGGCGAGCTGTTTTATCAAACTCGTTACGAATACGGTATTGACCGTGTTCATCTACAAATGCATTACTTGTGAGAGATTCTACAGTTGCGGGGAATACCATGGGCTTAGGCGAGTGGGGCTCAGGCATTGCTTTGTAAGGGGTACCGCGCTCTATAAATTGCGCTGTGCAGTGGTAGTGGGTTTCACCTTCATAGCTGCTTTCGTCATTTGCTTGATTAAGGGTGTGCTCTATTGCAATGCATAGCAAATCACCACTGGCAAAGCCCATATTGTCGTCAAGCGAAATTGAACAGCCCGCAAATACATCAGATACATTACCCGTAAGCGTAACCAGTTTATTGTGTGTGGCTAATGCATTACTAAAGCTTTGTGTTTGTGCTGATGCTTCTGCGCTTGAGTTTGCAGCAGGCTCGAAAAAAGATTGGCTGTTACTGGCTACTTTTTGAAATTGCCCATGGGCATTACTTTGCGCTGCATTATTATATAAGGTTTGTGTTACTTCACTGTGCATAAAGCCGACAAAGTTACCCCAGTACTGGGCGTTCATCCCCGCGTTTGCTTTAACTTCTAATACACCCGTACTTAAATAAGGGCTGTTGAGGTTGCTGTCACTTATAACAAGTGTTTCGGTGCTTGATTCGCTTTCAATCCAGTAAAAAAGGCCATGCTGTGACATCAAGCGATTAAAAAAGGCCCAGTCACTTTCCATTGCTTGCACACATTGCTTTAAATGCGGTAAGGCGGAGCTGGTCCTAAAAACGATTTGTCCTGATGAATAACCTGCTTTTTGTGCTAAGTAATTTAATACATCTTGTACATTTACAGTAATAAAGACTTTACTGTTTGAGGTGTTTTTTAAGGTGGATAGTCGATCTTGAATGTTTATTTTAAAGCGATGTAGATTGTTGAATACACCCATATTGGTAACAGATGTAATCAAGCCGCATTGCTCTCGATATTTTTTGTTTTTATTAACAAAAATAACACTGGCATTAGCAAGTAGGATATCTGTATTAATTTTTACTGAAGATTCAACGGTGAGTGAATAACTAAAGCCTTTATTAATTTTTTCGTAGCCATGTAGGTAAGTAACATTAAAGTCTTTGTCATTAACCTTCAAAAAAAAATTAGATTTAGTCAAAACGTTGCAATCCCTGCTCAGTAAAATTAGTGGCGTAAACATACCTTTTTGTGTGTTAATGATCAACTGGATAATTGTAACCATAAAAAATTTAATTAGATTACCTTTTGATTATCTCGCAAATAAGGATAGTGGGTTTTTGTTGCGTATTTATCATTTATAAATATTAATTAGAGTGTTTATTCTAATTAATTAATTACATTAATATTCTAATATTTTAAACCTTATATAGGTTGACAATAGCGGTAGGGTGTTTGTATTATGCGCCAAATAAATGGATTTATTACTAGCCTTAGACTATGAGTTTTTTAGTTTAACTGATGACAAGGAGCATGTTGTGAATAAAAAAGAGTTTATAAATCAAATAAATAGCTTGTACTCCTTAGCTTGGTCACTTACAGCCAGCGTTTCTTCGCTGCTAGACCAGGTAGGTATTCCTGCCCATCGCGTTTTTTCTGAAAATTCTATAGAACACTTTTTCTTTTTTTTAAATAATCCTCCTAAAAGCAATGAAAAAGTTACTTTAATTAACGGTGATGTTTCTGTTTATATAAAAGAGCTTTCGCTAATAAATACTAAGTTAATTATGTCTATAGATGATGTTGTTACGCAGTCTTTGCTAGTTGATTCTCAAGAAAAAAGCAGAAAGAAGACCTTGTTCGGATTTTTTAAAACTAATAAATGGTCTGATTGTGCGAATGTAAGATTCAATAAAGTTATTTGCCCAGTTTATGAAGCTACTCTTTGCAAAACTAATTTTAATTTTAAATAAAAATATTTATTGAGGTAAAAAATGCGCTTTATTTTAAATGCGATTATAGGTTTATCACTTTCTATAATGTTAACTGGTTGTATGAGTACTAACGTAAGTTTAGATGTTAAGGCAACAGATAACTTAAATTTAAACCAATTTGATGAAGCGTTACCAGTCGTTTTAAAGGTATATCAATTGTCGGATATACAAACCTTTAAAACAGCTACGTTTGAAGAATTATGGAAGTCAGATAAGTCAGTTTTAGCTAATAGTTTAATTACATTAGAAGAGCGAACAATTCACCCTTCTGAACAATCTAAAATTAAGTTTGAACAGGCTGAAAATGCAAGATTTGTTGCTATTGTGGCTTTATTTAGAGACCGCAGTGGAGACAACTGGAAAGCGTATTACCCGCTTGCAGATGGCCCTGTTAAGTTATCTACATCATTAGATGTTTTGGTTACCAATAACGAAGTTCAGTTACCTGGCGTGGATAAGGCTGAGTAATGAATTTAAAAGCTCCCGCAAAGCCCGTTTGGGCTGAAGGTGTTTTGCTTGCCCAGCAACATTTTCAACTATTTGACGATTATCACGATCAAAATCAGGTTGTACGTCAAGCGCTAATATCACCGTTGGCATTTGGTTTACAGCATTTTGCTATTGATGAATCAGCACTTGCTCGCGGCATATTAAAAGTGACCAGTTTTAAGCTACTTTTAGAAAATGGCCGTTTGCTTGATTTCGATCGTCAACATCAAGATGATTTAAAACTAGAGCTTGATAATAACCACCAAGAGAGTGTTATTTATATTGCTATTGCTGCAAATAAAACAGTTAGCAATATTGAAGGTTATGCGGCGAGTGGGCAATTGAGCGCATATGAAGCGGATTATATTGATTTAGAAGATAATCATGATGCGTCGCGTAGTCGTGAGGTATTAGTTGCAAAACCTAAATTTATATTACTGTCTGACTCAGATGTAAAAACTTATTTTGACACCATTGCCTGTTTGAAAATAAGTCGCTCGGAAGATGGATCATTTGTTTTAAATAAACAGTTTGTGCCTCCTTTATTAAATATTAGTGCGTCTGCTTATTTGACTGAATTATTAAACAGAACTGCTAATTTAGTTAATGCAAAAGTTAACGTGCTGCTTAGTAGACGTAAAAATTATGGCTCAGTTACTGACTTTGGGCCAAATGAAATGAATACATTTTTGTTACTTAATGCAATGGCTCCATCAGCCAAGCGTTTAGATCATCTTAAAAACTTGTCATTGGTTCATCCGGAACGTTTGTATTGTGAGCTTGTTGATTTAATTAGTTCAGTTTCAATGTTTGAGCACAGCGATTTAGTTAACCAAGTACCACCATACCAGCATAAAAATTTAAGTAATGTATTCGGTCAGCTTGATGGCCTATTAACTCGTTTACTTGAAGGGGTTGTTCCTAAGAAAATGGTGGGCTTGAAACTTGAAAAAACCTCTAACGCTATTTATCAAGTTGCCACTATTGATTCTGCCACTTTTACAAATAACGACTTTTATTTAGCTGTGTATTTTGAATCTGAAGACACAAAATGGATTGAAACATTTAGTGACCAAGTAAAAGTTGGAGCAAGCGAAAAGCTCGATATCATGATTTCATCTGCTTTAGCGGGTGTACAACTAACGCATTGTCAGCGACCTCCGAATAAGCTGGCCATAAAAAGTGGGTATGAATACTTCAGGCTTGAGTCGCATGGTTTCATTTGGCAGCAAATTATTGAAGAGCAATCATTAAGCCTATTTGTACCATTTGGATTGCAAAGTGCACAAATTGAAATTGTTACCGTAGCACGTAATTAACGTTGAGTTGAAATTATGCAAGAAGCACAAAAAGAACAAGATTTAGTCGCGTGTATTTCGCCTGTAATTAATGCGCTAACACCATTAAAACTAAAGCAATCTACTAACTTAGAGCTTGAAGAGTTTAGAGAAAATTTACTAACTAGTTTTGATGACTATGAGCGTAATTGTTACTCGCAACAGGTAACAACAAGTTTAATGCAAGAAGTTAAGTTTGCTCTTACGGCTATGTGTGATGAATTTGTTATGAGTTCAGGTGCTCATTTTAGAATGGATTGGATGTCTCGACCGCTACAGCTTGAATTTTTTGGTAACAACCGAGCTGGTGAAGAATTTTTTGAACGTTTAGGTAAGTTGCGTACCGGCGGAGAGCAAAAGCTAGCTGCATTAGAGGTTTATTATATTTGTCTGCAGCTTGGCTTTGAAGGCATTTACAAAGTTAAAGGCATTGAGCAATTAAAAGCGTTAATTGTTGATGTTAGAGCTCAAATTGAAGATATAAAAGGAACACCGAGTTCTCAATTATCTGATAACGGTATACCTGCAGAAGGGTTTGCTATGAAGGTGGGGCGTAATATTCCTTATTGGGTGATTTTGGCTATTTGCTTGGGTTCTATTGCCTCATTATTTGCTGGATTTCATTATGTAATTAATAAGCAAGCAACGCAGAGTACTCAGGTAATAGACAACCAAATTGAAGTGCTGACTCAGCTCAATAAAACCAACGAAACACGATAGGTAACACAATGCAGGGAAGAGTTAATAAAAGCGGTTTAGTTCATTTTTTATTGGGCTTGGTATCATCGCGTGCAACGGGTCAACTTATTGGCTTTATAGCCGTTTTGAGTATTGTGTGGTTTGCCGGTCGCATGGTGGGTTTAGATACTACCGATAAAAAATTAATTGCGATGGGTGCTGTAACCGCTGTTTTTGTTTTATTTATTTTTATTCGTTGGTTATGGACTAAGCGCTCAGGCGATAAGTTAGCTTCTGAATTAGCAAGTCATAATGCCGGTTCGAGTGCTGAATTAAGCGAAATTAAAGAAAAAATGCAAGAAGCATTGGGGTCTTTAAAAGCATCTCATTTAGGTGCGGGTTATCGTGGTAATACCGCTTTATACGCTTTGCCTTGGTATATGATTATTGGCCCTTCGGCTACAGGGAAAAGTACTTTATTTGCAAATTCGGGCTTACATTTTCCTTACTCTAATTCGAGTGAATTGCATATCCAAGGTTTTGGTGGAACGCGCAATTGTGACTGGTGGTTTTCAGATCAAGCTATTTTAATTGACACAGCAGGGCGTTACACAACTGAGCAGTCAGAAAACAAAGAGTGGTTGTCATTTTTAGCGCTCCTTAAAAAATACAGGCCAAAGCTGCCTATAAATGGCGTAATGGTGGCTATTAGCGTTGCAGATGTATTAACTTCCGACAGTGAAGAAATTCGTCAACATGTAAAATTAGTACGTGAGCGTATAGAGGAGCTAATTACTCAACTTGGCGTTATCTTTCCTGTATATATTACTTTTACTAAAACTGACTTAATAAGTGGTTTTGAACCTTTTTTTAGCGACTTATCTGAAAAAGAGCGTGAGCAAGTATTTGGTGCTTACTTACTCGATATTAGTGAAGATCAAAAAAATGATCCTGCGGAAATGTTTGAAGTTCGTATGCAGGAGCTATATGAGCGACTGTGCGAGCAACGATTAAGTAAAGTTGCACGCGAGCGCAATGAGCATCGTAAGCAACTAATACTAGATTTTCCTAACCAATTTCAATCGGCTTCAACTAAGTTAACTGAGTTTGTTAACTTGCTGTTTAAGTCTAATCCGTATCAAGAAGTTCCTTGGTTTGCTGGTGTTTATTTTACATCGGGTACGCAAGAAGGAACGCCTATTGAACGCATTACTAATGGTGTACGAGATCAATTTGGTGCGGTTGTAGTTGACCAAAAACAAGAAAGTATTACTCAAAGTTATTTTATTAACCGCGTATTTAATGATGTTATTTTTAAGCTGCAGGATTTAACGCGAGGAAACAGAAAAAAACGGTTAGTAGGACGCTGGTTAAAAGGTTTAACCGTTACTTCGGGCTTGGCATCTATTGCCGCAATTACAGCACTTCTTATTACGTCATACACGAGTAATCAACTATTACTTAATCAAGGTGAGTCACGTGTAAAAGCTGTTGTTGAAGCTAATGTAAGTAAGGCTAAAGATGAGCAAAAGCTCGCGGCTACGCTAGCTTTATTTGAGCACTATGGTCAGCTTAAAACTTACGAAGATTCACTTCCGTGGTATTTTATATTTGGTATTTATGAAGGTGATGAAACCTTAAATAGTGTTGCAAATGTACTATTTAATCAAATGAATCAACTTATTACTTACCCAGGTGAAGAGCATCTACTTGCACAAATAAAGCAGTACGAAACTCAGTGGTTTGACAATGAAGATGAAGCAAAAGCAACTATTCGTCAGCAGTATTATGATGCACTAAAAATGCATTTAATGATGAGTACGAACCCTGAGCATATTTCAACGGAGTTTGCTAAAGAGCAATTGCTTAATTTTATTGCTGAGCATTTTCATATAGACATAAATGCACAAGAGCAAGCGCCAATTTATACACAACTGAGTAGCTTAGTTGATATGTACCTACAAAATATGGGTAGCGATATAGAGCAACCAGGTAAAATTGCATTTTGGCAAACTAACGAAACATCAATAGCACTCGCGCGCGATAACTTAAATACCCAGCCAGAGGCTTTCCCGTTATATCAACAAGTAATTACAAGTTTTGCTGAACGTAAAAAGCCATTGTTATTAAACGATTTTATGATTTCTAAAAATCGTGATGTATTTAAAAGTAAGTATAAAATCCCGTATGTTTATACAAACTTAGGTTGGCAGGAATATGTATTCCCAGAGATTAAACGTATTTCACGTTTGGTATTCTCAGGTGACTGGGTTATGGGTTCAAGCGATGAAAATGGTCAAAATGTTGTTGACGAAGCACAAGCTGAAACCTTGGCAAAGGCTATGCGTGCATATTACTTTAAAGACTACGGCAATACTTGGTTTGCTTTTATAGATAGCATAAAAGTACCTGCATTTAGAGATCTAAACGATGCAAGTATCGACTTTGCACGCCTTTCATCGATGGACGGCCCTTTTAACGATTTAATGAAACTGATTAACGACAATATTACGCTTGCTGACGCGCCTTTGAAAAGCCAAGCTTCAATAGGCAAGACCGCTGCTGATGTTGCAAATAAATTAGCTTTAAATACACCAACAATCACTCAAATGAGTACGGTTAGAGCGCCAGAGCTTGAAAGCCGATTTGCTGATTTAAGACGTTTTGCACAGCCAAATGAAGATAAAAACTCTTCTGATTACTTAAGACAATACATCAGTTCATTAAGTAGCATTTATTCAGATATTAAAGCTATGGCAGCGAGTAATGAAGATGATGCTCAAGCAATGATATTTGCGCAGGACTTACTTTCAGGTAACAGCCAAAGTAATGCATTGCAGTCTTCGTGGATTATTATTGAGAGCCAAACCCGAGCATTAGACCCTCAAACTAAAGAAACGCTAGATAAGTTATTTAAAGCCCCGCTTCACGGTGGTATAGCGACTGTCATGGCAAAAGCACGTACTCAGCTTAATCAAGAATGGGAAAACCAAGTTTATACTATGTACAACAGTAGTTTAGCTGGTAAATACCCGTTTAACTTAACAGGCCCTGATGCTGCTATAGCAGATGTTTCTGAGTTTTTAAATTCTGAATCTGGGATTTTATGGAGCTTTATTAATACCCAACTCAAACCATTTATGAAAGTACGCCGCGGTGTGTGGGAAGAAAAACAATGGAATGGTGTAGGTATTGGTTTTAGCGCGCAATTACTTGATGGTTTAACTAAAGCAAATAAAGTAACTCGTTCGTTGTTCTCTAGCGGTGCTGATAGTGCTGGTTTTACTTTTCAAATGATGCCGGTTCCACACCGAGGTATTCGTGAAACGTACCTAGGCTTTAGTGAGCAAGGTTATCGTTATCGTAATGAGCCTGAAGAATGGCGTAATTTTTCGTGGCCTGGTCGAGGGGCTGCAGAAAAAGCGGTTCTGTATGGTTTAGATAATAAAGGGCGTCGTATTTCTATCGAGCAAGACGGGCCTTGGGCACTACTAAAAGTACTTAACTCAGCCAACGTTAAATGGATTAAAGGCACGGAGTTTTTAGCAACCTGGGAATTAAAAGATAAATCTGAAAAGCCGTTAACGGTGCAGTTTTCTCTTAAATCAGGTCGCAACAGCGGTATATTTTCAAAATACATGCTTACATCGTTTGCATTGCCAAGTTCTTTGTTTTCGCAAAGCCCTAGTTTGGCTCAATCGCAATCGCGAACGATGCAATAGGCCGCCTAGCAATGTTTAATTTATTTACTAAAAAGAAAACACCGACACTGGTTAAGCAACACAGCTTTGGTTTTATGGGTAAAACACCAATAAGACCAGACTTTGTAAAGCTTAATATTTCATCTAGAGAATCGGTTGGATTTGATCATTGGTTGCAAGAGGGCTTTGCACATTTAAACCGTGGTAGAAAAACAACGGATACAAGCCACTTGAATGGAACTAAGTCATTGTTCTTTATATCTGGCAATGCTGATGATGGTGGTTTACTTGGCGTTTTGCAGCCAAGTAAAGATAGCAGTGGTCGGTTTTACCCATTTAGCTCTTTTGTACATAGTGGGCTTGATACATATAAGCGACATCCTGCTTTTCTATTTTTATTTGCAAGCCAAGTAATAGAGCACCTTTTAGGTGTAAATGAAAATATTAAACAAGCTGCCAGTATTAATGAAATGGAGCAAAAAGCACAAGATTATAACCGTGTAGCTGATGCACTTAAACAGCAACCAAACTTAACTCTAGAGCTTGATAAACTTAGAACTATTCCGATGAGCGTTTTTTGGCAGCATTTAGGCCTGAACGATATTGCTAAAAGAGCAATTTTAATTGAAGAGCTATCGGCTGTGCTTAAATCTATCGCTAATAGAGGGTGTTTAAGAAGTCAGTTTGGTATTCGCCTACCAATGCCTAGTTTTAGTCATGAAAGTGCCTTAGTTGCCGGGTTTTGGTTGCACTTAGTTGCATCTATGGTGGCAGATCATAATTGGCAGCCTTGGTTTTTTTATCAGTTAGGTGATGAGAATCAAGCGCCTAGTTTAACTATTTTTTGTAGGCCTATTCCAGCGTCATACTTTAATAGTGTGTGGGAATACGATAAAAAAACAAACGATATTGTTGATCTATGTAATTTAAAAGTAGAAAAACAGCCGTCTTCACAAACACTTAATTTTGCTGATATGGATAACGTGAGTGTTTACGATGCACTTCGTCGTTGGTGTAAATCATGAGTAATAAAGCGCCGCATACACATACCACCTGGATTGAATGGCTTGAAGCATTAAGTGCTCCTCTGCCGGGGAACAAGTGTGGAGAAGATTTAAAATATGAAGAAACATTTAAAGCATTAAAAGCATCTTCATCAGGGGTGGGGGAAGTTGACTTTAAAGTGATGTTTATACAAGCATCCGATTTACTCAACACTCAAAGTAAAGATTTACGCATAGTAAGTTATTTAGCACTAGCTGCAACAAGTGAGTTTGGGGTTACAGGTTTAACGCATACGTTATTGTTATTTAATCGTTTGTTGACTACTTATACGGATGAGGTACACCCACTAAAAGCCAGAATGCGCGCTGCAGTCAATACATGGTTTTTGCAACAGCAAGAGCGTTTAAAAGGTGTTGCCCAAGGCCATAATACAAACGCTGAGCAATGGCCTGAGCTTATAGCTGCTTTAACCCAATACAACGAGCAGTGTGTTGGGTTGCTAGATAACGAATCTGGCCCTCTATCGACTTTGAATGAGTGGGCTAAAGAACAAGAAAAACGAAACCCAGTGCCTGTAGCTGAACCAGAGCAAGAAGAAAAAGCGATTAGCACAGAGCAAAAATTAGCTGAGAATTCAGCTGTAACGGCTCCAAAATCAGAAACTAATAATTCGGCACCAGCCGCAGTTGCTAGCCAGGTTAGTATTGGTAATGCTGATATTGCCTCAGATACAGCGTATTTAAGTGCGGTTAGGCAGCTACTTAACTTTGATAAAGAACAAAATAACATTGAACGAGTAGTAAAGTTATCGCGAGCTGCACGTTGGACAAGATTGGCATTACCGGCTAACGAAAATGGAAAAACGCGTTTACCCGCTCCTAGAGCTGCAGCATTTGCTCCAATTGAAAATGCATTGGCAAGTGAGCAACCTGAACAAGCTTTAAATTTAGCCGAAGGGTTGTTTATGGAAGGGGCTATGCAATTTAATTTAAATCTCCAAGTACTTAGTTTAAATGCATTAAAAAAATTAAATAAATTGCCGCTTGTTCATTGGCTTGAGCAACAATTAGTTAATTTAAATGAGCAGTTTCCTGCTTTAGTTTCCCTACAGTATGACGATGGAAGTCCGTTGTGTTCATCTGTAAATAAAGAGTTTTTAAAAGAGTTATCACATTCTGCAAAAACAGAGTCTGTTAGCTCTCAAAGTAGTGCGTTTTATGAGCAGTATAGCGAGTTAATACAAGACGTCGAAAAAGGGCAGTTATCGACGGCATTAATTAAAGTCGATCAAATAAATATTTTAAACGATTTTGACAAAGCTCAAGCGCAATTATTAAAGGCTAAGTTATTAATAAAAGCTGAGCATTACGAACATGCTTTAGCGTTGTTAGGTGTGTTACTAAAACAAATAAAAGCGCATGATTTAGCGCAATGGCAACAATGTTTTTGCATGGAAGTATGGCGATTTTCCAAGCAGTGTTATGCAAGTTTGTCACAAACGCCAGAAGATGAAATGAGTTTAGCTGCTAAACATATTAGTCAGCAAATGATGGTAACTAACCCTGCACAAGCATTAGCGTGGGTTTAGTTACAAGGGCTTGACTAATATGTCGAGGTTTAATTGGAATTGAGTCGGTAGATAACCAAACTGCAAAGGAAAAAACATGAGTGATACATTTCAAAAAGAGATCCCCAGAGCTCGGATCAATATTTCGTTAGAGCTTGATACAGATGGCGCTTCGCAAAAAAGTGAATTGCCATTAAAAATGCTAGTAATTGGTGACTACTCAAATGGTCAAAATAGCCAAGAACTATCTGAGCGTGAGCGCGTAACAATTAATAAAAATAATATTGAGCAAGTGCTTAAAGATATGGCGCCTAAAGCGAACTTTCAGGTAGCAAATAAAATTAAAGGTGAGGGCGAAATTAGCGTAAACCTTGAGTTTGATTCTTTTAAATCGTTTGACCCAGAATCAGTTGCTTCTCAAGTGCCAGAGCTTAATAAAATGATGGCTATGCGTAATTTACTTCGCGACCTTAAATCTAATTTATTAGATAACTCATCACTTCGTAAAGAATTAGAGCGTGTATTACAAAATCAACCAGAGCTAGATGAATTAAAAGCTAAACTGGATGAAATTGCGCCGCTGGCTTCTGAAGATGAAAAACAACCAATAACTGAATAAGGAGATTACCATGTCAATGCAAGAACAATTAAATGTTGCCGCGCATACCACGGAGCAAGCTCCTTTATCTACTTATGAAAATATATGTGGAATGGTTGATATTTCTCCAGTTTCAGATGAAATCAAACTTGATTCATTCAGAGATGCAAGCAACCTAGCCGAAACTCGTGCAAATGAGCGCTTAACAGCAGCTATAAATGTATTTTTAGATATGGCTAGCAGTAGCGGTCAAGAAGTAACGCGAATTGATAAATTACTTTTAGATGATTACATCGCAAAAGTAGAC
Source organism: Pseudoalteromonas sp. SWYJZ19 (assembly GCF_015864375.1). NCBI lineage: Bacteria > Pseudomonadati > Pseudomonadota > Gammaproteobacteria > Alteromonadales > Pseudoalteromonadaceae > Pseudoalteromonas > Pseudoalteromonas sp. SWYJZ19. Next base: position 12,630 of record NZ_JADYXI010000027.1, read on the forward strand.
ATTATTATTTCTCAGCAGTTAGACCAAATTTTACATCATCCAAATTTTCAAAAAATGGAATCAGCATGGCGCTCGTTACGCTACTTAATTAGCCGTACGCCTAACAACGCTAATATTAAAATAGAAATGCTTGATGTAGATAAAGAAACTCTAAGAGATGACTTTGAAGAGGCGCCAGATACAACGCAATCTGCACTATACAAGCATGTATATACTTCAGATTACGATACGCCAGGTGGTGAGCCAGTATCTACAATGGTTTCGAACTTTGAATTTGATTGTTCGGCACCCGATGTATCGTTACTGCAAGAAATATCTCGTGTATCTGCAGCTGCGCATTGTCCGTTTATGGGCAGTGTTGGTCCTAAGTTTTTTCTTAAAGACTCATTGGAAGAAGTGTCTAAAATCCAAGATTTGGGTTCTTACATGGAACGCGCTGAGTTCCTTCGTTGGAAAAACTTCCGTGAATCAGAAGACTCTCGTTACATTGGTTTAGCATTCCCACGCTTTTTACTACGTCTGCCTTACGGTGAGACAAATCCTCTTCGTAACTTTAATTACCAAGAAGATGTAAGTGCGCAGCATCATGAACGTTATTTGTGGGGTAATGCAACATTTGCATTTGCTGCAAATATCATCCGTAGTTTCCATGATAATGGTTGGGCTGTAAATATTCGTGGGCCGCAATCAGGTGGTAAAGTTGATAATCTTCCGCTGCATTCATTTGAAGCTGGTAAAGGTGTAGAAACTAAAATACCGACTGAAGTACTGATTTCTGAAACTAAAGAACTTGAATTTGCTAATCAAGGTTTTATACCGCTTAGTTATTATAAAAATTCAGATTTTGCATGTTTCTTTTCAGCTAACAGTGCCCAAAAGCCGCAGGTTTTTGAAACAAATGAAGCAACAGCTAATGCAAGAATTAACTCACGCTTACCATATATTTTCTTAGTATCGCGTATTGCGCATTACTTAAAGGTTTTACAACGTGAAAATATTGGTTCAAGCAAACCTCGTCATGAATTAGAGCAGCAGCTTAATGATTGGCTTGGCGCATTAGTAACTAAAATGAACAATCCAGATGAATCTCTTATTGCTACGCATCCACTAAAAGATGCAAAAGTAACTGTGGCAGAGATTCCAGGTAACCCTGGTTATTACAGAGTAAGTACGTACATTGTACCTCATTTCCAAGTTGAAGGGATTGATGTTCGTTTAGCGCTAGTAGGGCAAATGCCTGGCGAAAAATGAACTGCTACGCCGCCAATGAAACGGATTTAAGTACTATCAAATGCGTCTATTTGGTGAGTAGTTGGCAGGTGTACATAAAGGATTAAGACTTATAGTCTAAAAAATTGCCCCAAGTTGGTTGCATCCAACTTGGGATATATTCCCCAGTGGCATGAAGCAGAGGGCTTTTTGGGGGGCATAAATATTACTATTTATGCCAATGCCAACTAACAGGAAACACTTCATTCTAAAAGGAGAATAATGAAATGGCAATTCCAGCGTACATGTGGTTAAAGGATGACCAAGGTAATGACATCAAAGGTTCTGTAACTGTTGCAGAGCGTGAAGGTTCAATTGAGATCCTACACTTTGATCATGAACTTCGTATTCCTACGGATAACGATACAGGTGAACTTACAGGTACTCGTAAGCATGAACCTTTTGTAATTACAAAAGCTGTTGATGCGGCTACGCCGTACTTGTACAAAGCGTGTTCAAACGGTCAAACACTTAAGCAATTAGAGCTTAAATGGTACCGTATTGATGACACAGGGACTGAGCGTGAATATTTCTGCCACAAGTTGGAAGATGTAAAAATCACTTCGATCTCACCAACAATGCATAACGTTAAAGACTTAGACAAGGAGCGTTACCCGCACCTTGAAACAGTTTGTCTACGTTACAAACGCATTACTTGGACTTACTTAGATGGCAACATCGAGTTCTCTGACTCTTGGACTGAAGGTCGTTAATTAGTCAGTAATTTTGAAGGATATGCGCAAGCATATCCTTTTATTGAGATGTAGATATGGCGTTATTCGATTTTTTAACTCAACCAGTTACACGCAATGGCCATCATGGTTTTCAAACTGATGAGCAGGTTAGTGTGTGCAAGCATTTAAATGAGCTTTTAAATGCAAGAAGAGGCGTGTTAAAGCACTTGTCTGACTATGGTTTGCCCGATGTAGAGGATATTTACGAGGGGTTACCATATTCACAACACACGTTAGCGTTTGAGGTTAAAAAATTGATAGAAAAGTACGAACCACGCGTACGATATGCAAATGTAACACCTGTTGAAATTAAAGAAGATAATTGTGTAATAAGGCTAGATATTCAAGCATTTTTAACGAGCGGACAAAGTATCAAGCTAAACACTCGATTTGAATCTGGCGGTAAAGCAGACGTTATGCAACATGCAAAAAACAATAATTAATATTATTTAAAGGATTGATGAATGCAGCAATATTTTGATGCACAAATGCGCTTGTTAACCCAAGCTGGTAAGCAGTTTGCTCAGTTTTATCCTGAGCATGCAGGAATGCTTAACATTGATGCATTAAAAGATAGAGACCCTCATATTGAGCGCTTATTAGAAGGCGTGGCGTACTTAACTGCCCATACTCAAAAGCGTCTAGATGAATCAGTCCCTGAGGTTTCAGAGCAGGTGCTGCGTCAACTGTGTCCAATACTGTTAAGTTATTATCCTTCTAGTACTGTGGTGCAATTTAAGCCTAAATTGGCTATGCAAAAAACACATTCTATTTCAAAAGGTTTACAGCTCAACCCTCCTAAAGCAAAGACCGATAATAAAAAAATAATTTTCAGTACAACCCACGGTTTAGATGTTGTCCCATTGGATGTTGAACATGTTAGATACCAAGAGTCGCACTTGGGTGCAGAGCTACGAATAGGGTTTAAGTTTGTATGCCAAGGTGAACGCAGCAATTTTGATTTATCTAAGCTAAATTTTTATTTACGTGGCGATACACCATTATGCAGTGCTTTATTTCAGTTGTTAAAAACACCTAATAAGCAAGCTGAACTTGATTTTGGTTCTAACCATTTTGAGTTCAATAAAAAGTTAAAAGCAAAAGGCTGCAGTGCGACTTATTTAGATATAGATGGCGCTTTACTGCCTAGTGCAGCTAAAAGCCATCCCGGATATGCACTATTACTTGATTATTTTAATGCAAAAGATCGGTTTTACTTTTTAACATTTGATGGTTTAAAAGACGAAGAGTTTCCTGAGCATATTGACCGTTTTGAAGTGGTATTTAGAGGGGATAATAAACTACCGCCGGGCCATCAGTTAAGTAAAGAAAATATTTTAATCAATTGTGTGCCAGCAGTTAATTTATTTAGCCAAGCCGCAGAGCCCATTAAAATAGAGCCTAACCGTACTGATTATATGATAAGTGCAGATCAGACTCGTTTTGACCACGTTTTTAGCTACACGGTTGATGCAGTTGCTGGTCGAAATTCTGTAACGGGGCAATCGTATGATTATACGCCTCGTTATCAAAGCGTATTTGAAGACGAGAAAAAGCTATTTACTGTGCTCACTAAAGATGTAGGTGCAGCAGCCCCAACTCATTATTTACAACTCCCTTTTAATTTAGAAGATGAAAAAGAAACTCTATCAGTTGATTTAACCTCTTTTAATGCTGGTTGGCCTCGTCAGCTTTTGCAAGAGGGAGACTTGAGCGAAGGCGGAAAAGACATGCCGAGTATCGTTGAGGTAAAAAATGTTATACGCCCAACTAATTATTTAGCATGTCCAAGTCAGCCAAAGCATTGGCAGCTTATTAGCTTGTTAAATGTAAAGTTTTCGCAAATTACGCAAGTTACAGAGCTAAAAAGGTTACTTGTGTTGTTTGACTGGTCTGATAAAGCTGAGAATAGATTAAGAATTGAAAGCATTTTAAAAATAACAGCAACGCCAATCAGCCAAATTAAGCGCGGAATATTTATCAAAGGTGTTGATGTACTTATTGATATTGATGAAAGCAAATTTGTTGGTGATGCCGATTTATATCATTTTTGTAATGTATTACATGAATTCTTTTTAATGTATGCCCCTATAAACGAAAGCGTACAAACGCGTGTTAATGCAATTCCTAGTTATAAGTCATGGAGTTGGGATATTGAACCAGGTAAGAGCTATCAGCTATGAGTTATGCTGAGAAAAGCCATGCGCATCCTGTTTGGTCTAAGTTACCCGCCCCAATAGAGCTACTTATAGAGCAGCCTTGGCGGTTTAACTTATTTAAAGCGATGAGCTTAATAGAAAAACACTGGGCTGCGCCTCAAGAGCTAGAGCAAGGGATCAGTAATAGGGTTGTTTTTAAACCTTTTAAAGAGCTTGGTTTTCCGGCTACTGATGTACGCGAATGTGTATTAGAAAACGACGGCAGGGGAAGATTAAGCTTATCGACCTCTTTTTTAGGCTTGTATGGTGTAGATGCACCCATGCCACATTATGTATTAGAGCAAGCAGCAAGTGATGAGCAAAGCGGTGACCGCGTTCGTCAGTTTTTAGATATATTTAATCATGTGTTGTATTGCCAACTTTTTCAGGCCTGGAAAAAGTCGCAAATTAATATAGCAGGCAGAGGCGCGAGCCAATTTGATGGGTTAGTTGAATCTATTTTACTGGGAAAAACTGATCAAAAAATTCAGTGTGGTATTGCCAGTTTAAAGCAAACTAGCGCTGCTGGCTTAGCGCAGCTTCTTAAACATAGTTTAAATATAGACACGCTAAAGGTTGACGACACACGAGCTAATTGGCAAAAAATAGATACGCCCAGTGCAATAGGCGAAGAGAGCCAAATGGTTTTAGGTAACTCTGCAGTACTTGGTACACAGGTATTGGTTAGCGGAAGTATTTTAACAATAGATATAGGCCCAGTTAATAGTGATACAGCCATGAGCTTAACGCCAAGAAGCGAAGAAGGTATAAAAATGGCGGCACTATTATCTGCGCATTTACCAAGTAATGTAGAGTGGGTTTGCCAAATAAAGGTAGCTAATGAGGCGGTTGCTGAGCAAGCACTTGGTCAGCAACCGTTAGTACTTGGACACAATTCATATTTAGGGGCTGCAGCTGCAAATACAACAACACATAGCTACAGTCATCAACAGTATAAACACTAAGGAATTAAGGATAAAAAAATGGATGCTAAAGGTATAAAACAACTCATAGATAAATTAAATGGCCACACCGCAACAGCACTTGAATCAGCCGCTGGCTTTGCGAGTAGTCGTAGTCATTTTGAAGTGCTTCCTGAGCATTTACTTATTAAGTTGATGGAAGAAGGAAGTAATGGTGACCTTGAGCACATTTTTCATTTTTTTAATATTAATCAAGATAAAGTATGGCACGAGCTATTAGACTTTTTAAATAAACAGCCTGCCGGTAATCAAAGTAAACCTACATTTTCTCGCCGTTTATACGAATGGCTAGAGCGTGCATGGTTAAGTGCTAATGTTCAGCATAAAAGTGATTTTATAACCGGTGCTGCACTTATTGACTCATTAACAGAGTTATTACCTTACAGCCCTGTACTTCAATTACCCGCTTTACTGGATAAAATAGATTCACGTTTTTTAGCTGAAAACTTAGATAAAATTTGTCAGCAATCTTCAGAGCGTTTAAATATAGCGGCTAAATCAAAGTCTGCAAATCAAGCAGATTCATCGCAAGGCACAGCTGCGCTTGATGAGTACTGTGAAGATTTAACTGAAAAAGCAAAACAGGGTAAAATCGACCCGGTTCTCGGTCGTAATGACGAAATCCGTATGATGGTTGATGTGTTATGTCGCCGAAGAAAAAACAACCCTATTTTAGTGGGTGACCCAGGTGTAGGTAAAACAGCAGTGGTTGAAGGTTTTGCCCAGCGCATAATTGATGGCCAAGTACCAAGTGATTTGCAAGGCGTACGCTTATTAGTGCTTGATATGGGGTTATTGCAAGCAGGAGCTGGTGTTAAGGGGGAGTTTGAGCGCCGCTTAAAAACAGTAATCGACGAAGTTAAAAATTCAACAACACCAATAATTATGTTTATTGATGAAGCACACACTTTAATTGGTGCCGGTGGTGATGCAGGCATGAGTGATGCGGCAAATTTATTAAAGCCAGCATTAGCGCGCGGAGAATTAAGAACCGTTGCGGCTACAACATGGAGCGAGTATAAAAAATATTTTGAACGTGATGCCGCACTAGAGCGCCGTTTTCAGCTTATTAAAGTAGATGAGCCAACAGAGCAAGCTGCTCAATTAATGCTTGCAGGCTTAAAAGATAAATATCAAGAGCATCATAATATTCAAATTACGGATGATGCTATAGAAGCTGCTGTTGTTTTATCGTCGCGCTATATAACAGGCCGCCAATTACCAGACAAAGCTATTGATGTATTGGACACCGCAGCGGCAAGAGTACGTATGTCGTTTGCTACAGACCCTGCTGCTATTGAGTCTGAGCGCGAGCATATTAATTACTTAGAAACCAGAATTAATAGCCTTAATGTAGAGCTAGGGCAAGGTTTAGTCGTTGATAAAGATAAGCTTACCCATTTAGTTGAAGAGCTGGTTATTGCACAAAATAAATTGGCGCAACTTACTCACTCGCGTGAATCTCAAATTTCGACTTTGAGTCAAATTAACGAGATAAAGCAGGCAACTGATCAAGAGCTTGATAGCGAATCATTACTGACACTTCGCCAATCGCTTAAAGAGCAAAATACACAAGACAACGGCTTATTTAGTGAAGTAGATGCAGATGCTGTTGCACAAATTATTTCACAGTGGACCGGTGTGCCTGTAGGGGCAATGGTAAAAGATCAGATTAGTAATTTAATTAACCTAGAAGCCACAATTAGCCAAGAAGTTATAGGGCAACAGGCAGGATTGGCTAAAATAGCGCAAACGCTAAGGGTGAGTAAAGCCGGCGTAAGTAACGATGAAGGTCCGCTAGGCGTATTTTTATTGGCAGGCCCCTCAGGTGTAGGTAAAACAGAAACCGCTCGCTGCTTAGCTAAACAATTATTTGGTGGCGATAAGTTTTTAACCACTATAAACATGAGTGAGTACCAAGAGTCGCACACTGTATCGCAATTAAAAGGTTCACCTCCGGGGTATGTTGGTTATGGAGAAGGAGGTGTATTAACCGAAGCGGTAAGGCAGCGTCCATATTCAGTAATTTTACTTGATGAGGTTGAAAAAGCGCACAAAGATGTAATGAACATGTTTTATCAAGTATTTGAGCGTGGCACCATGCGTGACGGTGAAGGGCGTGAAATAGACTTTAAAAATACTGTAATTATCATGACATCTAATTTAGGCTCAGCAGAGTTAATCGATGCGTGTACACCGCCTACAGTTATAGACCTAAGTCCTCAAGATGATGAGGAAGAACAGGTACAGCAAAGCGAGCAAGAAGCAGCTATTAACGAAGCGCTAAATCCAACGCAAGCACCTATAAATGAAGACGGAACACCTTGGAAAGTACCATCAATCGGTGTGCTTACTGATTTAATTAAACCGCAGCTACTTGCTTTTTTTGCGCCGGCTTTGCTTGCCCGTATGCAAGTTATACCTTACTTAGCGCTTGATTCAGAAGCACTGCAATCTATCGTTAGCCTGAAACTTGAAGCTATTGCTACACGTTTGCACGAAAACCACAAAATGCAGCTACGAGTAGATGCCAGTGTTTTAGAAAAACTGACTACTCAATGTACGCTTTCTGATAGTGGTGCACGTATGGTAAATGCAGTTATAGAGCAGCAAATACTCCCTGGTATCGCTAAATCAATTTTAGAGTTTATGGCAGAAGAAGACATGCCTGATATTTTAACGCTGGCTGTTGACGAACAAGACGAAATTACAGCGACATTTGCAGATAACGCTTAAATAAAAGGACGTAAAAATGGGATTCATGGACATATTTAACGAACTCAAGGCCAATAAAAGTCACTTTAGTGTTGCTATACAAGGCATGCCTGACGGAATGGTCTATGTAACCGACTTTGAGTCTAGAGACGATCGTTTATGTGAAGACTATGAATTTAAAATCCAAGTATTGAGCCCTGAGCATTTAACATCTGAAATGCTAATAGGCAAAGATGTATCGTTATCACTAGTGTGGTCAATGTTAGATCGGACTATATCAGGGTTAATTAGTGGTTTTATAGCGCATGGTCAAAGTCATCAGGGGTACCACTATACTTTGATCATGAGTTCTCATTTAACATTACTTAAGCATCAGCATTCTAACCGTGTATTTACTGCTATGGATGCAGGTAAAATTATTTCGAGCGTGTTTGAAAAAGCAGGTTTCCCTGCGCAAAAATTAAATGTGCAAGCAAGCTCAACCATGCTTGATATGACCGTGCAGTACAACGAAACTGATTACGAATTTGTAACACGCTTAATGCGTAAGCACGGTTTTGTATACAGCTTTGTAGAGCAAACGGGTGGTGAATGTACATTGTATATTTGCAATGATTCTAATGGTATAGCGCAAGAGTTTGATGAAATAAACCTAAGCTATGTACCGCCATCTGGGCAAGTAAGAACGAGTGAGTCAATTTTTGCTATAAGTAGACAGGCCCAATTATTTCCACAAAGCACGCACTTAGATGATTACAACTACCAAGCTCCGGGTAATTTGCAAGTTTCAAAAAATAACAGTGCGTCAGTTATTGGTTTTGGTGAAGATAGTCATTACGGTGATAATTACGGGCAATCAAACGAAGGCCAAGACTTAGCAACTATCAGACAGCAAGCGTTTGATTGCCAACGTGAGCAAATAATAATAGATACAGACTGCAGGGCGCTTCGCCCTGGTATGCGTTTAAATATTTATGACCACCCAGAGCATGATGGTCAGTATTTAGTGACGCGTGTAGAGCACAAAGGTAGCCAAAGTGCTTCGGTTGAATACGGCTCTAATGTAAAGGGCTTAACGTATAAAAACCAAGCTTATTTAATTAGTGTTAACCAGCCTTATAAAGCTCCATTACGCCCAGCGAGACGTGTGTTTGCAACGTTTAATGCATTAATTGAGCAAGAAATTGACGACAAAGGTAACTACGTAGTAAAACTACCGTTTAATCAAGATGGAGAAGGCCAAGAAAGCCGTCCTACACGTTTAATGCAACCTTACGGCGGCAGCGGGCACGGTATGCATTTTCCACTAACGCAAGGTACAGAAGTGCTCGTGTGTGGTGAAAATGGTGATTTAGACAGGCCTATAATTTTAGGCGCACTTTATAATGAAAATGCTCCAAACCCTGTTACAAGCGAAAACCCAACTGAAAACAAATTAGTAACTAAAGCTGGGCACAGCTTTGTAATGGATGACAAAAAAGGCGAAGAGAAGATAAGCCTTGCCAATAAAAACAATAAAAACCAATTAATACTCGATGCAACAAATGGTGCGCACCAGGCAATGTTAAAGTCTGTTGATGGTGATGTTAAAATTTCTGCGAAAGAAAACCTTCAGTTTGTTGCCGAGAACGACGCAAACTTTACAGTCGCTAATAATTTTACAACCCGAGTAGAAAACAATCTGCAAATTCAAACCCGCGAGGGAGATATTACAGTTACCTCGGCTGCGGATTTAACTCTAAACTCAGCCTCAAATAGTCGTATTCAAGCGGCTGACGGTAACTTAGAGCTCACAGCAACTGATGAGCTTAAAATGCAAGCGCAGCAAGACATTAGCGTTTACTCGGTAGACGGCAACCTTGAGCTACAAGCACCTCAAGGTGATTTAGAGCTAAATAGTGGCGGTAACATCACTATAAAAGCAAATGGGCAGGGTTCAATTCAGTTAAGTCAAGGTGGCGCAAGTATAGAAATTGATGCTGCGGGTAACCTCACAATTGATGCCACTAATATAACGTTAAGTGCCACTAATATAGCAATTAAAGGCAGTGCAATTAGTAATAACTAAGTTAAAGGAGTAATTTAATGAACGCTAAAGTTAAAAGTATATTTAATCACGATCAGCAACTTGCACCTGTAAGTAAAGTTGATGAATTTGGCCGAGTTAAAGGCGTTACAATAAATAACGACGAACATAATGTGGTAGCACAAGCGGCGCATATAACACCATGCCAAGTGGGCGACACAGTACTGCTTACCCATACTGCACAGGGCTTTATAGTAACAGGCCTACTTGCAAATGAAGATCAAGCACCCGCTGCATTCATTCAAAATAGCCAAGGCCATATTGTTATTGAAGCTCAGCAAAGTATTAGCCTTCAAACGGCTAAAGGGACGATAGAAGTATTTGCCGACGGGACGATAGTGCTCGAAGGGCGAGATATAACGGCTAATAGCGAGCAAGATCTTACTTTGGCTGGCTGGCCAATTAGGCTCAATTAACACTATGTTTGCTCAAGTCGCTAAAGTTAAGCAGCATCAGCAGCGTTTAACTACTCTATTAAAACACAAACAAAAGTTGCAAGCGCAAGGTGTTTATCCGCTTGCTCGACTCAATGTAATTGAAAGCCAATTACTAAATCATTTATACACACTCAGCGATTTAAAAAGTGATGCACCCACAGATTACTTTGCAGGTAAAAATTTAACACAAGTAAGTCATTTAGCGCTTAATGAATTTATTACCCTTGCGATAGAAAGCCCAGAGCACCAAAGTATCTACACGCTATTGCTACAAAGTCTTAATTTAAAAAGTGAACTTAACAGCGGCGAAACTTTTTTAGCTTTAAAGTCGGATAAACATTTAAGTTATTACAGTGTATTACAGCACTTACTTGGTTATTGGCAGTTAGATGATAATAAAGCACTGCGTAATAGTGTACTCAACGAAAAAGAACAGCTTGATAGTAACGCGATTACTTTACTTTTTTCACAGCACTTAAGCGAAACAGAGCTTAGCCATGCCATGTTACATACTAACTTTGATATTGCTTATGCAGCACTCGTGAATGCCTATTGTAATAAAACAAGTAACTTATCAGACATACTATTTAAAGTATTTGCTAAAACAAATGATGACGACAAAAAAGCAAAATTACTTGCCCTAGCAGGGCTTACTAACGATCCGCGCTGGGATGAACCTTGCCTACTTTTTTGTAAAGCTAACCCCGGGCTTTGCCAGCATGTACTAAGCCACTTTGTATATAAGCGCGCATTGCCTTTATTTATTAATTTAATGGCGCATGGGGTAACTCAAAAACCAGCTTACGCAGCATGGCTAATTATTACTAACAGAGCGCTTGCCCAAGCAAACAAAGTAACTGTAGTAGAACCAAATAACGAAAAAAATGTACACAGCGGCATAAACCTTGACGATGCAGAGCATGCAAGGCAAGCGTTTGCATTAGTGCCTGGGGATCAATTATTAAACGGCGTTAGCTTTGTGTGCAGTAATGCAAAACAAAAATTAAAAATGCTTGCAGGTGAAGTTGTGCAACGCGTTGTAGCACCACATTATTCTTTGCAAAAGGCCTGTGGTTTGTACCATGTATTAGCGAGCGCCAAACAATGGCAAAGTGTTATAGCGGAGAGCTCAAGTGCTGAATAACTTTTCTCCTTGGCAGGCTAGCTTTTTTGATGGTTGGTTGAGCGACCGTACGTTGGCTAAAGTTGTCCTTGTAAAACAAAACTTTGAATTTGACGAAAAAGGCAATGTAACACCAAACGAGCCCGGCCCCGATATTGTTGTAGCTGATGACTACGATGGCGACCCCGCACATTCGCCACTGAGTGAAGTGAACGAACAAGTAGCTTTTAAGCATGGATTTGAAGTGTATGGCGACTTTACAGCCTACCCGCCTAAAGCCAAACAAGCGCGAGTAATTGAAGTAGAGCTTGGTCTCCATAATAAAACGCAGCCACTATTTAAAAAGCGTTTACGTGTAACTGGCGCACGCTTTTGGAAGCGCTCTTTACTTGGGCCTGTTGCAACTGATCCTAATATTATTGAGCCTACACCCATTAATTACAGCAATGCTTTTGGTGGAAAAGACTTTAACGATGAGTCTAATTATCTGCTTGAAAATCCGATAGGGAGAGGGTTTAAGCTTAAAAACAAACAAGCAAAAGGGCAGCAATTACCTTGTATTGAATACGCAAACCAACTACTTCGTAAACCGAGCCATACTACCCCAGTTGCAAGCTTTTCAGCTATACCATCACATTGGTCACCGCGAATAGAACTTATGCCCGACATCGATCAAAAAGCACTTATGGCAGGCAATTACCCGTTTAAAACAGTGCTTGATGAACATTTTAATAATATGGCACCGCTAGATCAGCGAGTAAAAAAAGAGTTTACACAAGGGTGGGCTTTTTCGCTTTCTGGGTTATACCCGTTACAAGCTTATGGGCAGCATCAGCGAGTTGAGCTTCCCTTTGAAGAGCCTATTGTTCAGCTAGTTAACACATTAAACAGACATACCATTAGTTTGCGCTGCGATACGTTGGTTATTGATTCTGACGCGCAGAGTTTTTCTTTGTTATGGCGCGGTTATATTGACGCAATACACGTAGGCGCAAATAGCCAGTTAGTCGTGGCGCAAAAGGAAACTAACAATGAAGTTTGATGTACTTTGCCATATAAATGCCAGTGGATGTACACCAAGTAGCTTGTATACTGCTGTTGCAAATCAAATGTTGTTTTCTAAACCGAGTAAAGCGCTAATACGTTGCGATATAAGCTTAGATGCCCCCTACATAATGGTAGAAATAGAAGAGCTTGCTCAGCTTGATAGGCAAACCAAATGCTTACTGTTATTAAGTCAGTTGCTTGAAAATATTGATATTACAACACTTAGAAAAACATCCCGCATAAGCCAAATAGTGTTTGTATTACCACAGGATGAGTCAAACAACCCAGTAATAAGTGACGATACACTCAGTGAGCTTTTAGCTGAGGTGATTTCGCAGCAAGTCCCTGACTTTATACAAACTACAACGCTTGATTTAAAAAGCATAGCGCCAGATACCCTCATTATCGCCGTAGATTCATGCGTTAGTTACCAGTATGTGAGTACTCAAGCAAAAAATAATGTAGTGCAAGTTTTAAATGGCCCCCCAGGTATAATTAATGGTGAAGGTGGATGTGCATTACTTACACATGGGCAAGGTGGGCTAGAAGCACAGCTTTTTAATGGCGAATTAAGTGAGCAGCTTAACCAAGCAGAAGCTCGCGTTAATGATACTTACTTATTTGCAGGTAAACAGTCGTTAGCATGGCAAAAAAAATGGTTTGCTAATACACAAACGCTATATACCCCAGAAGATGAATTACTAGAGCTTGCAGACTTAAACAACACAATAGGTTATCAAGGTGTTGCTAATAACCTAACAGGGTTAGTACTTACGCATAGCTATTTAAATAACCCATTAAGTGAAGGGTTAAATCATGTGTTTTTATTATTTAATTCACCCAATGAGCAACTAATAAAAATTTCAAGGAGTGAAAATTCATGACATACATTAATGCAGCCGCAGGTAAACAAGCGGGTAGTGTTCAGTACGATGTAGACGCGCTAACCGCCGATGTGCGCTCAGGTGGATCGTTAACATGGCGACACAACAACCCAACTTTGTTAGGACTTAATAATAGCGCACGAAGTAACGGCGCATTAGGTAAAGCCAGCAATGTTGCTATTTTTGAAGACAGAGAAGCCGGTGAAGCTGCTTTTTTAGATGAAATAGCACGCCCTAAATACCGCGATAAAACACTTGGCGAAATGGTAAACACCTTCATACCCGACTATATAATTCCACCACCAGAATGGGATGATGAAAAAAACGAACCTATTTTGCCGTGGAACGAGCCACAAACGGGTATGGACGTTAATAAACCTATTACCAATGCCCAAGCATTTTTAGATTTAGTGTCGAGCCACTTAGGGTGGGAAGCCGGCAGCGAAGAGCAATTAACCAAAGATACGCAATCGCAAGCAGCGCAAGTAGCCACAGTATCAGGGCAAAATGTATTAATTAATGGCCGCACTGCAGTGCACCAAAGTAGTGGCGGCAAGCTAAGCACCATAGATGTATGTTTAACGACGGTAGGCCCAAGTGTTATCCCAATACCTTATCCAAATATGGCTGCAGCAAGCGATGTAGCAAGTGTTGCCGGGTCAGTAAAAATTAACGGAAATGGCGCGGCTAACATCAAAAGTAATTTTTCAAAAAGTATGGGTGATATGCCCGGTGATAAAAAAGGCCTAATGAGCGGCACTAACGATGGAAAAGCTGAATTTATAATAGGCTCATTTAATGTGCTCATTGAAGGCAAACCCGCAGTGCGCCAAGGCGACTTAATGATTTCAAACTCAAAAAACACCCCGCCTATGCCGCTAGCGCAATCAGGTGGCGCATCACCTAGAGGGTTGAGTGTAGAAATGAGGGATAGTTTGGCTGACCAGCAAGCCGGTAAAAAAATAGTCATAAAAATATCAGGATCAGAAAAGTTAGATGAAGATGGAGTGTCGATAATATGAGTGATATTTGTAGCCCAGATCAAGTTATAACTAAAGCTGCGCATCGGGAGCTTGTATTTGAAGGAATTGGTTCTGACGAAGAAAATTTATCGCTGATTATTCGTGATGAAAAAAATCCAAACGAAACAGATAAAGTTTATAAAATTCCTCTATATCAAGCAAGATCACAGCAAACGAATGTTGCAGATATAGAGTTGGTGTGTACTTACCCAATGATTTTCGACACAAAGGATGAAAGCGATGATTATATTTCTAACTTATCTGATGGGTATGTCTATGTCTATGTAGATGGCTACCTATGGCGTGAGCTACAGGTTATTGTTGAAGAATGTGGTGTTGTTAAATTTAGGGATGTTAATTTAGCATACCAGAAAGGCTTTTTACCATGGAAAAAAAATAAAAATAAAGCGTACGCAAAACAAGGAAGAAGAGACGCAACAGGGCAAGCGCTTAGTTCTATCATTGTCCCCAATAAGATTAAAGGTGTACAGTGCTCTGTTGAAATGGCATTCTCAGAAGTGCAATGGTCGTGGTCACAAATCTTAAAGTTAGGAGGAATGAATCCATCAGATCCAAGGCTAAATTATGGTGACCCATTAAGCAGTGAAGAAAGAGACTGCCCAGATAGAGATGTTTCAACCACTGCTCGTAATAAAAGAATGCAAAAGTTAGATAATTTATCTGACTTTGAAAATGGGTTCATACAGACGGGTATTATTAAAAATGGTGCGAAAATTCACCGTAAAATCCCACATATCGCAGCAGATAAATTCGCTAAAGTTATTTTAAATAATGGACTGTCTGTTGTTAGAAATTACGTTGATGCAATTTTAAAATTACAAGTTGAAATTGCCAGTACACTTTATGAGGTAAAAGGTGTAGAGCTTGGCCCCGATGGGCAAGAAATTATTAAAGATCCCATTAAAAAAGCAAACTTCGAACTTGCTGAAAAGATGATAAACCGTTTTTATCAAATGAATGATGCCATTTTAGACGGTGATATTACCATCAAAGGTGATAAAAACGCGCAGAGACTCCAAGCTGAGCAACTCAAATTTGCAAATAAAATAAAAAATTGGCGTTCTAGCTGCTTAAATGAAACAAACTTAAAAGCGTTTTTAAAATATGATCGTTTATTAGCCCTAGCGGATGAGATAAAAAGTCAGCAGCTAGTGCTTATCGAAATTTTAGAACAAGATATTAACACTGTTAAGTTTGTGCATTGTATGGAGGATTTTGCATATCATTACAACGCACATTATGCGACGGGCTTTGATGTAATAAAAGATATTGCTTTAGTATTAAAAATTCACCCAGCGAGTCAGTTTCCAACAATCATACTCGATAAAGAGGATTGGGATAACCTTACAACATCTACAACTACCTCCTCTATTATGTTAAAGCTAGTAGGTGAGCACCCATCAGAGCCAGCGCATCCTATTTCTGAATTATTTTTTGGTAAGCCGAAAAAACCTGCAACAGCAACTAAACCCGCTGGTATAGAACTAGATCCAGAAGATCACAGTGATAAGTTCAACCCAAAATTTAGTATTGAACGCATCCAGATGGTTGCAGAGGATAATTCCTTTGACGGAAGTGATAGGGAAGCCGTTGAACAAATCGGTAGGCGACTAGCGCAAGCACTAATGGGCATGGCGACAGGGTATTTAGATTTATCACTCATCGCAAGCGCTAATCAAGGGCAAGCACAAACAGCCGCTGCATTTAATAAACAAGTCCAAAACGAAAAATCAGCCGGTGTAACACAACAAGAGCAGCTAAAAAAACAAGCTGAATTACAAACTGCCCAGAAGCAGAAATTAGAAGCAAAGTTAAGTCAAGCAGAGCAAGTATTGACAGATAAAAATAAGGGGCTAGAGAAAACAGATGCGGAATATAGAAGGCAACATGCTTTAGCTAAGCCTGAAATTGACAAACTAAAAGCTGAACTGGGCGCGGTTGATAGCAAACTAAATAAAGCACAAAAATCATTACGCAATATAAATAATAAGCTGGCTCATATTGAATTAGAGTTAGCGCAAACGGGCAGTGCTAAGTTAAGTAAAAATAAAGGTTTAATGGCAGCGCTACGAATAATAAATCAATTAGAGGGTGGTCAATTTACTGTACTTGAAATGACTGCCCAAGATTATCATAACGGTAAGTTTTCCAAAGGGTTTATTCCCCTAAATGCAAGAGTAAGGGCTGAGATTGCGCAAGAATTAAGTAAAGAAATTAGGGAGGTAGTGCGTGCGCAAAACCGTAGCCGTACAAAGATTATTACCGCACGTGGACCAATCAATACAACTGTTGATGATGTTATGCACTTGCGAAATAAATTAACCCATCTACTGGACATAGCAGATAAAGCCCAAGGTGTCTTAGCGGGGGAAGGCGCATCACAACTAAAGCTAGATGTTATTGCATTAAAAGAAACGGTTGCTGCAAAGCAACTAAATGTTACATCACTAAAAGGTGAAATTGCGCAATTAAAAAATAATGAATTAAAGTTAGCGGATGATGTAAGCACCAGTCGACGTTTAAATCAAAAACTAGCTGAACTTGCAACGGCGACTGAGCATTTAGCGAATCAAAAATTTTTATCAAATGCATCTGTTAACACTCTTAGTAGGGCTAATGTTGGTATTTTGGGCGCAGTTGGTTTATTTGAACTACTTAATTTAACCCGAAGTATTGAGCAGTTTGAGCTTTCAGCTAAAGGTGCAAAAGTATTTGCCGGTGGCGCACTCGATTTTACTGCTGTGGTACTGACTCTCGTTCGTGAAGCGTATGTAATGAAATACGGTTTGCCAACAGAGCAACAGCTTAGAAGACTGAGTAAAGGTTTAAGTGTTCCCAAAGGAGTCGATAGGGTTTATTGGTACTCTGTATATATGTATGCCGCGAATATTGCTGCGTCAATTTACAGCGGTATTACTAGTTTTATAGATGGCTACGATGCTATTAAACGTGGCGATAATGACGCCGCGTTTGGTCTATTTACCATGGGGGTGGGCTTTACTCTGATGATGGCGGGTGATGTTATCGCGTTAAGAGGCCTCCTTTTAGGTATTCAAGTGGGCTCACGATTAGGCTGGATTGGCCTGATTATTGTGTTGGTTGGCGCTGTTATTTACTATTTATTTGTTGATGATGAAATAGAAGCCTGGATGAAAATCAGCCCGTGGGGCACAGATGCCTATGGCGATGATAACAGTAGTAGTTGGAAAACACGCCCTGATTATGCCCTACAAGATTTTGCGCAATTAACCATAGCGCCACAAGTACACAGTGATAATGTAGAAAAAGAGCAAGATATACATACTATTGCAACTGAGCGAGGTGCTATTACTACCTATGAAGATCCCACCGAAGCATATTTAATTTTAACCTGCCCAACAAACACGGTGTTTAATTTCATTGATGTTGAGCTTGACGTTAAACAAAGAGATAAAAAGAATGATGAATACCAAAATCTCGTTTTAGGTGATAGCGTTGGGCAAGGTCAAAATTGGCGACAAACATTTTGGGATAATGTGTTAGTGACTGATTTATCAAGTGGGCAAGGTGTACGGCTCGATGTAAATCAGTATAACTGCGCCGCCATCTTTAAAGCACTCAACACAACCAGAATCACGTTTAGACTGCGAGTGAAAACGTATCCAGAAGGTAAAGGTGCGTCAGTGAGCACTGCTTTTGAAGATAATAAATTTATTTTACCAGTATCAAAACGCGATGAGTACGGCGAGCTTGAAAAACCAAATAAATGGCTCACAACAGAAGTGAATTTATCACTATGGAATTATGCGCTAAAAGAAGAATTAGGACTTGAATAACATTATGATAAACACCGAACAAGTATCAGAATTACGCCCCCCTAAAAAACCAACTAACATGGGAAAGTATTACCGAAAAGTAGACGTCAATTATGACAACCTGCTAGGAGAAAAAGATGAGATTGGGGCTGATGGCCGTTATTATGGCCTATTACTAATGGGAAGTATGAGGGATACTTTCCAAAAAGCTACTGTAGCATTGATGTTAACATTTTTTGGGATTTTGACAGTAATGCAAATACTTGGGTTATTTAAAGCAAAAAGTTTACAACACTTCTTAGACTCATTTCTTTTTCACCCTTTGTTTATCCTAGGGCAAGTTTTGTTATTAATTATTGCTTTTATTTACCATCGTAAAGCAAAAATCCCAAGAGCAACCTCCGTCGTTTTTGACCGAAAAACCGGCAATGTAAATTTCCCTGCATTTGGTGGTAACCCTGAACTTGTGATCCCATTCGAAGAAGTTGAGATGTATCGAGGCTCGTTAGGCTTTAGCTTAGGAAGGGGAATGCCTGTTACAAGTTTAATCCCAAAAAAATACCCTAAACATGGTAAAAGGGATTGCCAATACATAGTCGCGTTTGCTGATAGTTACGATCAAGCCTGTAATTTATGGACGTTATTAAATGAATATATGGATAAAAATAAACCTATCCCTTACGCAATGTTACCTTCAGTTCAATACTATCTAGATAAAGGGTGCAGCACAGTTTGGAAAGGCGATAAAATTGGCCCCTATATGAATAATTACCAACTCGATCCTGAGATAAAAAATAACTATAAATATGTTTTTCATACGGATATTGAT
This sequence comes from Pseudoalteromonas sp. SWYJZ19, assembly GCF_015864375.1. Taxonomy (NCBI): domain Bacteria; kingdom Pseudomonadati; phylum Pseudomonadota; class Gammaproteobacteria; order Alteromonadales; family Pseudoalteromonadaceae; genus Pseudoalteromonas; species Pseudoalteromonas sp. SWYJZ19. Next base: position 31,772 of record NZ_JADYXI010000027.1, read on the forward strand.
GGTGAAAAAAAATACCCGATGGATGATGTTAATTATGTTATTGCTCCCTTTAGTGATGACCCTGAGTTATTAGAGAAAAATATAAAACGTGCTTATGAGCTTAATATTTTACTTTTGTGATTAAGAAAAATAAAGGGCAACCCTACATACCCTAACCCGTGGGTGCTACAGGAATAATATGTCTATTTATAATTACTTAGGTGGCCCGCTGGCTAAAAAAACAATTTTTAATAAATACTTTAATGCTAAGACAAATAAAAGTCTTACAAAACAATTTGGTGGATTATGTATTCTTTATGATTGGCTATATATCGATAAGTTAGGCCTAAAGGCACAACCACATCGCTTTCAAGCCCATTCATGCGGTAATGATCCCATGAGAGCACTTATCTTTGGTCCCATGTTTTTAGGGTTCACAGGTAGTTCTTTTATAGGGTTATTTACATTATGGTGGCTTCCATTTGGTTCGGAACCTTACCCGCTGACTCTATTATCCTTGGTGCTTATAGGGAACCTTATATTTTTAAATCTCCAACCACTCTGGGATCGGATGGCGCCTCCTAAGTTAGCGTATTTTGATCGTCAAACAGGTAAAGTCGGTTACACCTTTAATATTCTTGGTTGTGACGAGCGCGATGAATTTGGTAATTGCTGCTTTGATTGGCGAGATATGCAGTGCTCATTAATAAACGAAAGTACATCGCAGTCGGGCTCGCGAGCATTTTTTCCAAGACTCTCCCATAAAAACATAGATAAATACCCACAAACAAAAATGACGATTGTAGTGACAGAGTTAGCACAGAACCCAATTTATTGTTTATTGTTTTGGGAACGATTAGTACGCTTTATGGATAAAACAAAGCCATTACCTGATATACCTGAATATGAGGGTTACAGGCATCTAGACTCAATTACCGCTGAGTTTGATAAGCACAACAATCGCCCAGAGGTTTACTGGCGTGACATGAGTTTTGCACAACAAACCGAAATATATGATGAGCTCTATGCTGAGGCATACAAAATAGATTGGTACAGCGACGAGCCACACCCTGAAATCACCAAACCATGGCAACGCTGGACGCCTGAGCCCGAGCGAAAACAAACACTTAATTGGAAATACAAAGCGAAACGTTTATTTATGCAATTAACGTGTGGGATACCCTGAGTACCTTTTATGGCGGGATTTAGTTTATATAATAAGAATGGCTGTCTAGTTTTATTATCACAATGAGAGTGAAAAATCAGGGCTGCATTTTTTAATGATGACCGCAAGTATAGCCATCGCATTGGTCAAGTGTTCAGCCAAGCAGTAATTAATTTATAAGAAGTAGATTGTTAAAGGAGTAACTATGAACATAGATGATAAAAACGCAGAGGAAGAAAGAATATTCAATGAGCTAGCTGATCGCCTCATTGCTGAAGAGGAAGACGGTTTAACTCACGAAGAAAGAAAAAAAATAATAAGAGAAAACCGTATTAACGCAATTAAACAGTGGTGCGCTGAAAACCCAAATCGAGACCCCGCTAGAGCAAAAGATAAAACCATAAAGCAACTGGCTTTGGATGAAAAAGCGGTGGTGCGAAGAGAAGAGTTTAGAAAAAATAACCCCGAGAAAGTGGCTGAAATACGAAAGCGAACTAGAAACGAAAGAAGATACCGTGATAATAGAGCAACCTACGAAGAGCAACTGCCAAGAGACTACTTACATAAAGACAGCTATGAAACGCGATTAAAAAAAGCGGAAGTACTCAATGGCTGCGGGTTTAAAACCCGCACGTTTAAAAGTAAGCGTTTTACTGATGAATATGCAGCAGAGCTTGAATCCCCAGATAGTGGCTCAACACTTGAGGGACATTGGGTTCGCAACGATGGGCAACAACTGGCTATTTCATGGTTTGGAGGGTGGTCAAATTTATTTACTGCTCTAAGCTTCTTGTTAATGGTCGCTGCAGTTATGTTCTTTTTCGTTGATTTGGTTGTTATTGGTTTTGTGTGGGAGGATTATCGGTGGGTGCCATTTGCTATATATGCACCTATGTTTATTGTTGGTTTTTATATGCTGAAACACCGAGCTATTTTATCGCACCGAGATAAGTTTTACTTTAATCGCCATACTGGGCTTGTAAAAACTCCGCATACATTATTTAGAAAACCGTTTTACTTACCCTACGAAGATATTGTTTGCTATGGTGCAAATGAGCGTAATGTCGGTTCAGCCCGCGGTGGATCACGTGTATTTGTGTCTCTTATGGTGCCGTTAAAGTACCCTAAACATTATCGCTTTACCAAGCCTACTTTTTATGTAGGTGGTTCAAATCGTGAATGGGATTCACTGGCATACGCCACAGCCATGACTTTTATGGATACCTCAATTCCACTTGGCACTCATTTATATCAATCGATAGAGCATTACTTCAAAATCGATAAAGATATAACAGAAAAACACGCCTTTCCTGAGGAGCTAAAACCTTATTTAGACCCTGATGACTGCCAAGTAAACAGACATGAAGTTTGGTGATGTAAAAAACAGCGGTTAGTGTGAATCGCTGTTTTACTTTATGAAAAATCAACTTTAAAAACACAATTAGAGTGGCTGTCTAGTTTAACTTTCGGTCTAGTTTAACTTTCGGAAGGTACTAAAGAATATTTATGTGAATTTGATGATAATAGCCTGAGCTTAAATGCTGCAGTTTATGAGTTTGAAATTGAATCTCCTAGTATTAGTGTGTTTGATGTTGAAATAACACCAATACTTATATACAACGAAAATTTAACCTTACCAATAGATTTTGATGCGTTTGAAAAGCCAATTGAAAATGCCTCACCTGATTTAGCAATTGCATAAGGAACCTGATGCAAAATAATAATTACTTCGGTGTTGGAATAATGCCAAAGAAAACGAAGTTTAATCGTTTTTTTGAATACCGTAGTATAAAAAATATTTATCACGAATTCAAAGGCCTCTGTTTTTTATATGATTGGCTTGATACAAACAAAATATATGAAAGTAATCGCGAAAAATACAAAGTAGTGCCTTGCGGCAATAACCCTATAAAAGCTGTATTATTTGGGCCCATGGTTATAGGAGGGGTTCTAAGCCTTATTACTTTTATTAGTGTTTTATCACTTCCATTTTATGGCGAAGGTGAAAAGTTTCAGTGGTGGATTCCACTTATTACCTTTTCTTGGAATTTACTTTTCTTAAATTTACTGCCTATTCTCGCTAGGTACATACCAGATAGGGTGATGTATCTCGACAGGCAAAATCAAACAGTCGGGTTTACTTTTGATATACCAGGTTGTGAACAAAGAGATGACTTAGGTAACTGTTGTTTTAAATGGGAGGAGATTGTTTGCAGGTTAACCTCGAAAATGGGTGCGCCGGGTGTAATGAATTACTTTCCAGAAATTAGTCATATTGATCAAGAAAAGTACCCTGAAACAATAGTAACCGGTTCTGTTGTTGAGCTTTCAGCTAATCCTGTGCATTGTTATTTATTGTGGGAGTGTTATGTACGTTTTATGGATTTAAGTAAGCCATTGCCCGATGTGCCTGTATATGAACAACACCGTCATTCAGATCCAATTACAGCAGAGTTTGATAAACAAAATAATCGTCCTTCAGACTTTTGGGTAGACTTTTCAATTGAACAGCAAATTGAGATTAGGGACGAAATTTTAGAAGATGCTTTTCCATATGATTGGCTGAAAGGTAGAGAGCAGGAAGAAGTAATCAAACCTTGGCAGCATTGGAAAGCAGAGCCTGAGCGCATAGAGCAATTAACGTGGAAATATAAAGTAAAGCGTTTATTGATTCAACTTTTTATCGGCTTTCCGTGAGACTGTTTAAGTTTCAGAGTCCATGATGCTTTAACAATCAGAAAAGGAACTTAAGCAGAGGCACCTTAAAGTGCCTCTGTTTATCAAAGGAATCTGATGCAAAATAATGACTACCTAGCCGTTGATATTATGCCTAAAAAAACGCGGTTCAATCGTTTTTTTTATCCTGAGAGATTAAATAGTCTTAAAGAAAAGTTTAAAGGCTTATGTTACTTGTATGACCTGCCCTCTAAAAAGCAGAAAGTTATACAAAAGCACCCAGAACGATATAAAGTAGAAATGTGCGGAAATAGTCCAGCTAGAGCTGTACTTTTTGGTCCTGTAATTATAGGGGCTGTTTTGAGTCTTGTGACTTTAATAAGTGTTTTATCTCTACCTATTTACGAAGAGGGTGAAAAATTTCAATGGTGGATACCTATACTTACTTTTTCTTGGAACCTGTTTTTTCTTAATTTATTATCAATAACAGACAGTTACATCCCCAAAAAACAAATATACTTTGATAGACAAAAGCAGCTAGTAGGCTTTACTTATCCAATCCCTGGTTGCGAAGCACGTGATGAGCAGGGTAATTGTTGTTTTAAGTGGGCTGATATTGTATGCCATTTAGATATGGTTGCAACACGCCCGGGTGTAATGGGATTTGTACCCTATATAAGCCA
>NZ_JADYXI010000028.1:0-33742 GCF_015864375.1 Pseudoalteromonas sp. SWYJZ19
TACCGGCGGGGGTGGGGGCGGCGGGGGCGGTTCGTCCACATCCTACGCCTGGCTGGAATGCGGCAACCCGCAGGTCTTGAGCGGAACGGCGTTCAACTTAACCTTTGACGCAGGCCCCGGCGCGGACGGCACGTACTCCTGGACGACCATCACCCTTAAAGGTGGCGGCCTTGGCGCAACCTCCGGCACGTTCACCGTGTCAGGGGGTCAAGGGTCCTTCTCTGTACCAACAGTCTCCGGCTGGCTGGTGAACAGCACGCACCACGTTTTCGTGGAAAATCCGTCGTCCATCACGGTGGGCCAGTCGGTTGTTCTCTACAACTACAACGCCGGTTCTTGGCCTGTGCCAAACCCCAGCGTTCCCCTCACGATCAAAGCCCCGGCAGACGTGGTGCGCGATCCATTGGTGAGCGGCAGCGCTACGACCGGCGCGGTGGCCGTTGGTGGCGTCTATCCGGGCGGCATTCGAGACGACAACGGCGCTACTGTGTACGTCAACGTGATTCCAAGCAGCCTTGCAGGCTTTGGGAACGTGTACGACCCTCCGGCATCTGGCGGAGCCGTGTGGTCTTCCGGTGACCTGACGGCAGGCCAAAAATCGCTGATGAGCCGTGACGGCGTGCTCAAGACCTATTTCCTCGCAGGGGCATAACACATGGCAACCGGATACGCATACCTCGAACCCCAGCGCCGCCGCGCATCGCGCAAGGTCACAGCAGGCTCTTCGCACACGAAGACAACCTACAAGACCGAGAAGACACAGGAAACCTTGGTCAACGAACTCACTGACGACGGCACGGGTGGCCTCGGTGATTTCGGCACGGTCAACTACGGCACGGGCGCGCTGAATGTGCGCCTGGTCGAGCTTGACCTGACGACGGAAGGATACAAAAGCGATCACGAAGATGCCGAATCCTTCGAGAGCTATCTGGAGCCTTCCACCGGAGGTGACAGCGCGCAGAAAGGCGGGGAGTACGGCGACACATCCGTGGGTGAAGAGCTGTTGGCCGCTTCGACGCTGACGGTGACGTACGCGACAGACTTCGCCAGCACGGTCACTACGGAGTACAGCTTCAAGCCCCCGACCATCACGATTGACCTGTGCCCATACACCAGCGACTACGTGGTGCCAAACAGCGTGCAGTTCACCTGGATGGGTCACACCTATGCGGACTACGACGGCGACCTGATTCGGGATCGCACGACCCCGGGCACCGGTTTTTTCGCAGGCCGAGTCAACTACGCGGGCGGCATCGCCGAGATCACAGACTACGTGGTGGACCCCCTCTACGACGCCGAAGACCTGACCATCACAAGCCTCTGGACTGTGCGTCAGAAGTGGACGACTGCCAGCATTTTCATGCGCACCCAGATCGCCCCCCTGAAGCCCGCCGGGTTCGTGATGAACCTGTCGGACACGGAGGGTAACGCGATCACCGCCAGCGCGGGCATCGACGGCGTGATCGCGGGGACACACCTGCGCGGCAAGGTGGACTTCGAGACGGGCGTGGTCGAGTTGCAGTTCGGCGACTACGTTCTCGACACCTCGCTGACCGTCGAGCAGAAGCTGGAGTGGTGGTACGACGCGGACGACGTGGGCGCAGTTGAGGCGCTGAAAATCTGGCGCCCATGGCCTGTGGACCCAACCACACTGCGCTACAACAGCGTGGCTTACTTCTACCTCCCGCTGGACGCCGACGTGTTGGGCCTGGACCCCGTGCGGCTGCCACAAGATGGTCGCGTTCCCATTTTCCGCCCCGGTGGCTTCGCCGTGGTCGGCCATACGGCGGTAACCAGTCCGGCCACTGTGTCGAACGGGCAAACCATCGACCTGGCCCGCACGCGCCTGTCTCGCGTTCGGGTGATCGGCGATGACGGTGACACGATCAACACTGGCTACACGGCCAACCTGGAAGCAGGAACGGTGACGATTGTGGACACCACCGGTTGGAGCCAACCCATCACCATCGAGCACCGCATCGAGGACTTGGCCCAGGTCAGCGATGTGCAGATCACAGGCCAGATTGGCTTAACACGTCAGCTCACACACGACTTTCCGGTGCCAGGTAGCTACGTCTCGGGCGCCCTGATCGCGGGAGACCTGCGTAGCCGCATGTCCTTGATGTTCGACCAAGGCTCCTGGGATGGCACCACATGGTCGGATGTGGTGGACGGCTCTCCTGCCACGGGGACCTACAACAACACGCTGGCCCCCGTAGAGGTGAACAACCTTGGTGCCGTGACGGAGCGATGGGCTTTCCGTTTCACCAGCACCACGGCATTCCAGATCATTGGCGAACATGTCGGTGTGATCGGGACCGGGACCATCAATGCTGACTGCTCGCCGAACAATCCGGCCACTGGTACGCCGTACTTCACCATTCTGGAAACCGGTTGGGGTTCCGGCTGGTCGGTGGGAAATATCGTACGCATGAACACTGTCGGTGCGCAGTTCCCCGTGTGGGTGGCGCGCACGGTGCAGCAGGGCCCAGAAGCCGGCCTGGACTATTCGTTCTCTCTGATCACACGCGGTGGCGTGGATCGCCCGTAAGGATTTCCGATGACCTCTCCGGTTGACACGTCCGTCAAACTCTTCCGCAGCACCATGCCGGGTGCACCAGCGTTGCGCGGCCAAGTTGGCAGTCTGATCTCTTTGCTGGACGCCTGTTTGGTAAACGGTTGGGGCAGTCAGACCGCCTCGTCGGTGATCATCACGGGTGGTGTAGCCACGGCCACATTTCCAGCCGATCACGCAGCCGCCGTCGAGTCGGTGGTGCTGGTCGCAGGGGCGACACCTGCTGGGTTGAATGGCGAACAGAAGGTGACCGCGGTGGCACCGAACGTCATCCGGTGGGCAACTGCTGAAGCTGACGGCACAGCCACCGGCACAATCACGGTGAAGATGGCTGCGGCTGGCTGGACGAAGGTTTACACCGGCACCAACTTGGCAGTCTACAAGTCGGCCGACCCGCAGGCCCACGGGCAGTTTCTGCGCGTCAACGACACCGGCACGACGGCGGCGCGGGTGGTCGGGTACGAGAATATGACTGCGGTGTCTACCGGCACAGGTCTTTTTCCTACGAGCGCGCAGCTCAGTGGCGGTTTCTATTGGGGTAAGTCTCACACGGCTGGTTCCGCGGACGTGGCGTGGGCGATTGCGGCCGACAGCCGTGCCTTCTACTTCAACGCTGCGGCGTATGTGACGACCGGAGGGCCAACAGCCAACGGTGGTGCGGCTTACTTTTTTGGCGACCTCGTGCCGCATAGTCGGTCCGGGGACGCCTACGCAACCATGCTGACCGGCGCGCCAGGTTCGGTGTGGGAAAGCTACGGTGGTCAGTACATCCTGTCTTCGGACGTAGCAACGCGCGCGATACCTCGCAAGGTAGACGGGACGGGGACCGCGATACAACCAGAAGTCTCGCCGTACACCGCGTACAACCTTAGTTTCTTGCCCAACACCGTGAATGGACGTGTCCCGTTCACGCCGATCATGGTGCGGGACTCGCAATCGCAAACAGGCATTCGTGCGGACATACCGGGGGGCAGGTTGTCACTGCACTTCGGCGCCGAAACTGTACTCTCCGAGCATCAAATCTTCTACGACACAGATGGTCGTGCTCGCGTGAACATGCTCGCGCCGAACAACATGACCAGTGCGTCGGGTTTCAACTCCCTCGCGGTTGATGTGACCGGCCCCTGGAGGTAACGCCGTGGCCGCACACAAATATTGGCGTGCCAAGCTGATGACGGCCCCCACGCTGTCCACGCTTGAGCTGTCTGAGTTTCACCTGTTCGACGGCGCCACGCGCGTCGATGCGGCGGCCACGCTGACGGCGAGTGCGGCCCCCACGGGTCCGCTGACCAACCTGTCTGACAACAACACGGCCACAGGCTGCTACTGGAGCACCGGAGGTGATGCGGTGGTGCTGACATGGACGTTTCCAACGGCCGTACAGGTTACAGGCATTGAGCTGGGCGCGCGCACCACAGCCTCTCGATTCCCCACCGCTCTGGTCTTGCAGGGGGGAGATGCCGTAACAGGAACGGGTCCTAGCCCAGAGTACACCACACTGATGGGGTTTGGTGTGAAGGCATTCGCCTCTGCCGCCAAGACGGGGGTCATGCTGCAAGCTGTGCAGCCCACGGACGGTGGGGTGATCTACAGCGCGTTTGACTTTCAGACACCCAGCGGCATCGGCCGCGTACCCTACGACGTGAAGCGAGAGATTCTGCCCGCCACCACGCCGAAGACGTACACCCCGCAGTTTGCCAAGGTGCGCCTGGTGCGTGACATTGACGGCAAGGTGATCCGCGAAGAGTGGTCGGACCCGACCACGGGGGAAGGCGCGTTCGAGGGTGTGGACGAAAACTACACGTACAGCGTAATCGCCATCTACCCGAGCGCCGATTTCCGCGCCGTCATCGCCGACCGCATCGAGCCCGAGGGCTACCCAGGATGACCACGCTGGCACTCTCGGCTGCTGCGCGCGCGGCTGCGCTCGTGTCAGCTCGACCTGCTGTGCTGCAGGCTCTGATCGACCTGGCCGACGCAGGCTCTGGTCCCGCGCAACTGGAAATCTACGGCACGACGCGCCCGGCCACCTCTGGTGACGTTCCGGGGGGCGCCGCCCTGGCAACCTTGGTGCTCACGAAGCCGTGCGGCACGGTCGAACTGACAGGGATTCTGCTCACGCAGGAGTCTGTGATCGGCGACCTGATCGCAGTCAACGGGGCAGCGGTGTGGGGCCGGCTGGCAACCAGTGAAGGTGACCCCATCGCCGATGGCGACGTGACCGACATGGCGGGCGACGGGCCGTTCAAACTGGACGGCGCTGACGGCGTGAATCTCTACGCAGGAGGCCGGGCGATACTGGGCGCAACGGCGCTCTCATGAGCACGAGCCTGATCTTCTCGGCCGCCCCAACCACTGGGCTGCCGGTACACCTGGTGTTCGGTGATGAGCCGACAGCCGACATCCCGAGCGTTGCCGTTTACGTCGAGGGGGTCTTCGACCTGGTAGCGGATGACGTTTTCGACCTGACAGGCGCGGTTGCGTTTGAATACGTGAGCGGGGCCGAGCGCCCCGACGTGGGCGAAGTGCGCTCTGTCTACCAAGGGGCCGCTGCGTCCCAGGAGCCGATGCGCGGTGTGTGGCAAGACAGCACGCCTCTCGTTCCCCACTGGCAGAGCCGTTGGCAAGACGCAGACCCCGTTGAGTCGCCCACCGACCTGCGATGGCAGGACCAAGAGCGCCTGCGCAGCGACAGCACGTCGCATTACCAGGAGGCGGCGCCCCTGCAGACGACACTGGGTTCCGAATTTCAGGACCAAATTCGACTGCGCAACGACGCCTGGGCTCGATTCCAAGAAGCGCTGGGCATACAAAGTGCGCGCACGACCAAGTTTCAGGACACCCTAAACGACCGGCGAAATTCAACCGCAGGGCGTTTTCAGGAAGCCGTCGGATACTGGAATTCAATTCTGGAAGGCTACCAAGATGCGCTGCCGTTCGGTGCACTGCTCGCCGGCCGATACCAAGAGGCCATGCCACCACCGGCGGGTATCTGGGTTCGGCCACCCGTGCCCGGACCGGACCCGTGCTACCTGCCTTCGTTGCCGGTACACCTGGTGTTCTCCGAGGCGCACGTCGATGCCGCGCACCTCGTTTTCATTTGCGAGCGGCACGGTGGGCCAACACCGGGCGGCACGGTCGTTGTCCCGATCAAAGAGGTCTACCTGGTGATCAACAGTGCAGTTCTGATTCGAGTTGAGGGTGCGGTGCCGATCCCCACGCTGTCCATGTCCATGTCGCTGGACGTGGACTCGTGGACGTGGAGCTTCAGCGCCTCCGTACCAGGCTACGCGCTGGCCGACATTGAGCCCGAGGACGGCGTGCCCGTGGACGTGCAGGCGACGATCAACGGCACGCCCTACCGCTTCATCGTGGAGTCTATCTCCCGCGAGCGCACGTTCGGCCGGAGCGACCTGCGCATAGGTGGCCGTGGCCGCGCGGCGGTGCTCGACGCCCCGTACGCGCCGATCATGAGCTTCGGCAACGAGTTTGGCCGCACGGCTGAACAGCTCATGAACGACATCCTGACCGACAACGGCGTGCCGCTGGGCTGGGACGTGGAGTGGAACCCGGACGACTGGAACGTGCCTGCGGGCGTGTTCAGCCACCAGGGCAGCTACATCACCGCGCTGAACCAGGTGGCCGGGTCGATCTCGGCGTACCTGCAGCCCCACAACACCGACGAGGTGCTGCGGGTCCTGTCGCGCTACCCCGTGGCGCCGTGGGACTGGGCGGGCGTCACACCCGACTTCGAGCTGCCATCGGCGGTGATGAGCCGCGAGAGCATCGAGTGGCGCGACAAGGCCCGCTACAACCGGGTGTACGTCATGGGCCAGCAGGTTGGGGTCAACGGCCGCGTGACGCGAGAAGGCACCGCTGGCGACTACCTGGCGCCCACCATCATCGACCCGCTGATCACCGAGGCGGTGGCCGCGCGCCAGCGGGGTATCGCCGTGCTGTCCGACACAGGCCGCATCGCCACAGTGGGCCTGCGCCTGCCGGTGCTCGCTGAGACCGGGATCATCGCCCCGGGCAGCTTCGTGCGCTACTTGGATGGGGGCATCGAGCGCATCGGTCTCACGCGCAGCGTGCAGGTCGAAGTTGGGCTGCCGTCTATCTGGCAAACCTTGGGGGTGGAAACACATGTCGAACCTGTTTAGCCGGTTCCAGAAGCTGATCCCCACCTACCCGTTGCGCGTGGGTGAGGTGATCGCCTATGCCGACGGCGTTGCCACCATCCAGGAGCAGGGTGGTATGGCTACTGCACGCGGGGAGGCCACCGTGGGTGACCGCGTGTTCTTCCGCAACGGCGCAATCGAAGGCCCCGCGCCGGACCTGACCATTGAGATTATCGAGGTATGACCATGACCTTCACGGTTGAACAACTCGCGGCGGCCACCAGCGCGCCGTACGGAAACGCGCAGACCTACCACCAGCCCCTGCTGGATGCCATGGGTCGATTCGACATCTGCTCTCTGCAGCGCCAGGCGGCGTTCCTCGCCACCGTGGCGGTGGAGTCGGCGCACCTGTCGGCGGTGGAAGAGGGCCTGTACTACAAGGACGCCTCACGGTTGGCGCGCATCTACCCCCGCGCGTTCAAGAGCATGGCTGACGCCGAGCCATACGCACGCAACCCCAAGGGCCTGAGCGAACTGCTCTACAAAGGCATGCATGGCAGAGGTTTGGTGCAGCTAACTTGGCGCAAAAACTACGAACGCGCCGGCGAGTCGCTGGGGTACGACTACGTGGGCAACCCCGCGCTGGTCACCACGCCAAAGCACGCCGCGCTGACGGCAGCCTGGTACTGGCACGACGCCAAGTGCAACGACCCGGCCGACAAGGGCGACATGACCGAGGTGACGCGGCGGGTGAACGGGCCAGCGCTCATGCACCTGGCCGAGCGCAAGGCGCAGTACGAGACTGCGCTGAAAGCACTGACATGATCGGGCTGCTCAAATTCTGGCGCGAGGCGCTGATCGTGGTGCTCCTGCTGGCGCTGGCCGGGCAGCAGGTGAGGGTGGCCGGCGAGAAGTCGGCGCATCAGAAGACGAAGGCCGACAACGCCGAGGTGCTGCGCGTGTTGGCCGACAAGACACTGAAGGCGTACCAGGCGGTGGTCGCCGAGGACGATGCGCGCAAGGCGGCCGTGGCCGCTCTGGACGAGAAACACACGAAGGAACTGAACCATGAAAAGCGCAAGCTGGAAACTCTGCAGTCTGATGTGCGCGCTGGCCGTGTCGGGCTGCGGATCAATGCCAAGTGCCCCGCCCCAACCGGAACTGGTGTGCCCCAAGCCCCCGGCGCCACCAGCGTGGTTGATGCAGGCGGCCCCCGACTTACTGACGCCGCTGAACGGGATTATTTCAGTCTCCGAGCCGGGATTGAAACTGCCCGCCAGCAAATAGCGGGGCTGCAGGATTACGTCAGGGGTGTTTGCCTGAAGTGATCAGGTTCAGGTCGTCCCTGCGCCACCCACTCTGCGTATAGTGCACGAAGTTTGGGGTGGCGCAGTGCCCTTCTCCAGAACGATCTCTAGGCGAGGACGAACACCTTGTCACCGCGAATCTCAACCACAGGGTGTGGGTACTGCTTGCGAAAAGCCACACGACGTTGATGCGAGTTCATACCTTCCTCCGACGCTTCGGCAGCGGGCACCACGCCTGCCAGAACGGATCACCGTGGTAGTCGCCGTATACCGCCACGCCGCCCGCGCCGAGCAGTTGGACCTTGGCGCCGCGAGGGCACGTGGTCATGTCCTCGTTCCAGAACACGTCGGTGGCGACGGCCACGGTCTGGTCGGCGTTGAGCTTGTGGGCCGGTTGTTCTGCTGTTTCGGTCATAGCGTGTTGCTTTCGTGCAGTTCTCGTTTTGCCGCGAGGTAGGCGGCCGATGCGGCTTCAGGTGTTGGGAAGCACCCCAGATACTTTCGGGCGCCTCTGGCTGCGATGCGCGCCATGTAGGGGTTGGGCAAACCCGGACGAGGCATCTTGAACACACCTATCGGTAAGTCTTCCTTCTTCCCGCGCATGAGCGCCCTGCGATTTTCAGCGTTGCCCATCGGGCAAACGACACGAAGGTTGTCCAATCGGTTGTCATATTTGTCGCCGTTCCGGTGGTCGATAATCCCGTTGGGCCAGTGACCATGTGTGTAGAACCATGCGACACGATGACTCCAGTATGTTTTGCCGTCGATGCGGATGTTGGTGTAGCGCAGTGTTGAGCACCCTGCAGGGCGACCGGCATGCTGCGTGTTCCAACTGCGCCATCGTCTTTCATCGCCGTCGAAATCTTCGAGGCCACGGGGGTGCCACGTGAACACGCCATTATCCGGGTCGTAGTGCAACACCTGTCTCAACCGCGCCAGTGAAATCCGTTTCATGGATTAACCTCGTAAATCAGTAGGTTATAGTTGCGCGCAAGAGACACAAGATGGTCGTTTCCCCCTGCACACACCAATGCGTCTGAGTGGAAAACAAGTGTGTAGTTCCGCGCCCGCTCCCGGGTTTCCACCGGCTGCATCGGGCAGATCGGGTAGACATCGACGGGCAGGCGGCTGCCGCGCGGCGGGTGGGACAGGCCGTTCGTCACGAAGCTGGTCGGGGTGATCCCGGCCATCAGTTCGGCATCGGCCAGGTGGTCGGCGGTTACGGGGCCGTGGAGGATCACTCGCATACGCGATACCTCACGATGTCGCCAGGGCGGCCGGTGTGACCCCAGTCAAAAGTTTGACCCTCACCGCGCGTCTGTCTACCCGAACGGGGCTGGAGGGCAACGACGACACCGGAAGCTACGGGACACGCACCGCCGGCCCAGTCGATCCACTCCGGCACACGCCCCACACCCTGCACCCCCTGGATCAGCCGCAGCACGCCGTCGATGTCGGGACCGCGCGCGGTGTACTCGGCGGTGCCCACTTGGAATTGGACTTCGTAGGTCATGGCTTGACCACCTTGTAGGCGACGATGTTCCGGTTGCGCAACTCGCCTGCGGTCCAGTCGGATTCCGGGGTCGTGTACGCTTTGTTGTCCCGTTCGGACCGGAACAACCAGCCCGCCATTGGTGTGTTAGGTGGCAGCTCGCGCGGGTGGCCTTCCACCCAGTCGCCTGAATCGTCGGGATACCAGGGGGTGGTGTCGGCCTTCGGCTCCATCATGAGGGCCGCCCACTTGACGAAGAACTCGCCAATCACCTTGATCTTGTCGTCGCCGCACTGCGCGCCGAAGAACTCTTGGTTCTGCTGTACCAGGCCCATCGCGGCGTTGAGGTCGCTGGTCGCTTGGAGCCAGAGGTTTTCGTAGATGGGCGGCTCGGGGTCTTTGCGCAAACCCATGTCCTGCGCAAATTTTTCGTTCTGCTCTGCGAACCCAGCCAAATCGCCCTCCGGCGCTTGCCCAGTAAGCGCTCGCAGCTCTTCTTTCAGGAGCGCGTCGAGGTGGACCTGCAGCGCGGTGCGGGTGGACTCGGGGAGCCCCGGGCCCATTACGGGCGGGCGAAGCTGGTTGGTGGTGCATTCGATGGCGGTACGGATGCGCGCGGTCAGTTGGTCGAGGTTCACATGGTGCTTTCTCCGACTCTTCGCCGGGGTTTGGTGTTTTGTTCGGAACGAGCCCACCTGTTGAACCCATCCATGTCGATCAGCAAGCGCCCATCCGGCGCCCGCACGTACTCGCGGCCCTCGACCCACACGCCGTCTTCGATCTTGCGGGCCAAGGCCTTCTCAGAATAGCCAGTCTCCTGGCAGAACAGGGGGATGCGTTTTAGCATGGTGCCCCCTTGACGTGCGGAACGCCGCGTGCTGTGGTCAGCGAGGCGATCAGCGCGTCGAACGACGCACCAGCAGGCGCTGGGTTGATCTCCAGCAGTTCCGTCGCCATGTCCTGCTGGGCCGCCTTCCACACCTTGCGCGCCACTTCCTTCGCTGCCGGGTTCAGCGCCACGCGCGCCGGGTTGCTGGTCCACCAGGATTCGAATCGTTTGTCGTTCATGGCATTGCCTTTCCAATTTCGGCGGCGGCGTGGGTTATGGCCCAGCGAGTGGCGGCGTGGGGGTCTGGAGTTATGTCGTACTCACGGTAACCAAAGTCGCCCTTGATACCGATACCCACCGCGTTGTCAAAGACCGTCACCGACATGCGCAACTTCACCGCCAGAAGCAGGGCATCGCCATCGTTGACGAGGGGGTTCCAGTAGCTCGTGATCGCACCCCGGCGAGAACCCAGTTCTAAGCACACACCGACTTCTTTATCCACCACGGTGTAGTTACAGAAATTCGGGTTCCGCAGGTTGTGCATGGCCTTCGCAGCCAGCTCCAACATTTCGTCTTCGCTCATCGCACACCTCCCCGCAACCGCGACTCGCGCACCCACCCGTCACGGCAGGCTGTGTCGCACCACCGCTGGTCGTCGGCAACGATCTCGTCGCAGTACAGGCACCGACCGGTGGCCGTGGGGCCAGTCGGCTTGCGGCTGGCTGCGAGCAGGTAAGGGGCCTCGCGCTCGGCGCGGTCTTGGCTCAGGTCGGCGTCATCCACGCTTCACCCCCTTCTTGACAGCCGCCTTGCGTGCTTCCTTGAAGAAAGCGAGGTCTGGCGACTTGTTCTGCAGCTTGGCGTTCAGCAGGCCCAGGCGGATGACACCTTGGATATTGGCCGCCGTGTTGTTGAGTTCGTGGGCCACTGCTGGCTCCACTTTGCCTGCGCGGATGTCTTTGTAGAGACCCGTCAATTCATTGGTGAGTGCTTCGAGGTTCATGGTGCGACTTTCTGTTTTCTGAGTTCACGTTTGATCAGCATCTGGGTGCGGAAGATCGGGAGCACTTCGTCGGGCACGTCCTTGCTGGTCAGACCGACAGACCCGTATCCGTGCGCCACGATGCCCCGAACACTGGCATCGTTGAGGTCCTGCCAGCGCTGGGCTTGGTTTGCCAGTCGGCGCTCGCGGTGGCGTTCATAGTCTGCGCGCCGGAGTTCCGCTACACGCTCGGGGTTGGCCTCCCTCCATCTGCGGACGCATTCGCGTTCCTTTTCTGGGTTGGCCTCGCGCCACGCTTTGTTGCGAGCAAGAATTTCCTCTTTCTTGCGCCGGTAGTAGTCCTTCTTTTGCACGCTGACCTTGTGCTTTTTCCAGGTGAGTAGATGCGCGTCGTGTAGCACCGTCGGGTATCCGGTCATCCACGCTGGCGGCGTGTAGTACTCCGGCGCGAGCATCGAAGCGTCAAACTTGCGTCTTGGCATGTTGGCGCTCCAAAATCGCCGCATCAATCGCCTCGCGAACCGTGGGCTTCTGCGCGCCGACCTGACGCACAGGCGTGCCCTCCAGCACGGCGAACTGCCCGTCGATGCACATGACCTTCCACTGGTAGGTCTGCAGCGCGTCGAGGCGCAGCTTGTTCAGGTTGGCTTTGTAGAGGTGGGCGACGAAGCCCAGGCCCAGCAGCGCGAAGCCGATGAGGCCAAACCATTCGATTGGTGTCATTGGTGTTTCTCCAGGCGCTGGCGCACCATCTTGAAAGCGGTAACGAGGATGAAGAACGCTGCTCCGGCACCGAGGGCAAGCAGCGTCATGCCGATTGCAAAAATCCATTCGAGTGGGGTCATGTGCTCTCTCCTTTGTTGACGACCAGCAGTGCGGCGATGCACACACCGATGAAGACGCCTGCGAACAGGCCGACTGCGAGGCCGATGGTGAAGTCATCCATGGGTGGACTCCTTGTGGAATCGGATGTCAAAGTCCGCAAGGGCGTCGTCTGCGTGTTTGGAGCTGCCGAATTTCAGTTGAACGCCGATCCAAAGTTCCTTGCGATAGTCGCGCTGGGGGATCACTTCGAGCGGTTCGAGCATCTGAATCTGGCCGGGCTTGAACATCTCGGCGAGGTAGGCTTCGATGGCCGGTGCTACGCCGTCATGTGCACTACCCGGGGCGTCATAGAAAGCCATCATCGCCTTCCGTAAGCACTCACGGTTGAGTTCCATCACACACCTCCTTCCGTCTTGCCCGCGCCGTACTCCAGTTCGAGCAGGAGCTGGCAGTAGTGAATGACCTTGCGCACGTCGTCGGCGCCGTGCTTCTGGCGGTGGCGCGTGATGTACTTGACCACGTTACCTTCGGCGAAGCCGAGCTTGTTGGCGTGGATGTACTCGATGGGTTGGATGGCGCAGTCTTTGTAGTGGGTGCCGCCGACCTGCACGTCGAGCGCGTTGGGCACCATACCGATGGGCAATTCAGCCTTCGGCTGCTCCGTCCACGCTTGGCCGTCGAACGTCCAGCCGAGGGCGCTCAGGGTTTCTTCGGCGAGGGTGGCGCTGTCGGAGGGCTGCGGGGCTGCGGCTTTCTCGGCCACTTTGTAGGCGGCGATGTCTGCGTTACCGCAGTGGTTCCACATATATCTGTCGGCAGGACCGTGCTTGGTCGAGCGGCCGATCCTAACTTCGACCACCTTCCCGCGCGTTTCCGCCGGCTGCTCACCGCCGCGCCAGATCGTGAAGCCGTTCTCGTCCTTGACGAGTTCGATCAGGTCGCTGTTGCTCTCTCCGTCATAAAACTCAGCGCCAGTGTCGGACACCGAGTCGCCGTTTTCGAGGTCCCACGGCCAATCGTCGTGCCCGTCGTTGCTGACGACTTTGCGCTCTTTACCATCTCGGCAGCGCCACACCTGCCCCACCTTGATCTCAATGCCATTTACTCCGACCATGATTGCCTTTCGGTTGTTGATGGTAGGAAGTTTAGCAAACGCGCAAAAACTGCGCAAGGGGGTTGTGAGGGGTTTTAGCGGGAAATTTTCATGGCTTCCATGAGAGCGTCTTGGATGGAGGCTTTTGTGCGCAGGCGCTTCACGACAACCTCTTCCAGCGTTCCGGCCGCAATGAGCCGATGGACGTACACCGGGCGGTTGTACCCGCTCTGCGCCTGGCGGGTGGGGCCCAGGCGCTCGACCATCTGCGCGCTGGCCTCAAGACTCCAGTTGCTGGAGAAGAAACACAGAATGTTGCTTCCGTGCTGGAGACTCAACCCGTGGCCGGCGCTTTGTGGGTGGGCCACGAGCATTTGAATCTCACCCGCGTTCCAGCGGTCGATGATCTTCGGGTCGGCGCCGAGGTGCACAGCCTTGGGGAACGCCTTCAAGATGCGCGCCAGGTCGCTCTTGAAGTGGTACGCACAGAGCACTGGCATGCCTGCTGCCTCTTCGACCACGCTCTGCAGCGCCTCGATCTTGGCGTCGTGCACCAGCGACCATGCGCCGTCAGCGTCGGTGTAGAGCGCGCCAGAAGCGATTTGTAAAACCTTCTGCGAGAGGGCTGCCGCGCTGAAGGCTTCGATGGGCTTGCCTTCCAGCTCCACGAACATTTCTTGCTCCATTTTTTTATAGAGCTTCATGGCGGCCGATGGCATCTCAACCTTGATGTCGTTCTCGATGAGTTCGGGTAAGTCAAAGTAGTCGCGCGCCTCCAGCGCGATGGTGATGTCTTTGATGGCTGCGCGAATTTGTTCGTCCGCAAAAGGTAGCGGTTCAATCTGTTGCTTCTGCGGGTCGCTTCCCGGGCGGGCGCGGAACCAGCGGTGGCTGAAGGCAGTGAAACTGGTTCCGAGGCGTCGGCCGGAATCCAAGAAAAAATACTGCGCCCACAAATCTTCCAGGCCATTCGGAGCGGGCGTGCCAGACAGGCAGATGAACCGAGTGGCGCGGGTCAACGCGACGCGGGCCAGGGCTTTGGCGCGCTTGCCCCCTTGGCCGGTGAGAAACTTCTTGCCGGACTTGCTCGTCTGGATGCTGACGCGCAGGCTCTTGAGTTTCGTGCTTTCGTCACAGACGATGCAATCGAACGACCAGTTGGCGCCGTGGTACTCCACCAGCCATTCCAGCACGTCGTAATTTGCCGTAACGATCACCGCGTCGGAGCCAATGGCGGCGCGGCGCGTATCGGCATCGCCGACGGCCACGGCGATCTTCATGTGCCCGAAGCTGGCTTTGAACTTCTCGATCTCACCGGGCCACGTGCTGACGGCCACGCGCTTGGGGCCGAGCACGAGCACGCGCTTGACCTCACCGAGCAGCAACAGCATGGACAGGGCCTCCAGGGTGGCCGGCCCTTTGCCGGTTCCCATGGACGCCGCCACGAAGCAGCGGGGGTGGTTCAGGATATGATTGGTGATGGCGGGCTGATAAACCCGAGGGGCGTAGCGGGTCACAGGAAAGGCGTGAGGTCAGGCTTGATGTACGACTGTGGCTTGGCAATCTTGCCGTTGGCATCGAACACCGGCTTGCCGTCAACGAATTTCGAATAGTTGCTCCGTGTGACCTCGGCCAGCGCGCCCTCGATGTCCAGCCCGAACATGTGGGCCACGCCGACGGCGGTGACGATCTGGTCGCAGATGGCGTCAAGCAGTTCGGTGCGGTCTGGTTGCATCACGCCCGGGAACTCGCTCTTCATGTAATTGGCCCACAGTTCGACGTTCGCCGAGGTGTTTTGGAAGCCCAATGCCGTCAGCATCTCGGCGAACTCTTCCGCGTGGCAACCGAGCTGTACGGCGCGGTTTTTGTCGGTGGGCTCCGGTACGGCAAGTTGGAACCACTGTTTGATGCGGGGAATTGTCATTTCGGTCTTTCAGTTGGTTGAGGAAACAGTGCTGCCCGCCAGGCGCTGCACCATGTCCAGATGCTGGGCCTTGCTGCGGTAGGTTCGCGCCCGTTCGGCGTCCGTCTTACGTTGCCGCTTGGCGTCGCGCCCTGGGCCGATCTTGTAAATCTTGATGGAGTCCCGGCCGCGTCCGTCTTTGTCCCATGCGCAGATGTGCGCGGCCTTGGCGGCGTGGAGTTCGCGGGTGTACTGCAGGACGGTGACGTAGTGTAGGCCCGTCAACTCGGCCAGGGTGCGGCAGTCGTGAACGCCCTCCAGCATGTGCAGGATCAACTGCGCGTAGGTCAGGGCTCCCACTTTCACTTGCTTCATTGCTTGCTTTCAGAGTTGATCTTCTTCACCGCCTGCGCCACCACCCAGCGAGTGCTGCCCATGCTGATGACGATCTCCGCCTGGGTGAGCCCCTGCTTGCGCAGGGCGGCCACGCGGGCGAGGTTGATGGGTTTCGTCTTGGGGCCGCTACCAGGGCGCGTACCGCCGTGGGTGTTCTTCATACCGGCACCTTTCCTGTTGCGTGCAGCACGGCAGTCCACACACCCTTGTCCGTGGGCGCCTGACCCCATTCCTCGGCGTAGCGGTTGTCGATGAGGTTCTTGGCGATGGAGCGGGCCTGCGCCTCTTTGACCCCCAGCCGCTCGGCCAGTTCGGCGCGGGTGGCGGGCAGGTGGGCCAGCGCTTTGTTGATGGTTTCGTTTCTCATGGTGCTTGGTCGATCACGTCTACGGCGAAGCCCATGGCACGCAGGCGGTCGTGCTCGCGCACTTGGCCGGGCCGGGGCTTCTTGTTGGGCGCCTTGTACTCCGCAAAGCGGAAGTAGCGGGCGACGATCTCCTGGTGCTCCGGTGGCACCGGGAACAGCTTGATGCGGTCGGGCACGTTGGCGCGGCCGGGCGACACGAACTTGAGGCTCAGGCCGCCGAGGGCGGTGGTGGCCTCTTTGTCGGCGCGCTCGATGGTGGACTCGCGGGTCATGCAGGGGCTTTCTTGTTGCGGTTGGCGATTTTGAACAGGTGCTCGACCTGGAACTGCGCGTCGGCCAGCGCGTTGTGCGCGCCGGTGCCCTTGTCGGCGGGGTTGTACTCGATGGCCGAGTACATGTTGCGCACGGTCCGAAAATCTCTTTCATTTGTCCAGTACCAAGGCGTCTTGATGTCGGCGCGCTTGTAGGCCCCGCCGACGATGGTCAGATCGAACGCATTCGAGTTGCCCCATGGGCGCACGTCCTCGTGGCGGCAGGTCTCTTTGATCCAGTCGCTGAAGTCCTGCAGCACCTTGCGGATGTCCTGCCCGTTGAAGCGCACGCCGTGGCGAGCCTCATCGCTCTGCCCCAGCCACCACAGGAACGCGGACGGGTCGATGGTGCCACCATCGCGCACGCTGGTCGCCAGGTGCACGGTGCGCAGGAACGTGGGGCCCAGGGTCTGCGTCTTCATATCGAAGAACACTGCGCCGATGGACATCAGCGCTCCGGTGGGCGGGAGGCCCGCAGTCTCTGTATCAATCATGAGATCGAAAAATTGGGTGGTCATATCAGCCCTTGTAGTAGCGAGTGGTTTCAAACCCGGCGGCCGAGAGCGGCAGGCCCGGGGCCCAGTCGGGGTTCGTGGACAGGATCGCCACGAGGCCGTCTGCGTCGTATTCAGGGGTGTCGGGCACTTCGGTCAAGCCTTCGTCGTGCACGCTGAGGACGGGCAGGTATCCCTTGTCCTCGGCCACTTGCAGCGCTGGCGCCAGGATGTCGCGCGAGGTGGTTTGGCAGACGTTGCCGGTCATCTTGCCTCCATGTGTGAACACCTTCACCCACTGCCGCGTGGTCTTGCCTTCCTCGGCTGCCTCGCCGAAGTAGGCGATGGTTCCGTCGTCCAACAGGTGCGGGTGGAAGTAGGTGATAAGCCGCCCGCTGGGCAGCCGCACGACCATCCAGCGCTGACCCTTGTGGGACACGCAGCGCACCTTGATGTACTTGCCAACAGGAAACACCACGCCCCAGTTCCGGAGGGCGCTCTTGGCCGCGTTCTGCAGGTCGTACCAGAAGGCTTTGGTGGCAGGGTGGCGAGCGCGCCAGGCGAGTTTGCACGCCTCGCTGGCGAGCCATTCGGTTTCGCTGATCTCCAGCGACTCCAATTGCGGGCGGCCCCACTTGTTCAGGTTTTCGTGAGCTTTGGCGATCAGCGCGGGGGACACCTGTTCCTGCAGAGTGCCCCAGTAGTCGGCCATGCGGACGTTGTAGGCCGCCGCGAACTTCTGGTAGCCAGACACACCGCCCATGTACCCGCTGGCGAGGTCTGAAACTTTCCCTAGCGAGTCGCGGATGTACTTGGGCACCTCCATGGCCGGCACGCCGGTGATGATGGAGGCGGTAACCTTATATAAATCGGGCCCACGGCCAGCGTCGTACTCCCGGAACGCCTGCAGCTTCCATTCTTCCCCGGCCACCCACGCGAGCATGCGGCCCTCGATGTTGGACAAGTCCGCCACCACCAGCTTCTTGCCGGGAGGGGCGATCACGCAACCGCGCAGGGCCGCCGCACCGAACAACATGAGGTTGTCGAACATCAGGTCGTGTGCCCCGGCCTTCAGGCACTCGATGTACTGCTCGACTGCGGTGGGCTTGGGGAGGCCACGGCTGGGCAGATTCTGGGGTTGGAACATACGACCAGCCCAGCGGCGGGTGCGGCTGGCCCCTGCGAACTGCAGGCCCCCACGGAAGCGTCCGTCGGCCGCCACGGCGGGGTCCAGTGCGGCGTACTTGGCCGTGCTGGTCTTGTTCGACGCCATGGACAGCTCCATCAGCTCGGCAAGAC
Source organism: Pseudoalteromonas sp. SWYJZ19 (assembly GCF_015864375.1). Taxonomy (NCBI): domain Bacteria; kingdom Pseudomonadati; phylum Pseudomonadota; class Gammaproteobacteria; order Alteromonadales; family Pseudoalteromonadaceae; genus Pseudoalteromonas; species Pseudoalteromonas sp. SWYJZ19. Next base: position 18,013 of record NZ_JADYXI010000028.1, read on the forward strand.
GTGGGTCGATCTTTTCGCGCGCCTTCAGCATCTGGGTGAAGGTGTCCTTGGTCGTGTCCTCCAATTCCACACCGAACTCATTGAGCACGAATGCCTTGAATTGGTCGCGCTGGCTCGGCCGGTCCACCACGCCGCGCGTCAGCTCGCGGAACCGCACGCCGATGCGCTCCTTCTCTACGATGGCCGCCCGTGCACCGGCGCGTGTCAACTCCTGGTCCACCTGGAACCCACGCTCGTTGATCCGTTGGTCGCAGTGCCACTCTGCAATGGCCGAGGCGTCCCAATTCCAGGTGGGCGTGCGGCGCACGCACTCGCGCATGGCGGTGATGTCGTCGGCCGCGTAGACCTTGAAGCGCTCCCACTCGGCGGGGTGTGTGAGCCGCGTGGCGCGCTGCACCTTGCGGTTGGCTGGCTGGGGGCGGGTGAACAACTGGATGAGCTTCTTGCCCTCCTTGTTCTTGGCCTGGTCCTCGGGCACCTTGAGCACCGTGCACAGGTCACCGAGGCTGGCGGGCAGCGCGTGGGACAGCGCCTGAGCCATGCTGCAGCGCCAGCGGGTCAACTCGATGCGGGGGAGGTGGGCCTGCCGTGGGCCGTTGTGGATGGCCTTATCGAACGCAGCGTTGTGCGCGATGACTTCGGGGGCTTCGGCCATCGCATGGCGCAGATCGTCGGGCAGCGGCTCGCAGGTGCAGTCCCAGACCTTGACCGGGCCGTCGTCAATCGCGTAGGAGACCAGCAGGTCCTCGGCGGTTTCCGCGTAGCGGTAGGTGCCGACTTCTTTCAGGTCGATCTCGCACCACGTCTCCCTATCAAGCCACAGTCGCTGCATTCAGTTCTTTCTAAATTTCAAAGTTCAATGACCGTTCCCCAAATTCCCGCTTGTGTCGTTGCCGGCCTCCAGCGGTTTGCGCATGCACTAGGTGTAAAACGTCCACGGGCACCTGGTGTTAGCCATAAGGGGCGAGTTACCGGGTGGTCAGCCCAGCGAAAGGAGGCGGAGGCCCCGTTGTGTATCCCTTTGGAGAAGGGCGGCAAGCGCCCCTCTGCGAAGGGTTTACTTCGGCTCTTGCGCGCTCATCGCGGCCTTGGTGCCCGCGGGCAGCTCGGTCACGGTGATGGTATTGCCGCTGTGCACGTACAGTTCGACGGCCTCGCCGGGTGCAAGCACGTGAGCGGGGTTGCCATTGCTCTCGGCGACTTGGGCTTCGTACGGCCCACCGTCGGTAGGCACTTCGATTTTGATTTTCAGGGTCATTTCAGTCTTTCAGAAAACGGGGCCGAAGCCCCGTGGGTTTAGAACAGGTCGCTGGCGCCTTGACCGGCGGTCTCGACTTCTTCTTCGCCGAAGCCTTCAGCGCTGGTCGGGCCGCTACCGAATGCCTCGCCGTCCTTCACGAACTGGATGGCGATGATGCGGGCGAACACCTGGTTGGGGATGATCTGACCGTCGCTGCCCTTGAAGGACTTGCCGGCCACAAATTCCACCTTGGCGTTCACGTAGCAGCCACGATATGGCACCTTGACCTCGTAGCCGAGCTGGTCGGTCACGTCCATGCCATCCACCAGGCCGCGACCGGCTTCTGTGATCTGCACGAACTTGCCGTTGTGCTTCTTCTGCGTGACCACCTGGGGCTTCTTGTCAGCCTTGTTGCTGGCCGAGATGAAGAACATGTTCTCGTACTCGGGGCGCACGGTGCCGTCGTCGCTCATCTTGTCGTTGCCGTCACGGATCGCACGGCTGTTGGCAGCCATGGAGCGGATCATGTTGGCGGCGTTCGCGGGACCCCAGAGCTTGGTGGCGGCTTCCAGCATTGCTGCCTTGCCGATCTTCAGCGCTTCGCTTTCGGGTTCCATCAGGCCGGTGAACTTGAACTTCGGCGCGCCGCCGTTCATGCCCTCGCCGGGCTTGAAGATGTCGAGCCATGCCGCCCGCAGGCCCTTGAGGATGACGGGTTGGGAAGATGCGAAATTGCTCATGTCTGCGCTTTCAGAGTTTCAGTTTTCAGGAAAAAAGATCGCTGTTGTCAGCGGGCGGTACGTCTCCGAACCCGTCCAGCGCGGTGGCGATGGTCGGTCTCGGGTCAGTTTCTAGGACGATGCTGGGCTTGCCAATGTCCTGTGTGATGAGCGCCTGCAGTCGGTTCCACTGAGTGGGGCCGAGCACAGGCGGTAGTGTGGGTTCACCTTTCTTGGCCTTGGGCGCCTTCACCAACTTCTCGGCGGTGGTGGGCGAGATGAGCGACTGGGTATACATCTGGTCGGTCTTCAGGCGCATCTTCTTCAGCGCGGCCTCGGCCTCGGTCTCGTCAGTCCAGGTGCGTGCACCCTTCTTGCCTTCGACCAGCTTGTAGGCCACGCCGTCGGCGCGAGCCACGCGCTTGCCTGCCTGCAGCGCCTCGTACACGCGCTCGCCCACCGCCTTCAGCCAGGTGGAGACCAGCGGCACGAGGCGGTAGGCTTCGCCCAGCTCGATCTCGGCGGGGGTGCGCACCTTGGGCTCGTCGGTGTCGAAGCCTTCGAGCGCGAGGTTCACCACCATCTCCGTCTGCGCCTTGCAATTGCCGGAGGCGCGGCAGAAGTGGCATGCGTCGGCCGACGGCACGTACTGCGGGTTGGTGCGCGTCTCTTCGGCCTTCTGCCGCAGGAACGCTTCGACCTCACGCAGCTCGTCAATCGAGCAAGAGTAGGTGCTGAGGTGGCCGATGGCAGGCTGCACAATGGTCATCACCACGTCGCGGATGTCGTAGAGCAGGCCAAGTTCCTCAATGGTCCCCAGCGCATAGCCTGCCATCTGCAGGTTGGCGCGCACCACTTCGGGTACGGGCTTGCCGGTGATCATGTCCGTGGTGGCAGGCACGATCACGTCGTAGGCATCCACGCGGCCACGGCCGCCCTTGAGGTCGATGACCTCCACCGTGGTGCCGTAGATCAAGGTCACGTCCGTGCGGCCGGTGGCACCTTCCTCGCCGGTGAACTGACCGATGGGGACGGCGCGCTCCACAAGCATCTCGGCGCCGGTGAGGGCTGCGCGCTCACGCACGTAGTTCACAGCCGTGGTCGAGATGTCGATCAGCTCTTGGTCGATGGTTACGATCTCTTTCGAGAGCGGCCCCGCGCAACCCGGGTTCACCCAGACTTCGCGGCCTTCCAAGAACACCAGATTTCGCCCCAGATAGCTCTGCGGGTCGATGCTCGGGTCCAACAGCATCTCTTCGAGCATCTGGTGGCAGGCGGTCCCCCGGCGCGCGGCCTCGTTGCCCTCGTTCGGGACACCCTCCTGGGCACCCACGGACGCGGTGCAGCTCGTCCATCTTGCGGCGCTCGACGGAGAAAGACGGGCATGGTATGTCATGCGTACTCCCACTTATAGCCTTGATAGACACGACTAGCATCGCGCAACGCTAAATGCATGCGGGTGCGATTGAAGCCTGCGCGCCAAGCTGCCACCACCGTCAAGAAACCAATCTTGTCGCCGGTAACCGCGTGGGTTCCAACGATGGGGTTCTTTTGGCCTGACCGAGTGCCGAGGACAGTACGAGCGTGCTCCAAGTTTTCCAGATGTGTCATCCACTCCAGGTTGCCGAGCGCGTTGTCGTGACGAATTCCGTTCTTGTGATTCACAGTCGCTTCTTGGCTATCGCCAAGAAAAGCGGCAGCAACGAGGCGGTGCACTTTCATGTGCGCAACGGAATCTCCGGCGTAGATCGTAACGAGCCGATAGCCGTCGGCATCGGGGCGGCACCGAAGTATTTTTCCGCACACAGGATACGACCGCCCACTGCCCTTGTTGAACACGACGCGATCCACACTTCGGACACGCCCGAGGCTGCTAACCTCATAAAGTGGGTAGCCCTCAATGGGTTTCCAGATTTCGTCCATCAGTTCACCGCCAAAAAGTAAGTTGCCCCAGCGAGCAGGGCGCCGTGCACCAGCACGCCGAAAATGTCGCCCTTGTCCATGCCGCCGCTCTCGTTTGCAACGATGAGGTCCAACACAACCGCGATGCCCATGTACGCGAAGACGCACCAGAGGAACGCGGTCATGATTTACAGGCCCAAATCAGCGTCCGCAGCCGGTGCCAGCAGGCCCTGCACGTGCGCCAAGATTTCGGCGTTCTTGTTCAGGTCCTTCAGCGCGGGGACGGTCTTGCCCTCGCAGCCGAAGTGCTTGAGCACGCCAAGCACCGCCTCACGACCGCCGCTGGGCGCCGTGGACAGTTCCTTGATGGCGCGGAACACCGTGTCCCAGTCAGCGTCCGAAGTCGCGGCCGAGGCAGTGTCCTGTTGGGCTGTTGCAGAAGGCGCGGAAGTAGCACTGGCTTGGGACGCCGCTGCAGCAGCCGCGTCTTGGGCCTTTTTTGCGAACTCTGCCTTCTTGGCAAGGTACTGGGCCGAGGACTCAATCTTGAAGGACTGATCCTTGGGGTCTGGGTCGCCGGGCTTCTGGGCGTAGGCGGTCTGTGTTTCTTCGCTCACCCAGTAGCGCGTGCCCTCGGGGTCGCCGTCCACAAGGTCGGCCTTGGTGGCAGGCTCGTCGGTCTTCTTGGTGCGGGGCTTCTTGGTCTCTGCGGTAGGCGCTGCAGCAGCGGCTTCAGGGGCGCCGGCCACGGCGGTGATGGTGCCTGCGCTCTGCAGGATGGTGACAAGGGTCTTCAGCGATGTGTCGATGGATTCCAGGCGGTCTTCGATGTTCATGAGTGCTCCAGTTTGAAAATTTAAGTTGCTCGGTGAGCGGACTGAAGTGTATGCGAAATTTCGCGTTTGCGTAATACCCGACAAAAGTTTGTGACCTTTTGCGAAAAAACTTGTCGTTGTTCACACTTGTCGGTAAAGTTCAGTTGTCAGTAACGACAAACCAACGAAAGCACCAGATGACCCGCAAACTCACCGTCAGCACCAAGTGGCTCGAAATGGCCGCCATCAAGCTGGAGATCGACGCGCAGGACTCCCTGCACACCTGGATCGTCCTCGGCCAAACCCACCGCTACTGCGAAGACTTGGGCAAAGCAGCGATGCTCCGCAAGGCCGCCGGCATCAAGAGCATCGCCGAGCGCCGCGAGTTTCTTCGGATCAACGGTGTGACGGCCTGATCGTGAAGATCATCGCCACCACCCACCGCGTGCGCCGGTGGACGCGCAGCGACTGCACCGGTTTTCAGGTGCTTGAGCGCGTCACCCGCGTGCTCGGTATGCCTATCTGGTGCCGCGAAATCGACCGCGAGGACGTGCCGAGCTGGGCCTTCATCCAGCGCGCATGCCTTGGCGAAACCGACTGGGAATCGCGCCTGTTCAAAGACTATGCACACCTGCTCGCCTGATCGTGCCGCCAAAGACAAACCTCTCCGTTCCAACTGAAAGCACCCCATGAAATTCCTAAACCCTTTCCGCAAACCCTCCCCCAAGGAACTGGCCCAGCGCGAGCTGGAAGAAGCCCAGCGCCAACTCCTGGCGGCTCAGTCCAGCGCGGACTACGCCCGCCGCATCGCCGAGTACAACGGCGACCGCATCAAGCGGCTGACGGCGTTCTTGAAGAAGGAGGGTGTGTGATGGAGACGGTAACTCTCTGGCTCCTGATCACCGTTGGCGGGTACTACGGACATGAGGCGACCGTGGTCGAACGATTCCCCACCGTTGAGCAGTGCGAGCATGTGCGCAAATCCATCCCGTTTTCAAATGAATCTCTGCGGAAGGGGACGCGCTGCGTCGAAGCCAAGGTGTTGCGCCCATGACCGCCCGCACCACCACTATCCTGCTGCTCGCCCTGGCACTGGCCGGCTGCTCTGAGGACAAGATCAAAGCCATGGAAGCTATCAACGAGTTCTGCAAGAAGAACAACGGCGAGCTGACCACGGTGTTCGAACACGGAACGTTTGGCAGCAAGCTCACGTTCGGCTGCACTGCGAGGGCCTACCCATGACCGCCCCCCGCCGCAACAACGCCAAGATCACCCTGCGCATGCAGACCGCGCTGAAGGCCAAGGGGCACACCTACGACGACCTGGTGCTGGTCTCCGGCCTGGCAAAAGAGTCGGTGGCCCGCTGGGTCAAGCAGATGCGCGAGCTGGGTGTGGTGCGCATCTGCGCATGGAACGACGACGTGCGGGGTCGCCGCATCGTGCCGGTGTTCCAGTGGGGCACCGAACCCGACCTGCCGCGCCCCGGGCGCCGGTGGACAGCCGCCGAGACGATGGCGCGCATGCGTGCGCGGCGTCGGGCCGAGAGTTCGATGGTCAGCCTGGAGGACACGTTATGACGATGGACGAATTTGATGAAGCCATTCGTGAAGCCAAGGTGGAAAAGCGGTCGGCCAAGCGGGATTTCGGAAAAAGCAGCCCTGAGTTCGCTGAGGCAAAGGAGGCGTTGGCCGCACTCAAGGACGCGCGTGACTTCGAGTTTCTTCACGGGGAAGGCACATGACTATCCCACCCACCAGCACCTACTACGCCAAGGCGTTCTGTGTGAAGTGCCTCACCGACCGCAACCGGACGGGCGGGGTGTGGCGCAACCGGATGTTCTTCTGCGGGGGTTGCAAATGAAAAGCACGACGCACGAACGCTTGGCTGCGTGTCGCCGTGTGACCGAACACCCACCTGCTGCGGTGCGCGCCGTTGTCGCCACCATCGAACGGGTGACAGAGGTCCGCATTCGGTTGTTGACCTGTCTGATGCGCAAAAAACGTTGGGATGGAGACCTCGCGGTCGCGTTTGTTCGGGCAAACGGGGACGTGTGGCGTTGATCCTACGCTGCCCTGAATGTCGAACCCGACGCAAGTCGTTCGACCTGTTCACGAAGCACCTGCGTGAGACCGGGCACCGCGTCTGCAACTGCGGGGGTTACTGGTATCCCCACCGCCCTGGCTCACCGTACTGCGAGCAGAACGCCATGAGCGCTGTCCGCATCGCCGCTCGTCAGGAGGGGATCACCGCCGACGAGTTACTGGAAATTGCGGTCGATTGCGCTTGGGAAAAAGCCGGTCGGCCGTTTACAAAATGGAGAGATTGATCATGACGAATGAAGAACACGACAGACCAGCAGCACCAAAGGGCGGGGCCTATGCGGAGCTGCCTGAGCCCACGCCAGATGAACTGCGAGCCATAGTACGCAAAGCACGCAAAGCACGCGACAGCTCTGGCAGCGCAAGCGACGACTGCGGCTCTGCCGCTTATGTGCTTTACGGGTGGCGCGCGGCAATTCGCGCATACCATGGGCAAGCACCAGCCTCCCGCATCACGGTCGAACAGGTTGAAGACGCCATAGGGCTGCAATCCACGGCATGGGACACCATCGGCGCCGAAAAAATCGTGGAAGCGGTGTTGCGATTGGCAAATGGGCAAGCACCAGCCGGGGCGACGAACACCAAGACGCACGCTCTACTGAGCACGATGATCGGCCTGTTCTTGAGAGCAAAGGAGAAGATTGGCTACCAACCCGGCAGTGCGATTGACAAGACGGTGGCCGAAGCCGTCGAGCATTTGAAGGACTGGCCCTACCCAGAAACCGCCACGGCACAGGCGGCACCAGCCGCAGGGGCGTGGATTGAGCGCTGGTACGGCTCTGGCGGCAAAGATGGCTACGAGGGCTGGAGCATCGTGAACAAGGAAGGCCGTGGCCTTGTCTCGTACCTTGGGCGGAATGTCGAATCCGGTGCGGTCACTGAAATCGTGATGGCCCACAACGCTACCCTGGCCGCCCCCACGGCACAGGCGGCACCAGCCACCACCGACTTCACGACGCTTAGTGCGGCGGTGCGAGCCATCCGGCAGGCCATCGAGTTGATCGGCGAGCCTGCCGATGACCGCATGCGCGCTGCGAGGCGCGTGCTGCGCGGCGCGGTGATCGTCGCGGAGGATTCTGGCGAGTTGGCGGCACCAGCCGCTGGCGCAGTTGCGGGGCCTGTCGAGACGATAAAGTTCTCGGACGGCTCCACAGCGGATCCGGTGGAGAAAGCGCGCCGATACCTCAACGCCATGGCCGACCACCGCATCAATAGCCAGTATTTCTTCGATGATGGCTGGCCGAAAAAGGAGAGTGCAATCGATGCAATGGCGACGTTGGCTGTCTTGGAGCAACTCGCCGCAGCGCCCACCCCAGCCGCCCAGGCAAACAGCCAGCCAGTGCCAGCTGAGGTTGCTGACGCCATGGCCGATAGCCAATACCTCGCCGGTGTTTCCGCTGGGTGGAACGCAGCAAATGCAGACGACCCCAACGCGGCGCTGCAAAAGCTCCACGAATCACGCGCTGGATACCTCAAGCCACTGAGCGCATCCCGTGCCCCGGCAGACAGCGTGACGGCACCAGCCGCTGGAGCAGTAACGGGGCCGCTGGACAGTCTCGCGCTGATGAAGGTTGTGATGCAGGCTGATGAAGCGCTGTCAGGTCGTTGCACCAGAGGCACTACGAATTGGGCAGCAGCCATCGGCAAGGCAGTTCAACGCGCCGTTGTCGCCGCCGCACCCCAGCCAGCACCCCCGGCAGACAGCCAGCCGTCCAGCTTTGGAAGCCCTGAACTGCAGGCGATGATTCTTGCGCGCTGCGCGGAGAAGGACAAGGCAGACAGCGTGCTGGAGGATGCGGCGCGGTGGTTTTCCGAGCGCGACAACGTGCTGCACTCATTCTGGGTGCTTTTGGGTGAAGCAGAAACCCAAGCGGACAACGACAACAACCCACTGCTGAAACACCAAGTCGAAGGGTTCTATCGCCAGTGGAACGCACTAAACGGAAGCGCGCTGGAGCCCCGCTGGGTGACTCGCGCAGCCCGCAAGCAAGGGGGCGCCCAATGACCATCGCGGCAAAAGGCGCCGTGCGAAAAGCCGTCGTCAGCACCTTGGAGCGCATCGGCCGGGGCTCGTGCGCGGAGATCGAGCGGCGTAGTGACATCGCCGACGGCGGTTCTCGTGCCGCGCTGTGGGCCTTGCACAAGGATGACCTGGCGCACATCACCGCATGGGAGCGCTCGACGGAGAAGTCGGCACCCGCCGCCGTGTGGGTGCTGGGCCCCGGGCAGAACGCGCCTCGGCCCGCGCCGAAGCCTCGCGCCTCTCGTGGGTACGTGGCGAAGTACAGTCCGTTCTCGGACGGTGAGCGTACCGTTGATCTGCCGATGGACTACCCGGTAAAGTCGGTGTTTGTTGGTGGGGTGAACCCCTGGACTGGAGGTGTTGCGTGAACTGGGTCTTCGTTTTCATCGCGTTCACGGCCCAAGGCGCCGTGGTCGAGAAGGTGCACATGGACAGCGCGAGCATCTGCGCGGCCTACGGCTAGGGGTACTCGTCCAGGGTGGAGTTGCGGGTCGCCCATGTGCAGGTGGCCCAATGCGTGTCGCTGCGCAGCGGTGCGGTGATCCCCGTGGGGCCGGTGGGTAAGCGGCCTGTTGGGAAAGGGTTGGTATGAGCACACCTCCGTGGGGCTCATTGGGGTGACGTAAGACTATCGCAGAGTTTAGGTGTACGCAACAGTTTTTTCGCGTTGGCCGATGGGTGGTTGTGAGCGATTGCGCAATAAGCTAGAATTTGCGCATGTGCGAAATAACTTTATCACCCTGCCCCTTCTGCGGGGGTGCGCCTTCCGAACGGCTGGGCCACAACCCTGGCGGTGGTTTCGGCCCTGACCCAGTGGACGTCTTCTCGGTCTGCTGTAACCCCTGCGGTGTGCGCTTTGTCGTGTCCAACTGGCCGGGCCACGTCACCGAAGACCAAAAGGCGGCCGTCCGCGCGAAGTGGAACCATCGTGCACAAACACAGAAAGACCCTTCCTAATGGCCCGCAAGAACACCCCGAAGACACCCCTGCTGGCCGTCCTGCGCCAGTTGGAGACCGACGACAAGCGCGACGAATTCGCGGGGCTCGCCGGCACGTCGCGTCTGTACCTCTACCAGTTGTCGATCTGCAGCCGCCGCTCGTGCCGCGCTGACCTCGCCAAGCGGATCGCCGATGCCTCGGTGGTCATGCACGAGAAGTACGGCACGCAGGTGCTGACGCTGGAGGTCATCTGCTCGATGTGCGCTGAGTGCGAGGTTGCGCCATGACCAACACCGACACCCGCCCCCAGTTCGAAGACGCCTGCTGGGCCCACTACCAGGGGCTGAAGGCGCGAGGCTGGTCGCACCCGGAAGAGGGTGATCCGAACAGCCGGGAGGCCCTGTTCTGGCGCGAAGCGAACGGCCAGTACGGCGTCCGGCAGATCGAGGCAGCATGGCGGGGGTGGTTGATGCGGGAGGCGGCCGAGGGTTGGGTAGAACCCGGCGGTTTCGGTCTCGGCACTACGGTGGACATCATGCTGACCGACGGCAGCGTGCTGTGCGGCTGCATCCCGCAGATGGACGGTGACCTCTGGTGGCACGGGGCCGACACGGGCGCGAAGTTCATCGACCCGGTGTACACCAGCATCCTGAAGTGTCGAGTGTCGCAAAACGTTTAGTGTTTTTGCGCAAACGCGATATACTGCACGCCGCCAGCCAGAATTCCCCGTCACCCGCAGAGCCGCACGGTGGGGGCCTGACACCCCCATTTTTGCGGATGGGGTACAGGCTGGCGCTCCGTCAGGTCTCCACCATGCGGCGCCTTGCAGAAAGGTCGCCAGCCTTGTTCTCTCCTACCAAATTCCCCTGTACCGCCTGGTACGTCACCGCTTCGCTGAACGTGAAGCAGTTGTCTGTCTGCGGTGTCTATCCTGGCTCCATCAAGGGATACTTCAACTGCGACAAACCGTCGCTCCTGCACCAGGGGGGCCTGTTCGCCACGCGCGATGAGGCCATTGCCGAGGCCGAGCGCAAGCTGGAAAAGATGCACGACGCCTACGTGCGCGCGGGCCAGCGCTGGACGAAGGCGCGTGAAACCGTCTCCAAGCTGAAGGGCGGTGCGGCATGAACATCGAACAGGTCGCAATCTTCATCAGGGTCGATGGGCGAACCACTCTTGCACCAATCGACCCGAACATGGCTGAGGCTTTCGTGGGGATGCTCAGTGCGTTCCAGACCGGGACGCCCAAAGAAACGAAGCTGGTTGTACTGCCAAAACACACTGTAAAACAACTGGGCGCCATGACCGCAGCGCTTGCTCGTGAGATCGCCTTGCGCCAGCAGAGCAAGCAGAAGAAAGCCGAAAGCCCCCAAGGATGACCGACCATTTTCGCAACCATGGCCGGGCGCTGCTCGCCAACGGCTACCTGATCGTCCCCATCCGCAAGGGCGAAAAACGCCCAGCAATCTCTGGCTGGCAAAAGGCCCGCCTCGGCATGGAGGACCTGACCCGCTACCCTGACCACGGGGTGGGTGTGCTCTGCGGCCAGGGGGCGCACCCCATCGTCGGCGTGGACATCGACGTGAGCCACCCGGTCATCGGCCCTGCGCTCATCGCCTGGTGCCGCCGCAACCTCGGTGATGGGGCCGAGCGTGTGGGGGCCGCGCCGCGCATCCTGCTGGCCTACCGCGCAGACAGCGCCGGCTGGGCCAAGGGCGCCTCGGTGCAGTTCTTCGACCCCACGGACCCCACCAAGCCGTCCGGCAAGGACAACCACCAGCAGGTGGAAATCCTGGGCCTGGGCCAGCAGTTCGTAGCCTACCACGAGCACCCGGACACCGGCCGCGACTACCAGTGGGTGGACCTGATGGGAGGGCTGGAGTCGCTGCGCGCCTCTGACCTGCCTGTCGTGACCGAGAAGCATGTCGCTGCGCTGCTGGCCGAGGTGAGCCGCCTGGTGCGCACCACCCCCGGTGTGACGGTGGTGGGCTCGGCCGAGTCGCCTGCCATGCGCAGCTCCAGCGACGCCGATGACCTGATGAGCTTGGTGGCCCGTGTGGGCATGTCCTTCGCCGAGGTTGAGCGCTGGATGTCGCACCTGGAGAACGACGGCGACTCCTACGACCACTGGGCACACGTCGGCATGTCCCTGCACCACGAGTTCGCAGGCACCGAGCATGAGTCCGACGCGCTGGCGCTGTGGAAGGAGTACGGAGCACGCTCCAGCAAGGACGACCCCAAGCAGTACGACTACAAGTGGCGCTCGTTCGGCGGGGGCAGCGGTGCGCCCACCACGCTGCGCTGGTTGCTGAAAATCTGCGGGCAGGCCAAGCGCGAGAAGGACCACGAAGGGCGCCGCGCCGCGCTGGACGAAGCCAAGGAACTGATCCAGTCGCAGACCGACAGCCTGAAGTTGGGCGGAAAGGAGGTGCTGGAGAAGCTGAAGCTGCTGATCCCTGACGACCCGCTGGTGCGCACGGAGATCATTGGCGCCTTCCAGGCGCGCTACAAGGCCCTGACCAAGACCAACATGCCCATCACGCAGGCGCGCGCCCTGCTGGTGGGACCACGGGCGGCCACGGTGCAGGCCAAGCGGCCCTTGACCGAGTTCGGCAACGCCGAGCGCATGCTGGACCGCTACGGCGACGGCCTGATGTTCGTGCCCGAGGTCGGAACGTGGTTCATCTGGACCGGCGTCTACTGGCGCCGCGCGGTGGACGTGGAAATCGAGCATCTGGCGAAAGAGACCATCCGCGCCCTGGTCAACGAGGTCGAGGAACACGAGGAACGCGCCGAGTTCTTCCAGTTCTGCGCCCTGAGCCAGCAGGCCAGGATGGTGAGCAACATGGTCAAGCTGGCGTCCAGCGATCCGCGCGTCGCCGTGCCGGCTGCCGAGCTGGACAAGCACAGCCACTACCTGGGCGTGCGCAACGGCGTGGTGGACTTGCGCACGGGCGCGCTGCTGCCCCCGGACCCAGACCTGCGCATCACCTTGGTGGCGGCCTGCGACTTCGACCCTCGGGCCAAGGCGCCGGTGTTTGAGCGCACCATCTCCGAGGTGTTCTCGGGCGACGAGGACATGGTGGAGTACGTGATGCGCACCTTCGGGTACGCGCTCATGGGCACCCCCATCGAGGACATCATGTTCATCGCCTTCGGCAACGGGGCCAACGGCAAGAGCACCATCTTCAACGCCGTGCGCCAGGCGTTCGGCAGCTACGCCCGCTCGGCCGATGCCGCTTCGTTTGTGGCAGATGGTAATAAGGGGGGCGGGGGTGGCCCGCGAGAGGACCTTGTTCGATTGCGGGGGGCTCGTTTCGTCTATGTCAATGAGCCGGATGAAAACGGCGAGCTGCGTGAGGGTATGGTCAAGAGCATGACCGGGGGCGACACCATCACTGCCCGGGGCATCCATGCCAAGCACAGCGTCGAGATGACCCCGACATGGGTGGTCTACATGCCGACGAACCACAAGCCGATCATCAAGGGCAACGACAACGGCATCTGGCGCCGCATGGGCATGCTGCCGTTCGAGCGCAACTTTGAGAACGACCCGAACGTGCCCAAGGATGGAAAACGGAAGGAAAAACTCGCCCTGGAAATGGCCGGCATCCTTGCGCTGATCGTCAAGGCAGCCCTGCGGTATCAGAAGGACGGCCTCGTGCCGCCCAAGCGCGTTCTCGCGGCCCGCGACGCCTATCGGTCGCAGATGGACCTCTTGGCCGAGTGGCTGGATGAGTGCTGCGACCTTGATCCTTCGGCCACGGTGTCGTCAAAAGAGCTGTGGGACTCGTGGGAAATGTTCGCTCGCGGTCGCGGATTGCTCAATTACATCCGAAGTAGCACCGCTCTATCGCGTCGGTTGGACACGAGATTTCCGCCAATCCGGGGGTCAGGCGGCGTGCGCTTGAGGTCTGGGTTACGCATAAAGGGTTCAGCGGACCTGTTTTAGCCCTACAGAGTGACGCAAGTGACGCATTTTGCCCTTTTTTGACTTTTTCCACCTATGCGTAAAGAGAGTTTTGGAAAAAGCACCTAAATGCGTCACTTGCGTCACTAACGGAGAAACTTGTAGACAAATTGCAGATTGGTTTTATGCAGATTTTTGAACACGACAAATTGCACTGTGTGATCAGAGCGAGTTTTCCGTACACCTCGGGTGTTTACGGATTGCTAGACCCGTTGTCAGGTGAGATTAGGTACGTGGGGTCAAGCGTTCGTATCGAGAAAAGGCTTTACACCCATCACCACAACATCGCCCCTAAAAATGCCCGGCCGTGTCAGGTTTGGATGGCACAGATGGTGCTGGCCGGATGGGACATCAAAGCATGTCTTTTGGAGGAAGTAGCTTCGGCAATTCTGCTTGATCAGAAACGACGCAATGCCCATGAACGTGTTTGGATTGAGCACTTCAACAATCTCGGTCAGGCCGATCTGAATGTGCAAATGGCACCAGTAGGGCATCCGAACGGCACCTCGCACCCGTACAAGGTGATGCGGGCTCACATCAATTACCTGCAAGGTTTGCTGTCGGGCCACAACATCCCGTTCACACGGTTTGACTGAAACGGAAAGACCCCCATGGAACTGCGAAACACCACCCTCGATGACATCAGCGCCGTGATCGGCTTCAGCGCGACACTGCGTCTCGTGGCCTGGTTCGGTGACGGCAGCAACCTCTACGTGCCCATCGTGGCCGAGGAAGGCCACCTGCTGGTCCGCCTGCTGGGTCTGCCAGCCGCCAAGCGACTGTGTGAGGCATGGCCGGGCGAGCACCTGGCCGTACCCCGCCTGCGCGACCATGAGGACGACCTGCGCAAGCGCAGCGTGGCTCGGTTCATCGAGAAGGGGTTCGGCACCCGCGAGATCGCCGGGATGCTCAGGATCAGCGAGCGCCGCGTGCAGCAGATACTGCGCGAGCTGGAGGTGGCCGGACTGGTGCAGGTGGCGGGGCCTGCGCGCCGAGGTGTTGCTGTGAAAACTGCCGGGGAAAACCTCCAGGGACATTGGCCCCCTCCAACCGGGCTCCTGAAAAAACAGAGCGCATAGGCGCCCAGCAAAAGAGGGGTCCGTTTGAAAAATTGCACCCAATTTGGCCCACGAAAAAGGGCGGGCGATTTTGTGCATGAGAAAGAGGGGTGCCGATGTGCACGGAGCACAGGTCTCTACGGCACCGCCAGCAGACCACTCCAAGAAATACAGGGAAATCGGGGTCTAGCGCTTATCCATAAAGCGTTGGTAGCTATCTGTTTTTTAGCAAAGGTAAGACCCCAAGAGCAGCGTTGAACGCCAGGGTGTAAAAGACGGCCAGCGCTTATCCAACAAGTGCCGACAGCTATCTGTTTTATAGCAAAAACCCGATTTGCCCACCACCAAGCAGTACCACCCCAATGGCCGCCCGCGTAGCTCACCCGGGCAACGACGCCAGATAGGCCACAGTGCCGTTGGCCCTAGCGAGGTCAANCCGCCCGCGTAGCTCACCCGGGCAACGACGCCAGATAGGCCACAGTGCCGTTGGCCCTAGCGAGGTCAACAAGGGCCTCATCGCCCTCGGAGCTACCAACCCCTTGCCCAACGAGAAAATCGCCCACAGCGCGCTGTTGGACGGACAGCAGGGGTGTCCGATCGACCCCATGGTCCTCCCCATAGTGAGTGAACATGCAGGTGGTCACGTAGATCAGCACCGCAACCGCTGTGGTTGAGCCCACATGGCGGTAGTTTAGAGAAGCCGTCAAACGCCCAATCTCGTTGTTGATCGTGTCACACATTTTTCTCAAGTCATCAAGTTGATCGAGACTCGACTGTGCCTTGTTGCGACGCAGCAGGGTTGTGGGTCGGCGATGGGCGGTTGATGGCCGGCGATGGGCGGTTGATGGCCGGGGGACGAACGGACGCCGAAGTGAGATGGGCGTCTCTTTTCCTGGGCACGCGGCTTGCCATGGTGCGCGCCGGATTTGAAAATGATCGGGAGGTGCACCCCTGGGCGGGGGTCC
>NZ_JADYXI010000029.1:0-31250 GCF_015864375.1 Pseudoalteromonas sp. SWYJZ19
ATAAAATACTGGTTTTTGTTTTCGGCTTTCTCATTCACTCCTCTTTTACTTCTCATTGTGCAAATAAAAGCTTTTAAAGGGCTAATTAATTTACAAAGAGCTTAAGAGGCGCTGCGCTTTTAGAGTAGTGATACATATTGGCCGATCTGGTTTTTCTCAGCTATTACTGATTACCTTATCTTTGTGAAAGAAATTACTTATATTTTTAATAATAATTAAAATAAAAACGTATTGCGGAGGGGGAGAATACCTAAGCAACAGCAATTAAACGCTATCGCTTAAAGTATAAATCAATCGCTTTAGTGAGGAGCTCGTCGAGCTGTTCTTCAAATTCTTCTATATCAATATCAAAATGCTTTAAGTACGCATGAGCCTGAGCAAGTGATAAATTACGGCTGTTAACGCTATATTGTCGCTCGTCTATGGCTTTATCGTAACGAGGTAAAAATACAAATTGGCCATAAAATGGTGACTTAATATGTTTATTTGCAAAACGACAAAAATCTTCAACATGCTCAGCACCCTTAGGGCCAAGGCAACCGGGCTCGATGCGATACATTAAGCGAATTTTTTTGTCGTCATTTATTTGCATATAAAGCCTTTATCTAAAAAACAGTACGCGTACTATTTTTCCATCTTTAATTTGGTAACTCGAAATAAGTTCTGAGCGTTTATCAACTACCTTTTCGTCAGTTGAGCAGGTTTCTGATAGTTCGTGATCAATCACTATATCACCGTGTACTATGCGCTTAATTGGTGATGAGTGAATACACTTTAACTTTTTAAACATTAGCCCATAACGTTCTATTAGTTTTTCTTTACCTTTAAATAATAGCTCATTAGGGAAAATATAAAACTCAACATCTTCGGCATATACCCGCAGAAACTCTTCAATGTTACGCGCGTTATACGCTTTAACTAACTGCTCTACTACCGCAAGTGATTCGCGCGATTGCTTAGCTTTAGTTTGTTGCTTAACTGTCAGCGCTTCTTTTGCTTGCGTAACTGCTTTTTCAGCTTCGGCTACAGCCACTGCTTTTTCTATTTTATTTTTCGGCTTTTCAGTAGGTTTAATCTGCTCGTTACCCAATACCTTTGAATCGTCTGGTTTAGTCGCATCAATTGTTGGCTTTTTAAGCTCAGGTGCTTTGTATTCAAGCGTATTTACTTTGTCGTCAGCTTTGACTTGAGTTACTGATTGCTCATCTTCAACTTTTGGTTTTTCAGCGTTTGCTTGAGCTTCAACTTGCTGCTCTTTTTGCTCAGGCTCGCTTTGTTCTGCGGCGTAAGTAATAAGCGCAACGGTGGTAATTAACGAGGCAAAAATAATAGATAACGGTTTCATAACTTTCCTAAAATGAACACTAAACACGTGTAATACCAATTACATTAAATAAGTGATCTATTATAGCGTCAAGAAAATAGCACAATAACAAGGCGAAAATTGTGACATATAGTTGTTCTATATGAATAACTTTTAACGCAGTTAGTGAGTTATTTAATGCGATAGAATGATCATATTTTTGATAAAATTGGTATAAGGGTGCAACATAGCAAATTTTAACGTTATCGGGTAGTTAATACCACCACTGTAGCCTACCAGTACTGCTCTACAGTAATGTTACCGGGTGCTTTGCGGCGGTTACGCGTAAAGTTTTTATCGAGAAGTAGCGCGGTTGTGTCTTTTACCATTTGTGGATTTCCGCAAATCATAAATTGCGCGTTACTAGGCTCAGGGTTTAATTTTACATGTTCAAACAAGCGGTTGCTCTCAATTGCGTTAGTAATCCTCCCACTTAAGCCTTGTAATGGCTCCTCTCTACTTACAACCGGAAGATAGTTGAGTTGTTCTGGGTACACTCTTAATAACTCGTTAATAAGTGCCTGATAGCTTAAATCGTTATTAAAACGTACACCATGCACTAAGTTTATGCTTTTGTATTTTTTCCACACATCGGGCTGTTGCAATATTGATAAAAAAGGCCCTATGGCAGTGCCAGTACCTAACATCCAAAGCTGATCGCTTTGTGGTATTTCATCAAGGGTAAAAAAGCCAGTTGCGTGTTGTTCTATAAGTACGGTTTCGCCAGGTTGTAATGTAGCTAAACGAGGAGAAAGCAAACCGTCAATAACGTTAATAAGGTAAAATTCAAGATCGGGATTTTCAGGGGCATTCACATATGAATAAGCCCGAGCAATACGCTTGTCGCCATCCATTATAGAAAGCTTTGTAAATTGCCCTGCTTTAAACGGCTCTACATTAGCATTAACGGTTAAGCTAAAGAGCGTTTCGCTCCACCATGTTACGCTTTTTACTGTTGCTTCAACCCAATTAGACATAGTTACCTCTTGGTTTAGCCATTAAAGTTTTAAATAACTCACCCCATAAACATTAGCATTAAGTGACAAAGACTTACAGGAGAATATGACTAGATTTAAAGCAGTGATGTATGCAGAATTTACCAATAAAATAATGTGAATAATTAGCTCTGCGATAAGAGCTATTAATTGCATAAGGAAAAGCGAAGCAGCAGTAACTAAGAAAAATAAAGTCAAAAAAACAGTGCTTTTTTATTTTATCACTCACTTTAAAAGCGCTGCGTCTTATATCACCATTAGTGAATTATTTACTTGAAAAACTATTGCACTAGGAGAAGCCAAAGAGGAGTAAATGAGAAGAACCAAGCCAGAAAACGAGTATTTTATCACTCACTTTAAAAGCGCTGCGTCTTATATCACCATTAGTGAATTATTTACTTGAAAAACTATTGCACTAGGAGAAGCCAAAGAGGAGTAAATGAGAAGAGCCAAGCCAGAAACGAGTATTTTATCACTGACTCTAAAAGCGTAGCGTCTCTTAACCTCTTAGTGAATTATTTATTTAAGCCTTTATTAATTAATTTTATAGTTAAACTCAAATTCCACACATAAAAAAACGGCGCTAAATTTAGCACCGTTTTTATAAGTAATGAGAAAAAGCGTTTACGCTTTTTTCTCTTCACAACTTGCTAGGTATTCGTCAAAGGTACCTTGGAAGTCGATTACTTTTTTATCTTTAATATCAATGATACGCGTAGCTAATGACGATACAAACTCACGGTCATGGCTTACAAAAATAAGCGTACCTTCAAAGTCTTTAAGCGCATTGTTAAGCGCTTCAATAGCTTCCATATCCATGTGGTTAGTTGGTTCGTCCATAACAAGCACATTAACGTCTTGCATCATTAACTTACCAAATAACAGGCGGTTTTTTTCACCACCAGAACAGTTACGCGCTTTTTTGTTTGAATCGTCTGCTGTAAACAACAAACGGCCTAACATGCCACGAACCATTAAATCGTTGTGCTTAGCTGTACGCCATTGCGACATCCAATCAAACAACGTTAAATCGTTTTCAAAATCTTTAGTGCTGTCTTGCGGGCAATAACCAAAGGTCGCATTTTCAGACCATTTAATTTCGCCTTCATTACTTTTAAGCTCGTCTACTAAACAGCGTAAAAATGTAGTTTTACCCACACCATTTTCGCCAATTACAGCAAGCTTAGCGCCAGCTTCAAGTAACAAATCGCCACCAGTAAATAACATTTCGCCATCAAAACCATGGCCAATCTTGTTAACTTCAAGCGCTTGACGATACATTTTTTTACCTTCGTCAAACGAAAGCGATGGGCTCATACGGCTTGAAGATTTAACTTCATCAAGCTTAATTTTATCCATTTTTTTAGCACGCGAACTCGCTTGCTTAGCTTTTGAAGCGTTAGCACCAAAACGGTTAACAAAGTCTTGTAGCTCGTCAATCTCAGCGCTCTTTTTAGCATTTTCAGCTAAAAGTTGCTCGCGTTGTAGGCCCGCAGCTTCTAAAAATTTCTCATAGTTACCTGGGTAAATACGAAGCTCGCCGTAATCAATGTCGGCCATATGCGTACATACCGAGTTTAAAAAGTGACGGTCATGCGAAATAATTATCATCGTACATCTACGTTTATTTAGCTCGTTAGCAAGCCACGTAATTGTATGAATATCCAAGTTATTGGTAGGCTCATCGAGCAGCAAAATGTCAGGGTTTGCAAACAACGCCTGTGCTAAAAGCACGCGTAGTTTCCAACCTGGTGCTACGTTTGCCATTAATCCGTAATGAAATTCTTTATCGATACCCGCTTCAAGCAAAATTTCTTCTGCGCGGCTTTCTGCTGTGTAACCGTCCATTTCAGCAAATACGCTTTCAAGATCGGCTACTTTCATACCGTCGTCTTCGCTCATTTCTGGCAAAGAGTAAATACGCTCGCGTTCTTGTTTTACTTTCCAAAGCTCTACGTCGCCCATAATTACCGCGTCTACAACGCTGTATTGCTCAAAAGCAAACTGGTCTTGGCTTAGGTTACCTACTTTTAACCCTGGAGTAATAGATACATTACCCGCACTTGGAACAAGCGCACCGCTTAAAATTTTCATGAAAGTCGACTTGCCGCAGCCGTTAGCGCCAATTAAACCGTAACGGTTACCGTTACCAAATTTAGCTGAAATGTTTTCAAACAACGGCTCTGCGCCAAACTGCATCGTAATATTTGCGGTGGAGATCAAAAAGGGTAATCCTAGATTAGTACTGACAGGAGTACGCTGCAGCAATACGCCACAAACAAGAACCAGACAATAGGGTAAATTAGCTGGCGAATTATACAGATCAGCCACAACGAATGAAAGATAAAAGGCAGCTAATTTATAACCAAGCGAAAATAACGGCAATTCTCGTTTTTAAGCCACTATTTTTAGCGTGAGCGGTGGTACTTACTTACAGCGGGGAATGTAAGTAAGTACCACCGCCAGCAATATTAAATAAGTGTTGCAGTCAAAGAGCTAAGTTATTGCCCATGCTTTAATGCACAGGTTGATAAATTAACTTTATAGCGGCTGCATTTTTAGTAATTAATTGATTAACGGTCGCCACATCATCAAGTGTTAGCGACTCTTTACTTAGCATAAAGTGCACATTGTTAACGTTAATCGGTGTAATAGACTTTACCTGCGTAATTGAGGGGTGTTTTTTTACAAAGTACTGCGCAACCACAGAGTCTTCAATAACATAGTCGATTCGTTTTTTATCTAACATGCTAAATCGATTATTTGCTTGAGCAGTAAGCACGACCTGTGTTGAATACTTAGTTTTTAGTTGTTCAAGCTCGTTACCAAAAAAGCTTCCTCGGTTAATACCAGCTGTAAACTCTTTACTAAAAAGCTCAGGTAAACTTGTTATATCGGGTGAGTCTTTATGTTTATAAAGATGCATAACTTCTTCGCGGTAGGGCAAACTAAAGTGCGCATATTGAGCGCGTTTTTTTGTGTAACTTGCTGCGTAGGTTATATCTACTCGGCCATTTTTAAGCTCAGCTTGAACACGCGAAAAACTCGGGAAATAAGTCCATTTAATACAAAATTTTGAATCTTTAAAAATAGCGTTTACAGCATCCACTTCTGTGCCTAAAAATGTATCACCTTGCTTAACAAGGTAAGGCGGCCAATTAGTTTCGTTAGTGCCCATCACTAATGTTTTAGAACACGCAAGGGCATTAAAGTGAGTAAATAGCAGTGTAGTAAATGTTAAAAATAAAGTTTTCATTACACTCCTAGTATTTAAACAGCGCTTTAAGTGCTGTTTTGTTTTTGTTTATATGCTCATTAATTACTGCAAGCTCAGTAACCGACACCGTTTTTTTGCTAAACATTAAATAAATATCGTCTTTATTTACATACTCAATGTTGGTTACTAATTTTATATTTGAGCCCTTTTGGCCAAAATAAGCACCCACTAACTCGTCTTCAATAGCAAAATCAATACGTTGTTTATTAAGCATTTCAAAGCGTTTACTGGTTGCACTGGTGTATTCAATCTGCTTTTTATATTTAGTTTTATATTGCTCAAACTCCTCACCGTAATAGCTTCCAAAGTTAGCGCCAACAATAAAGCCTTGTTTAAAAATGTCTTCGAGGTTTTTAACACTATGCTGATTATTTTTGTTTTCGTATAAACGCATAACCTCAGTTCGGTAGTTATCACTAAAGTGCACGTATTTAGCGCGCTCGTCTGTATAACTTGCAGCCCACCCTAAATCAATACGGCCGTATTTAAGCTCAATAAAAGCCCGCTTAGAATTTGGTAGCAACTTAACTTCAAAACAAAAAGGGGAGTCAGCAAATATAATGTTAAGTGCATCAACCTCCGAGCCTTGCAGCTTACCGTTAATGCCCATTACATAAGGCGGCCAAAAAGCATCGTGCGATGCCACGCTAAAGGTTCTTTCACAAGCAAATACATTAAATGGAGCCGTAAACAGCAAACATAAAAATACGGTAATTAATTTATTCATTACGCCTCATAGTTATTATTTTGCTCATTATTACAACAGTATAAACCAGCTTTTGTATTTTAGCGGCACGGGTTTGTTTAAATTTGTAAATATTTCGTTAAAAATTAATTTTAGGATAAAACAACCAAACTAGCGTTGTTGGTAACCTTATCTATGGGTACACTAATAATAAATTTATACATAGCAGGGCACGTTATGTCGCCAACTAAAATTCGCAACAATGTTATAAAACTCAGTGAATTAAGCACTAAACAACCAAACTACTATTTTATACAAGGTTATTTAATGGGGTTAGGTGTATTACCCCAAATACTTCCCCCGAGCGAGTGGCAACCTGATTTATTTGGAGATATTAACCTTCAAAAAGAGAGCGAGCTAAAATACCTCGAAAGCTTAATGGCGTTGTATAACCAAAGCATGGATAAAGTAATTCAAAACGAATTAAAAATGCCAGCAAAATGCAGCCTATCCAAGCAAGACTACCGGGATTCGCTAAAGCCGAATATGCCCCTACCAAGTTACTGTAAAGGGGTTTTACAGGCGCTTAAACACATAAATAAACGTGCACTTAATGTACTACAAAAACAGGCTGTTGATAGCCTAAGTGGCGTTTTAAAAGCTTTTACTAGCGAAAAAGCAGCGGCAAAAGTATTTGGTGAATTTGCCCAATACAACGCCCAAGAATATAAACGTAATTATGTGTATTTTATGGCCGACGCTATTTTTGAACTTCGATTTAGTAACGACCTAACTTTAAGTGATGAAGATGAGGCACAATTTAACAACAGCTTTTTAGACGAAGAACCAAATGAATTAGATGAGCTTGATGAACTACTTGAACTGGTACTTGCCGACACAGAACTAAAAGCACTTGAGCCAATGCAGATGCTTTTAGAAATGATGGAAGGGCACATTACAAAGCAATTTATTAAAGACAACACAGGGCACTTTTGGGGATTGCACGAAACCCGCCCTTATATGATGCTGCGCGCGCATCGAGCAAAAATACACGCACTGCATGGTTATACCCAAAAAGCACAGTCAGAGCTCGAAGAGTTATTAACGCTAAACCCAAACGACAATCAAGGTAATCGCTTTTTATTAATGAATTGCCTAATAATTAATAAAGAATGGGACAAGTTAGACGCTCTATTGGTTAAGTCCGACAGTGAAGAGCTACACGCAACAGCAAGCCGTGCGCTAAGTGCTTTTGTAAAACATGGCGATTCAAAACCCGCTAACGATTACAAAAAAATGCTCCAGCAGCAAAGTAAACACTTTAGCAAAATACTTACAGGGCAAGAAAAACTAAAAGAACAGCCGCCATATTACAGCCCAGGCAGTAAAGAAGAGGTAGGTGTTTATCTTGATTCGTTAGGTAAACAAGCGTGGATTTCGGTGCCTGCGAGCCTTTTTTGGTTGAGAAAAAAGTAATAACAATTCGTGTAAAAAGTGCTAAGCGTGATTTATGCCGCGCTCAGTGCTCAACATAAGCACTTAATAATAACAGCGTATTAATTTAAAAATTTCTACTTATTAAGCCTATATTTAATGCGCTTGTTCCTGTAGATTAAACAAATAATGAATGCAGTATTAACAGTGTCTTAGCTGTTAAACGATTAGCCAAGGAGCGGTGAGTCTCGTGTCAAACACCACACTTACTTATTACAACCAAAATGCCAAAGCTTTTAGCGACTCAACACTTAACGTTGATATGTCGGCACTTTATGCTGAGTTTTTACCGCACGTTGCACAACACGGGAGTATTTTAGATGCCGGTTGCGGCAGTGCGCGCGATGCCGCATTTTTCAAAGCGCAGGGTTTCACTGTAAGTGCGTTTGATGCAAGCCCAGAGCTGGCAGAGTTGGCAAGCAGTTACTTACACCAACCTGTAGAGGTTAAAACATTCCAAGAGCTAAATTGTGTAAATCAATACGACGGGATTTGGTGCTGCGCTAGTTTATTACACGTTCCAAAATCTGAATTACCGCAGGTGTTTTTAAACCTACAAAATGCGCTTAAACCAAATGGCGTTTTGTATGTATCGTTTAAATATGGCACGCAAGAGCGTGTGCATAATGGTCGTGAATTTACCGATTTAAACGAAAATGCTTTAACACATTTACTTAGCCATACGCAGTTAAAAGCCATTAAACAATGGCAAAGCGTTGATCAGCGCCCAGAGCGCGAAAGTGAAGTGTGGCTAAATGCGCTGATTAAAGTAGTGCACGTTTTATGATTGGAGCGATGCAGCAACAGCTCGACTTTATTGCTTATATTCAGCGCTTATTAGTTGAAGGTGATTTTAGCGCTACTTATAAATTTGCACTTTTACATGCACTGGCTGATATTAGTATCGAAAAACATCATGCTGCTCCGCAAGCACAGTTACAAATAAAATTTGATGAATTAGTCGACAAATTTATTACTTTATATTGGCACCAAGCATCGCCATTTGGCGCAATTGGTAATAATAGAGAGCAACTACTTTTACAAAATACCAATTCTAATAAACAAGCCAAAATTATAACTACGCTTCATGATGCAAAATTAAATAATATTAATTCTATTAGTCAGCTAAAAAAGAGCCAAGGTTGGAATAATATACGCAGTTCAACACTAAAAACCATTAAAGACGGCCCGCTGTGGCTATTACAAAAATTAAATGGCAAAGAAGAGTGTTTTTTGTATCCTCATATTAAAGGCCAATCATACATCACCTTAAATGAAGGTATTGCAGGCTGCTTTAGGCGTTTTTACGACCTAGTTGTTTATTTAGCAAAAAACGCATGGCTGCAAAAAATCCAAAGTATTAAGCATAACCAAGCCCTAATTGGCCCACAAAGCCAACTACATGATTTTTTATTTGGCTTTGATCGCAACGCATTGAGTAAAGCAAAACCTGTATTAATAGAGCTTCAGCGCGGTAATTGTTTTTATTGCCAAAAATCATTGAACAATAAAACCGAGGTCGATCATTTTATACCGTTTGCCCGCTACGCAAATGATTTAGGTCATAACTTTGTGGCAGCACATAGCACCTGTAACAACAGTAAAAGTGACTTTTTAGCCGCGCAACTTCATCGCGAACGCTGGCAAGAACAAAATTTAGTGATTAATAGCCAGCATTTAACAAGTGAACTTAGTAATTACTTTAATTGCGATTCAGATAAGTCGCTTTCGGTTAGTGATTGGGCATATCAGGTTGCAGAGGCTAACAGTGCAAAGTTATGGATAAAAAAAGGTTATTTTGAAGAAGCAGCCAGTTTTAAATATCAACAGCCAAGTGCTGGGCTGGATTTAGTAGCGGAAGAAAAGCCAAGGTATGACGTGTAATACAGAATTTGTAGTTTGTGCTGTAGGCGATAGTTTATCTCGCGCTTTTGGGTTGTAGGCGCAGAGCTTGCTCGCGCGAAAAGCGAAGCTTTTAAATTTCGGTGTAATTAATGTGTAGGTGCGATTTTATATCGCGCTCATAAATTGGTGTTTTGATGTGGGTTTAAAGGATTAAAAACCTCTATTCGAGGTTATATCGCGTTGGCGATGGCAACCAAAGAGCGGCTGCCGCCGACCGCCCTTTGGAATCCCACGGCGCACCCGAGGATCACACTGTGTCTTCAACATCGTTAATAATGTGAACGTAACCAGCTTAGATAGGCCATCCATGGCCAAGCTAAGCTTTGTGCAGCATCCATGCTGTAAATCACTCATCATTAACTAAGTTTCAGGTGTGATCACGGGGAATTGGAGTGTGTTGGTAAATTGGTGGTTATGGATTTAGACGCTGATTGGTCAAACATTTAATAAAGTGAGTCGAGAACTTGTACTGCTGAATTGACTTTTATTCGAAATTATTAAAAAATCAATAATAACAATGCATTATATGAACTTGAAACTGGCTGATGAAAAGTGAGTGCGGCATGTGTGAGCCTTGCTATATATAATTTTTAAACGAAGGTTAAAGCATCATAAATACATGATAAAATCATCTGTAATGGATATGTAATTCTAGGGAGATTAGATTGGATAATTTTTTTAAAGCCGCTCTAAGTGTAGGTGGTTTAGGAACAGTAGGTGCAGCTATATTTTTTGGCTTATATAAAGATTGGTTAGCACTCGATATCTTCACAAAGCTATCAGCTGATCAAACATTTATCATTATGCTGGTTTTCTTAGGGCTCGTGTTTCTTAGTCTCATTGTACTTGTAATTGCATACATTCTAAAAGGGATAAATATTAATTCAGCCAAAGCAACAAATAACTCTGTAGCTATTATTAACGATAAAAAATAACATGATTAATAGAAATAGCGCAGATGCGCAAGAAGGTTCAGTTGCTGCCGTTAACCATGGTACTGGCTCTCAAAATATCGACAATAGCACTACAACAATTAGGCTTGGTGGCTTAGTTAATCTTGCTGAAACTGCAACAGGTGCAATAGTATTTGATCCTGTTGTTATGCGAGAAGCTATTCTTTCAATAGACCTTTCACTGGAAAACATTAATGGTAATCAGAGTAACTTTGATATTATTGATGTGGTAAAGAAAAACAAGCTTAATGGGTTAACCCAAGAGTATTATGACGAATTTATTTCAATAAATTACGAACCATATTTTTTAGAGCTGGATGTTTTCCTAAAGCAACGAGAGAATGAAGATCTGCAAAAAAAGGTGCACAATATTGTTGCTAGCTTAAATAGAAAGATTTTTATAAAAAGAAAGAATTTTGATACTTTTGAAGACCTTTTAATTTCTATTGAGGAAGCACTATTGGAATCAGAGTTTAGAACTCTTCAAGGAAAAGAGTATACAATTAGCTTTTTCTTATATTATTTATATGCTTCCTGTCTTATAGGTAAAAAAACTGATGAGGAAAAGCAATGCTAACTCCTCACAGATTTACAAATTTTAATTACTGCCTTGTTTATGTATCTTCTTTAGTAATTGAATGCCTGATATCTAGGGGTAATTCCAGCTTAAGCGAGTTATATAAGTTCTGTAAAACTTCTAGTGCAGAAATAAATGAACAAGATATAACACTTGCAGTAAGCTTTTTATATCTACTGAATAAAGCTGAATACAATATTGAAAAAGATATTGTTAAGCTCGTGTGAGAAAATTATGCTTAAATTAAGTCGGTTATACGCAAATAACAGTAACATTTTTCCTGACATAATATTTAAAGATGGTTTGAATATTGTCTTTGCAAACGTATCCAAAGAACAGAAAAATAAATCTTCTCACAGCCTAGGGAAAACAACTTTAGTTGATCTTCTAAATTATTCTCTTTTGAAACAGGTGGATAAAAGCTTTTTTCTAAAAAACAAAGCTTTTGAAGACTTTGTTTTTTACCTAGAAGTTGAATACGATCTAAATAAATTTGTCACTATCAAAAGGCCTGTAAAGGGGAAAATTAGCATACATTCATCGCCTAAAAAAGATAGGTTAAATTACTTAAACGATGAAGATTGGGAGTTCAACTCCCTTAGCTTAAAGAAAGCAAAGGAGATATTTGATTCTTTAGTTTCAATCAAGAATCTTAGGGATAATGCTTTCACATTTCGAAATGGCTTGAGATATTGCTTCAGAAAGCAAACGCAGTATGAAAACACATTCAAGGTAAATACAAGCAGAGAGACCGACTCTGCTTGGAAACCATATCTTGCACAGGTTTTAGGCATAGACTCTATTCTTGTAAAAGATAAATACGATGCCAACAAGCAGGTTGACTCATTAAAAAATGCAATCAAACAAATTGAATCTATACCGCAAGAGAGCACTCAAAGCTTAGAGGCTGAAATTGCTCAACTTGAAGCTCATATTTCAAGGGCTCAGCTTGAATTAGACAAGTTTGATTTCAGAAAAGCAGATACAGAAATTAACAGCGAACTAGTCGATAATACCTCTATTCAGGTCTCTGAACTAAATAAAAAACTTTACCAAATAGACCAGAGGTTACATGCAATAAATGAGTCAATGATGACTGAGTTCTCGTTTGACCTAGAAAAAGTAGTCGAGCTTTTTAATGAGATAGAAATATATTTCCCTGATAAGCTTGCGCACTCTTATCAAGATTTAATTAACCTAAATACTCAAATGTCTGAAGGCAGAAAAATTAGACTAAAAAGCGCTAAGGAAAAGCTAATTAATGAAAGGAAAAGTACAGAGGAAGGTTTGAATCTCGCTACAGAAAAACAAAAGGAACTTGCAAGCATATTACTGCAAAAAGATGCTTTTTCGAAATATAAAATAATGCAAGCAAGGTTAAGCAAAGAAGAAAGTAGACTTGCTGTATTACAAGAAAGAGTTGAAAAACTAGACTACGCATCATCTTTGTCAGAGAGACTTGAGTCGGCTATTAGCTCACAAAGCTTAGCAGCTAAATCATTAGAAAAAGCAACTCGAGTTAGGGAAAATGCGCAAATGAAACATGCGGTTCAAGTTTTCAGCGAGATTGTTGAGTATGTATTGTCTATTTCTGCTTTTATCTTCACAAAAACCAATACTGAAGGAAATTTAGAGTTTAAAATAGGCTTAAAAGACCAAACGTCAGTCAATGATGGCTTTTCATATACGAGGACGTTATCGGCTATTTTTGATATTACTCTGCTTCTAATACATTCAAATGAGAGCTTCTATAGGTTTAGTTACCATGATGGTCTTTTTGAAAGTTTGGATGACAGAGTGAAATTTAAGCTCATTGAGAAAATGAGAGAGATATCTGAAAGTAATGGTTTACAGTTTATTATCAGTGTACTCGATAGTGATATCCCTATCTCAGAAACAGGGAAGCGGTCATACTTCTCAGATAACGAAATTATTCGTGAATTGCATGATAGAGGGAATGCTGGAAGACTTTTTAGAATGCCAGCATTCTAGTGCTTAAAAGTCGTATTTCAGATAGTGCAGGTCACAGCTACAGCGTGTGGTGGCATATTTAAACCAAGAATCACAAACGTCTACTTACGGCAACCAATAGCCTTTATAGGGTTGGCTATGGCCTAATGTAAAATCTATAAGTGATATAACTGTGCAGCAAATTAAAATAACTTTCTAATTATCACCCAACCGCCAATTTCCCTGCCTCATGCCACATTTCACTTGGCATGGGGTTGGTTAACTCCCATGTTATATTCATCGGCTGACTGCCGTTGTGGCTTTGGTATTTAACCTCACCGTAGTTTACAAATCCCATGGTTCTGCCGTTTTCATCTTTGCCTTGTTCGCGTACAAATAACAGGATAGTTTTGCCTGTTTTTTGGTGTTGAATATAACTAAGGCCTCGGCCGTGATCTGGACGTGAGTTATTTTGACTTTGCCAATGAAACAGGGTTGGACTAATTGCGTAATCTTTATAGAGCGTTGTAGGTGAATATGTTTTTTCGCATTTTTTTAGTGTTACTAAAAGTAAAATAAGGTTTTGTTTCTTTAAAACTATGACTCCATCTTTTGAATATGATTTTTTATCAAAAGAGTGCTCGCCAAAGGCTGCAAGTATTTGTTGATGCGTATAGCGGCTGTGTAATTTTATGGCGTGGTTAGGCAGGTACGCTAAATCACTTTCTTGCTGGTGAATACGGTTTATTAATAGCGTAATTACTTGAGCAAGTTCGTGCTGTAGCGCATTGTGTTTAAGTGCTTGTAAGCTTTGCTCAAGTGATTCAAACCCTAAACGTGTGCCAGTCTCATACCAAAAGTTATAATGCGCCATAAGCGCGTACTGTTGGTTTTGTGGTGTTGGCGAAAAGCTAAAGTTGTTATTACATAAATCACGTAAAAAGCATAGGTAACTGAGCGAGTCGCAGCCGAGTAATTGGGTGTTGATTGCGCGGTAATACGCGGCGTAAATATCGGCTTGTTCTACTAGAATTTCATCGCCTTTGAGCCAGTGCCAGCCGCCGAGTTTTTTATCTTTTGGTTTGTATATATCTTCAAGCGTGACTTGTGGGTTTATACGTAAAAAGTTACTTAGCGTGAGCGCGTCATTAGTATGTTGCGAATAGCTATTTATAAGCTGCTGTAAACGGCGTTTAGAGTTTATAGCTTGCTGAATATTTTTCAATATTGTTTGTTGTGTGCGCTTTTGTAGCTCTATACGGCAACCCAGCGGTAAATGCGGGAAGTTGTTTTCAATCTCGGTTTTTATTGGTTGGTTATTTTTACCAATAAGCGCGCGGAATTTACTGGCAAAGTCGTATTCTGGGCGGGCGTTGCCTACAAAATCGAGTACGGTGCAGCACTGTTTTTGGCTGTTGTCGGGTAAACGCAAACCACGGCCGAGTTGCTGTAAAAACAGCGTTAGGCTTTCAGTTGGGCGTAAAAATAATAGTGTATCGACTTCTGGAATATCGACGCCTTCGTTAAAAATATCAACCACGCAAAGTATTTGTATTTCGCCTTGGCGCAGTGCTTGCTGTTTAGCCGCGCGCTCATTAGTGTTTTTGGTGGTGAGTACATCGGCGTTTATGCCTGCTAAGTTAAACTTTTTAGCCATAAATTCAGCGTGTTTTTGGCTTACGCAAAACGCGAGTGCTTTAATGGTTTGAACATTGGTTACGATATCAGCAAGGCTCGATATAATTTTGTTAGCGCGGCTGTTCTCACCTGTATAAAGGTTACTTAACTCGCTTATATCGTAACGGCCACCTCGCCATTTTATTTGGCTTAGGTCGGTGTCGTCATCCAATCCAAAGTATTGAAACGGGCATAAATGGCGTTGATTTATTGCCTCTGGTAAGCGAATTTCGGCGGCTATTACGCCGCAAAAATCATCGAGTATATTTGCGCCATCTTGTCGCTCTGGTGTAGCGGTTAAGCCAAGTAATATTGTGGGCGTAAAGTGGTTTAAAACATCGCGATAACTAGCTGCGCTTACGTGGTGTACTTCATCTATAACTATGTAGTCGTAGTAATCGTGAGTTAAATTGAGCGATTCAATTTGGCTGTTCAGCGTTTGGATTGATGCAAATAATTGGTTGTAGCGTTGTGGTTTGTAGTTACCTACCCACAGCTCGCCAAAGTCGTTGTTTTTAAGCACACCACGGTAAGCGCTTTGCGCTTGTTTAAGTATTTCTTCACGGTGGGCTACAAACAAAAAGTGTGCGTTTGGATTTTTATCGTAAACGGTTTTAAAGTCGAACGCCGATATTATGGTTTTACCTGTGCCGGTTGCGGCAACTACTAAGTTTTTAAAACGATTATGTACGCTGCGCTCAGCACTTAGCTTTTCTAAAATAGCGAGCTGATGCGTTTTTGGTGTTATATCAAAATAAAACTGGCTGCTTGATTGCCCAATACCGCGTTGCTCGTTAAGTGAATTGAGGAGCTTTTCTTTACACTCAACAGCGCCTGTAAATAGCTCGAAGTCTTTTGATTCCCAGTAGGTTTCAAACGTACTTTTGGTTTTAGCTATTATGTGCGGGATTTCTTGTGCGGTAATTTTTAAGTTCCATTCAAGGCCGCTGGTAAGCGCCGAATGCGATAAGTTAGACGAGCCAATATAGCCTGTGTGAAAACCCGTATTGCGCATAAATAAGTAGGATTTAGCGTGTAGGCGTTCTTGCTGATTATTATAACTTAGCTTTACTTCGGTATTTGGCAGGTTAGCTAAAAACTCAACGGCTTTAGCATCCGTTGCGCCCATGTACGAAGTAGTAATAACTTTGAGTTTATTACCGCTTTTAGTAAACGCTTCAAGCTCATTTTTAAAAATGCGCAGGCCTGTCCATTTTATAAATGAGACCAGCCAGTAAATAGTGTCGGACGATTTAATCTCGCGCTTTAGCTCGGTTTCGAGCGATATACCTGCATTAGCACCGCTAAATAACTCGCTTTGTGTGAGCCCTGTGAGTGGAAATATATCGCTTGAGTAATCTTTAAGGTTGGCCGCAATAGGGTTTTGGGTATTAAACAGCGCAGTAAGTATTCGACCTTGGCTGTCGATAAGATTTTCGTTAATTAGCTCGTCATCACGAATATGATCTTTAAGCCAAAGTACAAGGCTGTTAGCTAGGCTAATTTGTTCTTGCAGGCGCTCGTTTGAGTTGGGAATGGCATCTATTGCGTGCGTTACAAGTTTACTTAAAAAGCGTGAAAGCCATGTTGCGGCTTCGGCCGTTTCAAGCTGGCGTTCACCAACATAAAATTGATCACGATTTAAGTTTTGCTCAATTACTTGCGTAATTAACTGCTCGTAAATACCGATCTGCTGCATTAAAACCACTCCCTGTTTGCGAGTGGTTAGTTTACTTAAATACGGTACAGCTACAAGTATTAATCGACTAAGTTACTAGTAATTAAGTACAAACGAGTGAGTTAAGTATTAGCCAAGAGAGTAATCAAATGATGATGCTAAGAAATTATCCCCTTCAACTTCACCTGCAAACACATAATTAATGAGTAATTACTTCGCATGGATTCGAGGAAAGCGATGCTTGCACATGGATGTGCTTTCATCGCGTTTACGTTCATATTAATTTAGTGTTTAAAGATAAGTGAAATTGAGGGGCGCCGTGGGGTTCCAAGGGGCGGTCGGCGGTATCCGCCCCTTGGTTGCCATCGCCAACGCGATATTAGTTTATTATAAGGTTTTAATGTATAAACATATTTGGGTTATAAATAGAGTTAAATAAAAGGATAAATATGGATATAGTAATTAATAAGGAACAGCTTCCTGAATTTGCAAAGCAGCACTTTGGGCACTTGTATAATCGTCTAGGTGAAGGGATTTATAGTTCTCATGAGACATTGAAAGAAGGGGATGTTTACCTCTTAGGTCTCAACCCCGGTGGTAGTGGTCATACAAAGCTAGGCGAATTCATGAATAATACGCTTACTCGCACCAGAAATTCTTATTTAGATGAAAGTTGGAAAAATGGTCAAAGCGAATATGCGCAAGGCGCGGCTCCACTTCAAAAGCGAATTCAAGGTTTACTACAGGGCATAAATCAAAATGTAGTTGATGTATGTGCTAGCAATTTGATTTTTACAACATCTAAATCCTCGCAAGATAGCAATTTTAATTTTGGTTTCGCTGGTACGTTTTGGCCTTTTCATCAAGCTGTTATAGAAATAGTAAAGCCAAAAGTTATTTTAACCTTTGGAAATGCAAAGCATTTATCGCCCTTTGGCTTTTTAAAATCAATGTATTACGATGAAAATAATTTAGATACTTTTGAAGCGATTCCCGCAGAACATGGTAAGTGGGAGTGTTATGGATTCAAAACTAAGTTCAATGGCAGGCAGACGGCTGTTATAGGTTTACCGCACCTAAGTTATTACAACCCAAATAAAGAAAAGATCTTAGAGTGGATTCGGAATTTTTCTGGATTATAAATCATCAAATAAGCACTGCATTTTTAGTAGTGCTTCCTTTCTATTAATTTTAAAAGCTACGCTTTTCGCGCGAGCAAGCTGAGCGCCTACAGGTGTTTGGGTGAGCTTTGTAGCGTTGATTGGGAGTTATGAGTTAGTTACGAAAGAGCTAGTTACTAAAGATCAAAGCGCGATGTAAAATCGCACCTACAAGTGCTAAAGCTTAATAGGCGTACTTATTTCACAATCTTTGCATACTAAAGAGTAATTTTCTCTACGTTTACTTGTTTTAGTATTGCTACTTGAACACTCAGGGCATGGTGATTTCATTGGTGTATTTGCACTGCAATTGCCGCATTTCACAAAGTAACCATAACGTCCAGAAAGAGGCTGCAAATTGGTCGAGCTATTACATTGCTTACAAGCTAATGTTATCTCTTTGATTAGATCAGTTTTAGGCTTAACTTGTGCCGTAATAGTTTGCTCAGCCGCTATTAAACTCTCATCGTAAACAGATTCTGGTTCGCTTATTTCCGCAGATACATATGAAGGTTCTTGTAAGTTAGGCGATATATTTTGCTCTAAAATAAATTGGCAAATTCTATCGAGTGTTTCTTCACTGAACCACGGTCGAACGTTTGTTGTAAAAAGGTGAAACGCATTAGGTTTAGATGCAGGAAGCTTCATTATTTCGAGTAGTTTATCAGTTATAAATTCTGATTTAACTAATCGATCTTCAATGGCTTTTGGTGTGTTTTTTCGGTTGATAATGGCGTTGCTCGATATTGCACAAATACTATGCCACTCTCTGCCACCAAACCCCTGTTGAAGTTTGCCAAATAATTTAGTGAGTAAGTTAGGTGCATTGTCGCGCATTAGGCTTTTTAATAGTGCTAGTTGTAATTCAACCTGTTTTATTGGCGATGGCATACCTTGCCAGTTACCGCGATAACTGCGACTCCATTCTTGATGTTCATTAATCGTTACTTCCCCTGTAATGCTTTTAGATTCGATAAGAATAAAGCCATAGGTGTATGCGATTAGGTGGTCTATTTGTGCGGTTTCGCCATTGTGTTTAAATTTCACATCGTTAAACACAAATACCTGACTATGATCTTTAAAGGCGCGGCGTAAATAAAAGGCAACGTCGAGTTCTTGCTTTTGACCTGCTTGTATTTTAGCTGAGTTGCTGCTGATGAGGGTTTTATCTTTTAGAATCATGAGGCGTCCTTTCAATCATGTATTTACTTAGAATATCATTGAAGTACCGAATAAGAATACTGCTTAAGTTTAAAAAATGCGAGATAAACTCCCACTTACAATTTAAAAGCCACGCTTTTCGCGCGAGCAAGCTGGGCGCCTACAGGTGTTTAGCTTGGCCTTATTTAAAAGCCAAAGCGCGATGTAAAATCGCGCCTACGCTTTTGTTGAATATGGTGGTTTAATTTTTGCTTTTTGGATTAGTAATGTTGATGTGTTTTTACGCATTTATAGGTACACTATTTTAAAGTTTTAATTCAGGGAATGAATAATGATTAAATGGATTTCACTGGTATTTATTAGCGTATTTACAACTTTCCCTCAAGCTGGTGAGACTTACACACAATCCCAATGCGATAGCATTAAAAAGCAGCGCGAAGCTATTCGGTCTCAATTTAGAAGTGGCTACAGTAATAAAGAAGGTGAGCGTTTAACTGCACGCGATAAAGCGCTATTTACATTACTTGCTAATCACTGCAGTAAGCCTAAAAAGAGTGGCAGCGCTTATCAGGCTACTTCTAACCCAACTCGTACGCCTAATAGCAATTGGTTACTCAATCAAAAAGTATCAAACATGTCTTTGCACAGCGATAGCTATAAAGATACCGCTAAGCTTGATGCTTGGTCAAAATTTTATAAATTGCCTAAACGTTGCCGCAAAAAAGGGATGGAGTCGGACGACTTTGTATGGTGTAGCGAGTATCGGGGTAAACAAAAAGAGTTATTTGAAGCACAGTGGCAAGGGCGCCCATAAATATGTTTAAAACAAAATTACGCGTGGTGTTTGTATTTTTTGTGCTGCTAATTGCATCGGCGCTCATTGCTAATCATTTTACTGGGCGGGTATTTAATTATCATGATCCTATAGGCGAGGTTAAACGAATTTATAGTAGTTTATCGTCACAGATAGCTACTGAACCGCTAGCAACTAAACAGCTCAAAAATATAAGCTCGGCAACTTTACAAAATGCATCAGTATCTGCCGATAATCATTTATCGCAAGCTAACAATACGCGCTGCGTGGATGTATCGTTAGGGAAGATTAAATATAAACGTAATGGCGATATATTTACGTGGACAGACAGTGACGGTGTGCCGCATTTTAGTGACAAAAAACCGGATTTTGCGGTAGCAACTTACGATACTGGTTTTATTGAACCGCTAGATTACTTTGACCTCACTTTAAATACGCCTAATTTACCTTCGTCATTTAACCAAGCGTTACGCATAAAACTCAATACTGTATTTAAAGTATATGGACAGATTATTGGCGTGCACGCACTTAAAAAGGTAAAGCTTAATTTAACGGTACTGCCTACGCGCCGCGCTTATGAGGCCGCAATTAAGCAACGCAGTGCTGACCCTGCAAACACTGCGGGTATGTATTTTCACGCGAGTAATTCTGCTTTTATTCATTATAAAAATGCACACAGTGCAATGCGAACTGCGGTACATGAGGCAGTGCATGCCATTAATAAAGCGGTTTTAGGCTACACCCCTAGATGGTTTAATGAGGGATTTGCAGAATACTTTGAGCTTACTAAAAGTAATATGCAAACAGCTATTGTTGAGTCGAATAGTTCATGGACGAAAAATAACAATATTACTAAAAGTGTATTTTCGATTGATTCGTTAGTGGGTTTGGATGACTCGTGGAAAAAAGGTGATACCAGTAAGCTGTACGCAAGCAGTTGGGCTGCAATTTACTTTTTAATGGATACGCAAGCAGGGCGATCGTTACTTAAGAATATAATGCTTGCTGAGCAAGAATTTCTCTGTAATAAGCTATCTGAAAAGCAATTAAAAACGATGATGTATAAGCAGCTTCCTAATCTTAATCGTGAATATTCTAAGCGGTTAAAAAGTCCTTTAAAAGCGCATATATTTTAAATTACAAACCAAAAGCGCGATGTAAACTCCCGCCTACAGCTTTTCGCGCGAGCAAGCTGAGCGCCCACAGGTGTTTAGCTTGGCCTTATTTAAAAGCCAAAGCGCGATATAAAATCGCACCTACGCTTTTGTTGAAAGTTGTGTTTGCAATGATGTAGGTGAGGTTTTATACCTCGCTTATAAATACATTTTTTACCACAGAAAAGTGAATTATTGTTCTATGTAGCGCTTAAAAGTAATGAGGCAATTAACTCTGCTATTCGCCTCATTGCATGAGGCAAATAAATTGTTATTCGCCTCACCATGTGAGGCGAATAGGTGTTTAGGTGAGCTTTGTAGAGTTGATTGGGGTAATGATCTAGTTACTAGAGGGCAAAGCGCGATGTAAAATCGCGCCTACAATTTAAAAGCTTCGCTTTTCGCGCGAGCAAGCTGAGCGCCTACAGGTGTTTGGGTGAGCTTTGTAGCGTTGATTGGGGTGTTTGAATTGTTGTAGGTGAGGTTTTATACCTCGCGGGTGTTTTTATAAGAGCTAAGCGCGATGTAAAATCGCACCTACGGGTTTGTTGA
This sequence comes from Pseudoalteromonas sp. SWYJZ19, assembly GCF_015864375.1. Classification (NCBI taxonomy): domain Bacteria; kingdom Pseudomonadati; phylum Pseudomonadota; class Gammaproteobacteria; order Alteromonadales; family Pseudoalteromonadaceae; genus Pseudoalteromonas; species Pseudoalteromonas sp. SWYJZ19. The sequence continues at coordinate 21,396 of NZ_JADYXI010000029.1, forward strand.
GTGTGGTGTTTGAATTATTGTAGGTGAGGTTTTATACCTCGCGGGTGTTTTTATAAAGCCAAAGCGCGAGGTAAACTCCCGCCTACAATTTAAACGCTTCGCTTTTGCGCGATGTAAAATCGCACCTACAATTTAAAAGCTTCGGGTACCTCTTACCCCAACCGCGTTACTTTCACTTTTATTTTTCCGGCATTAGCGCCGTAAAAGCGGCTTAGGTCGTTTGCAAATGGGCAAAACTCGCCTGATTTATCTATTTTAATGTCGGCGCCGTTGGCTATTTCAAAAAGGTGGTCGTCGTTTTTATTAATAGCACCAATGAGTGAAAACCATTGCGCGCGAGGAAATCGTCTAAATGGTTCGAGTACGGCCATTGGGATTTCTTTTACGCCAAGTTGTACGTTGTCGCGGTTCCAGCCTAATGGCGTGCACTTTATGCCATCGTCAAACCAGTATTGATTTGGGTATGGGGTAAAGCGGTACGTAGCGCCTTGCTCTAGCATGAGCCCGGTTGCGTTGTATTGTTCAGAGGCAAATACCACTATATCTTGGCTTTGGTTAATGCTCAGCACACTCATGTTTTGATTAGCCAGTTCTATATGTTGGCTTAAACCAATAAAGCTAAGCGTGGTGTTGTCGTTGTAGCTAATTTTGTAATGCAGTTTTTTAAGCGATTCTGGGCGATAGCTGGTTAGTTTATTAATACGTTCGGCTACGCTGTAGTGCACTAAAGGCTCAAGTTTGCTGGCTTGGTCATCAATTAATACATAGCACTCTCTATCTACTAATTTAAAAAACGGGTTAAACCAAAAGTAATTTTGTTGATGACTTAATGCGAGTGGGTCGGGTGTTACTGTTACGTCATCTTGTGCTACTAAGTTGCTGTCGGGGAGTAGGGTTTCGTAATCTATGTCGTGGCTAGTGAGTAACGATATATTAAGCGGTTGTTCTATTAACCACTCAAGTGCATAGCGCAAGCTAATATCGGCTAGGCCATCGCGGTAGTAACCACCGCCAATGTCTGAATGCGCACCTGCAAACCATAGCTCGGTAATATTGTTTTGATAGTTCATGAGTGTAGGTTCAAAGGCGCGGCGTTTTTCGTCAAGGGCTACGCAGTGCAGCGCGTGAGTAATGTTGTTGGCAATGGTGTGGTTTTCAAAAATAACGTGTTCTGCGCCGCGTGTAGCTTTACTTACTTTTGACAAGCCAATAGAGGCGACTGTATCAAACACACATACATACACGTTGTTGCTTATTAAGGGCTCTAAACATTTAGCAAAACGTCTGGCAAGCGCAGCGCCTCGGCTAAAGCCCGTTAGCAGTATGGTATCGCCTATTAGGTAGTGAGCTTTAAAGTCGCTTAATGCTTGATTTAAAATACTGGCTACGTCGTCACCACGAGGTGCAAGGGTTTGGTTTAAAATGCGTTTAAGGCGGCTGCCTTTAGTGCCAATACCTTGATAATAAAAACTGAGTTGGTTAGCAAAAGGAGTAATGGGGGAGTCTTCTAATTTACCGCCAAGCAGTAAATGCAGTTTTAAAATGTTGGTAATATTAGAGTCTTCTTTAAAATGATCTGAGCTAAACTGTTCTGCGTCACGGGGCTCGTTTCCTGTGCCGTCAAAGTTAAAAATTAGCGTTTTACCCGTCATAACCCAATTCCCTTAGTTGTTTTAAATACTCTACACAGACTATGTTAAAAATTAAAGACAATATTCATCAGGTAATGACGAGCTAATTTATGGCTCGCCTGCTATGAAGATCAGTGATTATAAAAAGTATAGCTATTTAACGTTGTTTCCTCTAATGGTTTAAGCGCAGAGTTAAGTTGTACCAACTGCTGATAAACTTCAGGGTAAAATATTTTTAATCGGGCAACGCGAGAAAAGTGGTTTGGTTCAAATTTTTCAACAAGCTGCAAAGCTAAAGGAACCATTGGGCTTAACTCACCTTTGGTGTAGCTTTGTTCTAGCGCTAAGTCGAGTATATCTACGCCAAGTTTACTGGGAACAGTCGGTATTTTGTTATCAATTAGAAATTGGACTGCTTCGACAGAAGACGACGCAGCTTGTGTATAAACGTCGCGTCCATGTATATCGGTAATCGAAAAATCAAAACCAAGTTGTGCAAGTTCTTGCCATTGACTAAGCGGAATCCAGCTTAGTCTAACCAACTCTGTTGGAGGGATAGGTAGCGTTCGACTATTCCAAATAGGCACTAAGTCATATGGATTCTTAAGTAACCTAATAAATAGCACGTTTGTCTCTGTTTGATTTAGTGGAGTTGTCTGGCTGTATTCATGTGCTTTTTGAAATTCTTTTTTAGCTAAATACTCACGAAATACACTATCGCTTCTATCTGAAGAGGTACGGCGGGCAAGAGTGTTCCACCAATAATTAACTAAAACAGGGTCTATATTTTGTAATACGTCTTCAAAGTTACTGCCATACTCTTTTTCGATTTTGCGCACTTTGTCGTAAGCATCACTATCTCGTATGAGCTTTTGGGCTGCAAACAGCTTTTCTGTTAATTGATTACAATTGCTTGAGGCTGAATCTAGATCTTCTTTTTTATGTTGTAGCTCTAGTAAAAATTGAGATATTTCAGAGTTATCTGGCTCAGTTACTCTAGGCAGCATAGAGTTTTCAATTATAGAGATTTGGCTAAAGTAGAGGTAACTTAAAGGGTTTGTTTGCTCACTAATAAAAGTACCTTGTTGATATTTAAATTTGTTTTCAAAAAGTAGAGTCTTATCTGATGAATTTTTATAATTAAACTCACCATGGGCTTTATATCCTTCGGCGATTAAGTAATCCAGCATATCAGTCTTACTTTTATCTAAATCTTCTAAAGTTAAGTTTCCGTTTTTAGGTAAATTAATTATGGCAATATCTAACGCTGTAAATAGGCCTGCTTTATTGGTTGGCGAGACTCCTGCTTGTTTTAATGCTTTTACTAAGGGTAAATTAAATTGGCTAATAGCTAAATCGGCTAAGTTATATAAAACGGTAAAATTGTCATAAATAGGCATATCATTAAGTGAAGGTACTTGCTTCATTAACGCAAAAATATACTCATTAGGTAGACCGTTATTTATAGCTACTGCGAGTTCATTTACCGTAAATTGATTTACTGCGATTACATGCTCAAATTCGTCAATTGAAAGTTTATTTGCATTGAGCATAAGTAGCGTGGCGGGAGAGATAACATTACTACCTTCAATACGAATAAACGACTGCAAATAAGTGGTAAACGTGTCGGAATTGTTTAATAGTGCATAGAGGGTTTCTTTTTTTACATTTTCATCAAGTGGAACGTTAAATGTTAAACCAGCAGGGCTTTGGGTAGCCGAACCTAACTGCTGCACCATCTCTTTTACTTTATCAGTGGTGAAATTTTGAATAGCTTCAATGCCTTGCCAGTCAGCTAAAATAGCTATGCTTTCAATTATTTTATAGTCTTTTTTTTGTTTATCTTTAATCGCTTCTTTAAGTAGCGTTGTATATGACTGATAAGATGCCTCGTACAAACCTGAATACATTAATAGGTCGGCGACAGAAGTACCTTTGTTGAGTTCATTTTTAAAAAATAAAGTAAGCGATTGGTTTATTTCATTTATTTTGTATGCTTTATCAGCCGATTTATTTTTACAAAGGCTAATTTCGTGTTTTAGTTTTACTACTTTCTGTTGTGGGGATGCTTGAACGATCTGCTTTTGTTGTTTTATTTTGGGCTGAACTATATTTGAGGCAGGTTTTAAATTTTGCTTTACTACTGGTGAGCTGGATTGAGCTATAAATATATAAGTTGCCAATACAACCGTAGCAATGGCAATAAGCGCCAGGGGTCCTTTTTTCATAAACGTTAATCCTTTAGGTTCACTATTTCAATTATCCACATGGTACTATTTTAGATACTAATAGTGTAAGAGGCTTTAATAAAGTATTAATTTATTAAAGCCATTTTATAGGCTGCTAATTCAGTTTGCTTTTAATGCAATTTCATTTTAGGGCGCACTACTCGCAGTACTTTTTCGCTTATCCATAATGCAAAGGTTTTTGCGCTACCGTGTATGGCGCGTTGGTGCATACGATATAAAGATATATACATAAAGCGGGCAATTTTACCTTCAATAAAAAAGGTATTGCTGGTTAGGTTGCCCATTAAGTTACCTACCGTGCTGTAGCTCGATAAGTTAACTAGCGAGCCATGGTCGCTGTATTTAAAGCCGCGTAGTGGTTGCTGCTTTAACGTGGCGATGAGATTTTTTTCGACGCATAACGCCATTTGATGCGCCGATTGTGCGCGTGGTGGTACTTGCTTGCCGTCGGCTTGGGTAAATGCGCAGCAATCGCCTAATACAAAAATGCTTTCGTCAACGGTGCTTTGTAAAAACTCGTTTACTTGAATTTGGTTGCTACGAGTAAGCTCAAAAATACCTAAGTCTTTAATAAAATCAGGTGCTTTTACGCCTGCCGCCCACACCATTATATCGGCATCAATGTGTTCTTCATCTTTGGTGATAAAGCCTTGTGCGGTGCCTTCTTTTACTTGCGTTTGTTCGCGCACGTTTACGCCAAGCTTTAATAGCTCGCGTTTGGCACTTACGGCAATACGCTCTGGTAATGCAGGTAAAATACGCGGGCCGGCTTCAATTAAATGAATATGCAAACGCTTAGACGACATATTTGTTAAGCCATAAAGCTTTAATAGCTCAGACACATGGTAAAGCTCAGCTGAGAGTTCAACACCCGTAGCACCGCCGCCTACAATGGCAATATTAAGTGATTGCTGTTGGTTGTCGTCTTGATGAAGGCGCGTAAAGCTATCTAGTAATGAGTGCTGAAAGCGCTCTGCTTGTTGGCTTGAATCTAAAAAGTAGCAGTGCTCTTTTATACCAGGGGTATTAAAGTCGTTACTTACGCTGCCGATGGCAATAACAAGGTGATCGTAACGAACTGTACGCCCAGGTAAAATAGTGTGGCCTAACTCGTCGTTTAATGGGGAGAGGGTAATTGTTTTATTGCTTTGGTCTATATTGCAAAAGGTACCAAGTTGAAAACGATAATGATGTTTTGCGGCATGGGCTGAATACACAACGCCATCTAAATCAGGGTCAATAGAGCCTGTCGCTACTTCGTGCAGTAACGGCTTCCATATGTGGGTACGGTTTTTGTCTATTAACAGTATATCAGCTTGTTTTTTTTTCCCTAGCTTATGCCCCAGTTGGGTTGCAAGTTCTAATCCGCCAGCACCACCGCCAATAACGACGATTTTAGGTATTGTAATACTCATAACGTTGCCCTTAAAAATAATATACCCAAGTGATCTGTATTTTTATTAGTTTTTTAAGGTGACTTGGGTATCAATAAATTATTTTGGCAACAAGTAGTTACTACTCATTTTATGGGTGCCTAGTTTGCGCCTAAATAAAACCGATGTCAGCAATAAATAATGTTATTTGTTGTATACTGAGTTGCAAATATTTCATACACACCGAGTTGCAAATATTTTATCTACACCGCATTTTTATAAGCATGACTATTGTTTAGCCATCAAAAGGACATTTATGACCACGCCACTAATTCAATCACTTGAGCAGCACTTTGGTTTTAGCCAGTTTAGAACAGGGCAACAACAAACTATAGAGCAGCTTTTAAATGGTCAATCGTCGTTGGCTATATTTCCGACCGGCTCGGGTAAATCGTTGTGCTACCAGCTAACTGCGTTGCATTTACCAAATTTAACCTTAGTGGTTTCGCCTTTACTTGCATTGATGAAAGATCAAATTAGCTTTTTAAATAGCAAAGGTATTTATGCTGCCAGCCTTGATTCGAGCCAAGATCAAATGCAAAGCAGCACGGTAATGAACGATGTGCGAAACGGTAAAATTAAAGTATTAATGGTGTCGGTTGAGCGTTTTAAAAACGAGCGTTTTAGAGAGTTTATAAGCCAAGTTGCGCTTTCTATGTTAGTGGTAGACGAAGCGCACTGTATATCTGAATGGGGCCATAACTTTAGACCCGACTACCTTAAATTGCCGCGTTACCGCGAAGAGCTTAATATTCCTTTAGTGTTGTTACTTACGGCAACGGCCACTAAGAAAGTAAAACGTGATATGGCAGAGCGCTTTGCTATTGCCCCTGAGTGCATTGTGCAAACGGGTTTTTACCGCGCTAATTTAGATTTAAGCGTGCTGAGTGTTAAAACCGCCGATAAAAACACCGAACTTGCCAACATTGTGCGTGCGCAAAGTGGCCCGGGTATTGTGTATGTAACGCTGCAGCAAAGTGCCGAGCAAGTAGCAAACACGCTCAGTGCGCAAGGTATTCATGCTGTTGCTTACCACGCAGGACTTGAAGATACGCTACGCTGGCAAATTCAAGATGACTTTATGGGCGGTAAAATTAACGTAGTGGTGGCAACCATTGCCTTTGGTATGGGCGTTGATAAATCGGATATTCGCTTTGTTATACATTACGATTTACCTAAATCGATTGAAAATTATAGCCAAGAAATTGGCCGAGCAGGGCGCGATGGCAATCCATCAAACTGTTACACGCTTGCTAACCTAGACGGCCTAAATACAGTCGAAAATTTTGTATACGGCGACACCCCAGAGCTTAGCGGTATTGAATACGTAATTAACGATATTCGCCAAAGCGACCAGCAATGGGAAATGCAAGAATACAGCCTTTCAAGCGAAAGTAATATTAGGCAACTAGCCCTTAAAACCTTGTTAGTACAGCTAGAAATGCAAGGCGCAATAACGCCGCAATATGCTTACTACGCCGATTTTAAATACAAGTTTTTGGTTGATAAAAATGAGCTACTAAGCCAATTTGACGAGCAGCGCCAAGCGTTTTTAACGCAAATATTTAGCCATACCGATTTTAAAAAAATATGGGGCACGCTAAATTTTGACTCCCTTACACAAGCCGCGCAGGTTGATCGTAAACGCGTAGTGGCAGCGCTTGACTACCTAGCCGAAAAAAACCTAATAACGCTCGAAACCAAACGTATTACCCAAGTATACAAAGTGCATGGAGAGGTTATAAATAACCCGGAACTTGCCCTGCAACTTCACGACTACTTTACCGACAAAGAACAGGCCGAAATTAAACGTATTGCTGCACTGGTACGCTTTTTTGAGCTACAAAGTTGCTTAAGCTATAACTTAGCGCGCTATTTTGACGATCAAAATGCACCTGAGCAATGTGGGCATTGTAGTGTGTGTAGAGGTCATGCGGTTAAGCTTGAATACTCTATAGAGCCTGCATATATTGACGAGCAACTTATTTATCAAAAGGTAGATGAATTTTTAGCGCATATGGCAGGCAAAGGTAATCACAATGTGGGTATTGAAACCCAATGCCGCTTTTTAGCGGGGATGAGTGTGCCGTTATTTGCGCGTAATAAAGTACGCCAGCTGAGTGGTTTTGCACTGTGTGAGCAAATGCGTTACAGCGATATTAAAGCAAAACTACTAGCGCGTTAAATTAGTTACTGTATCCTAGTGGCTTATTCAAAAAAGTAAGCCACTATGCCTCATATTGTTATCCCCGTTGAAAATATTTCTACTACCCCAGAGCCCGTTACGTGTGCTAACTGCCAAGCCTGTTGTTGCCAATTAGAAGTGCGCATAGTAACCGACACCGGCGTGCCATTTAACTACATTGAATACGATAAATGGGGCAGTGAAGTAATGAAACGCGCTGACGACGGTTGGTGCCAAGCACTCGACCGCAATACGCTTATGTGCTCCATTTACGAAAACCGCCCATTAGTTTGCCGCGAGTTTGAAATGGCCTCAGACGAGTGTATTACCGAGCGCGATTTAGCAGGTATATAGTCCGCTATTATTAAAGTACATAAACAACAAAGGGGCTTAAAAGCCCCTTTGTTTATTGCTTACTATAAAAATTAAACTTTAAAGTAGCTAATATACTTTTTAAGTGTGTTTGAAAGGTCAGCTAATGCAACAGCTTCTTGTGCGTTACTGTTAAGCGACATGCTGGTTTCTTTGGACATACTGGCAATTTCTTCTACGCCGGTACTAATTTGCGCCACAGTGGCTACTTGGTTTGATGTTGATTCAACAATTTCAAGCACGTTACTTAATGAATCGTTAGCTTGTTGCTGTATTTGATGCAGTAACTCGTTTGCTTCGTGAGTAAGTGTTAGGCCATTTTCTACTTGTGGTACTGTGGTTTCCATAGCTGTTACCGACGCTTGCGTGTTTTCTTGTACTTGCAAAATCATCTTTTCAATATCGCCTGTTGCGTCGCCAGTGCGCTGGGCAAGTTGTCTTACCTCGTCAGCAACAACAGCAAACCCTCGGCCTGTTTCGCCTGCTCTTGCAGCTTCTATTGCTGCATTTAGTGCAAGCAAGTTTGTTTGATCAGAAATACTGCGGATCACACTTAAAATATCGCCAATGTGTTTTACATGTTCTTGCAGCACGTTTACTTGGGTAACCGTCGCTTTTACGGTTACTGAAATTTGCTCAATTTCGGCCGCTACTTTTTGCACTGCAATACTACCTTGCTGCGACAATTGTGCGGTTATTTTTGAGTTATCTTCTGTTTGCCTAACTGAGTCGGCTACAGCATGGATACTACGGCTCATTTCTTCTAGGCTGCTTACTGCCGAGTTTGTATAAGTTACTTGTGCGTCAGCGGCACTAAGTGCTTGCTGCGAGCCAGACGCTACGCTTGCAGAGTGCGTAGAAAGCTCTTCAGATGAGTTAATAATGCTATCTACAATGGCTTTTAATTTAGATTGCATCACCCCTACAGAAGCCATCATGCTATTTGGGCAACACGACTGTACATCACCTCTTAAATCGCCTTGCGCAATAAGGGCAATTACTTCAGCAGCTTCTTGTGGTTCGCCACCTACTGAATTTCTGATCAGTTGGCTAATAACATACGCAACGCTTATGCCTATTAAAAAGGCAAGTGCGGTGAGCGAAATCATCCAAATTTTAAACGAGCTAGCAATATCGAGAGTATCAATAGTGGTGGTTTGATTTGCTTGCTCTTGCAGGTTTATAAATTGGTTTATAACATTTAGCCACTGGGTAAATGCAGGGCGCGCATCGGTTAATAAAATACGTTCAGCTTCGTTTAGGTTTCCTGCATTTTTAGCGTTTATAACACCTTGAATAAAAGGCTGAGTGCGCTGCTCTATTTGATTTATTTTATTAATTAAAGCGCGTTCTTCACTATTCATATTACCCATTAGCTCGGCCATAGACCGGCTTGACGTTTGGTAAAATGCGTTTAGCTCTTTTATGCTCTTTAACACGGAGCTTAAACTGCTTTGATCGGTAATTAGCACTACATCGCGCACGGCTATCGCTCTGTCGTGTACGCTGCCTCTAAAGTTAATAGCGTAACGCTGCTTTACCGAGTTTACGTCGGTCATGTGGGTAATGTTATTATTAATGAGGCTAACGCGCGAAATGCCAATAATGGTTAAAATAAGCATCATTGATAAAATTACGCCAAAGCCGGTCGTTAAACGCATGTTTATGGTCATGGTTGATCCCAAGTGTGAGTCAATACGCGCAAGAGCAGCTTGTATTATTAGTGATTATTCTAAAACAATAGCAGCATTATGCCTTATTAATTAAAGTTTTATTAGCAATAAGGTATTGTTTGTTAATTTAGTTTACAAGCGTAACTTTAATGAGGAGTGTTTTTCAGGCATTAAAAAAGGGGCTAAATGCCTAATGCCAGTCAGTTAAGCTGACTGGCATTTTTCTTTTTATGGGGATACTTAGATGGTTTTGGCTTAACCCATCGGGGATATCTTCTATCCTCTCGTCTAGCTGGAAGCTTAAATAAGACC
>NZ_JADYXI010000003.1:0-299821 GCF_015864375.1 Pseudoalteromonas sp. SWYJZ19
ACACTTAGTTTTAAACTTTCTTTCGACAATTTAAAACCGAAGTTTTACTTAACTCTCTGAGTTGTTCCTGCCTCGCTATGCGTTGGCGTTTCCCGTCTCAGTGGGGTCGCATTATAGGGAGCGGCGGATTTTACGCAAGCGTTATTTGCATAAAATAGTAATTAAAATTAAGCCCCAAGCAAGCACACATGATAAGCACAAGTTACCCACAAAAACCTGTTGATAACTCTTGTTTTTACATAGCTAAACCATTCTATAGCTTTTAATTAAAACCTTAAAAATGCAAAAAGCACCTTATTTAGGTGCTTCTCAAAAGTAATAGTTATTAGAATCTAGGGTCTGTTTATCTTTCAAGGTTAAATTTGCAGCAGCCTGTTTAGTATTCAGGCAAGGCAGAGCCTATGTAGTGTGGTTACTCCCCATAAATAAGCGATAACGTAGCATTAATGCCAAACAGGCGCTGCCCAAAGGGTTCTTCCTAGGGGCTATTTACTCTTTGTTACTCGGTTTTTACTTATTCTTACATGGATGTAAGCCAGTAGGGTAACGCAGGAGCAATTACCGAGCCCACTAGGTTACAAATCTCGCGCCGCGATTAAACACCCCCTAGTTTGAACAAATTTTAATCCGCAAAGAGCAACAGACCCTAGTATAAAATACTATATAACTTGCGACGATACTTTGCTGCGAGCGCATCACCATCGGGTAAAGAGGCAATAATGGCTAAAAAGCTTGGTTTCGCTTCATTGAAATTCAGATCTTTTTGCAGCACTGTAAATAGTATATCCAATGCTTCTTCTTTTCTGCCTGCTTCATTGAGTAAAATACTGAGCTCTTCTTTTAATTCTAGGTCATTTGGGTACTTTTCTACTTGTTGTTGCTTTTCTTTAATCTCTGGTGAGTCTTTTGCTTCAAGCGCAGCTTCGCATTTTGCTTTTATATTATTAAAGTAAGCATCTTGCTCTTGTACGTCTATTGTATTTATAAGCGCTTGGGCTTCATCTACCTTGTGAATTTGAATACATATGTCTGCAAGCACTAATTTGATGCGTGCATTACCGCTGTCTATTTCATAAGCTTGCTTTGCATAATTAAATGCAGCATTTAAATCTGACTTTAATAACGCTTGTTTTGCTTGCTCTAACAGTAAGTCTTGTTGCGCAGGTAAATGCTTTGCTAGGGCTTCGCGTATTTGTGCCTCACTTTGAACACCTGCAAGTAAATCTACTGGTGCAGAGTCTTTTAATAATACAAGCGTAGGCAGAGTTTGAAGACCAACTTGTTGCGCAAGTTGAGAAGCGAGTGCTTGCTCTGCATCGCAATCTAGGTTTGCTACTACTATATAGCTTGCATATTCAGCCGCTACTTTATCTAAAATTGCAGCCTGTCCGATGCAGTCAGGACTTTGAGGAGAGAAAAAGTTAAGCAACACCAATTTTTGCTGTGATGTTTCACCGAGTACTTGTTGAAGGTTTTGTGCATTAATACTAACTATGTTGCTCATTGAATTGATTGCCATATTCATCTATTTAGGTTTTTATATGGTGGTGAACATAATAATTACAAGTCATATACCTAAATCATCCGGTATACATATTCAACAATGAGGGAAAACATGAAATTAACTTATCTAAGTGCAATACTTTTATTAGCAAGCCCATTAGTACAAGCAAATGGACTCGATTTGAATTTAAGCAAAGCCATGCCAGCTATAGAAAAGTTTTACCTCGATTTACACCAATCGCCAGAGCTTTCTTATCACGAACAAGAAACGGGTAATAAAATAGCGGATAAATTAACTCAGCTGGGTTTTAAAGTAACAAGTAATGTAGGTGGCTTTGGTGTTGTCGGCATTTACAAAAACGGAAACGGTCCAACCGTGATGATCCGTACTGACACCGATGGCTTACCTATTATAGAGCAGACAGGAAAGTCCTATGCCTCAAAAGTTAAAGTAATTGACGAGCATGGTGCTAAAGTAGGTGTAATGCACGGTTGTGGCCACGATATTCACATGAGCTCTTTTATTGGTACTGCTGAGCAATTAATAGTACACAAAGATCAATGGAAAGGCACTTTGATGATGGTTGCACAGCCTGCCGAAGAAGTTGGTGGGGGTGCTAAAGCCATGTTAGGCGAAGGACTATTTAGTAAATATGAAAAACCTGATCATATAATTGCGTTACATGTAAGTGCTAGCGTCCCCGCTGGTAAGATATCAATGAAAAATGAATACACTATGGCAAGTGTAGATTCTGTCGATATTACAATAAAAGGTAAAGGTGGTCATGGTGCTTATCCGCATACAACTATAGACCCTGTGATTATAGCTGCACACACAGTACTTGCTCTGCAAACAATCACAAGCCGAGAACTTTCACCGCTAGAGCCTTCGGTTATTACGGTTGGGTCTATTCATGGTGGCTCAAAACATAATGTGATTTCGGATGAAGTAAAACTACAACTCACTCTCAGAAGCTATAACCCAAATGTTAGAAGTGCTCAAATAGCAGCAATAAAACGAATCACGGCAGGTATTGCACAAAGTGCTGGCCTAAATGAATCAAACTACCCTGTAGTATATGTACATGAAGATGAATCTATTCCATCTACTTATAATAACCCTGCACAAACAGACATTGTTAGAAACTCTATTGCCAGCGCAATTGGTGATACTAATGTGCTTGAAACACAAGCTGTAATGGCGGGTGAAGACTTTGGCCTATACGGACGCACCGATGAAAATATCCCGATTACCTTATTTTGGCTAGGAGGTGTAAACCAAGCACAATATGCAGATTCGATAAAAACAGGTGAAGTACTCCCTTCCCTACACTCTAGTAAATTTGCACCAGATTATAAAGTTGCTATCCCTACCGGAATAAAAGCAATGAGTAACGCTGCTGTTGCTTTATTTAATAAGTAACCTGAATTCTGGATAATAAATCTATCTCAAGTAGAGTTCAGGTTAAGTAATATCGTTTAATAAAATGGCTCTGTAGCTAACTAGCAACAGAGCTTTTTTTATAACTCGACTTTTTAAAGGTCGCTTTTCCACCTCGTTTAGCAAAGCGTTTTTTAGGTGAGCTTTTTGGTAACCTTGCAAATGCATTGCTATCGCAGTTTGCTGCTAATTGTACAAACCCATTTAGCTCAGCAAGTAAAGGCTGTAAAAATTGCTGATAACTCATTACTTGCTGCGCGATATCACCTAAGCTCGATTCCCACTTTGCGGTTAAATCAGGACTCGCTAAACCTTGTGGTAATACGCTAATAAGGGCAAGTCCCGTTTCGGTCGCTCTAATTGACTTACCTTCACGTTTTAAAAAGCGCCGCTTGAATAGCAACTCGATTATTCCCGCACGTGTTGCCTCAGTCCCTAAACCATCAGTGTCTTTTAATACTTTTTTAATTTGTGGATCTTTAACATAACGGCTAATGCCCGTCATCGCAGCCAATAATGTAGCGTCGGTAAAATAAGCAGGAGGTGATGTATGCTTTTCGACCACTTCGCCTTGCTCACAAAAAAGAGGCATACCTTTAGTTAAAGGAGGTAACGTAGCTTCATCTTTTAATTCAGACTTACCCATTAATACCTTAAAGCCCAGGCTTACATCTTGTTTTGCATTTGCTTTAAATAATCCGCCAGCGATTGTTATCTCTACTTTAGTTTCGTTATATATATAGTCGGGATAAAACTGAATTAGGTAATGGCGGCTTATTAATTGATATACCTTCGCTTCGTCACCGTTCAAACTCGCTGACTTTAACTGCTTAGCCGTAGGCACAATGGCATGATGCGCAGCCACTTTTGAATCGTTAAAACATTTACTACGCTTTTTTACATCAGCCCCGTTTACTAATTCACTGCTTTGCCCACCATTAGCACTTATAGCTTTAAAAATAGCTGATGCATCTTGATGGTGATCTTTAGGTAAATAACGATTATCCGAGCGTGGGTAAGTAATTAATTTATGACGTTCGTAAAGTATTTGGCAAATATCCAACACTTTTTGAGCTGGCATACCAAATGCTTTAGCCGCATCTATTTGCAGTGCAGATAGGTTATACGGTAATGGAGCACTTTGTTTTTTTTGTTTTTGGTCAAGTGAAGTAAGCTCAGCACTTTGCTTTGTAATGCGTGAAGCAACATTTTGTGCGAGTGCTTTGTTAAGTATTCGCCCTTCTTCATCTTGATGTGGCTCACATGCTTTACTAGGAACCCACTTAGCTATGAATGGCTGGTTATCTGGAGTAAGTAAATGCGCCAGTACATCGTAAAAAGGCTTAGATACAAAGTGTGCTATTTCGTTATCTCTATTAACAACAAGACCTAAAATAGGGGTTTGTACTCGCCCTACCGAAAGCACATTACCAAACCCTGCTTTTTGCCCAGCTAGTGTGTATGCACGTGTTAAATTCATACCAAATAGCCAATCAGCACGAGAGCGCGCTAAAGCAGATACACTTAACGGAATAAAATCTCGATTAGAACGCATAGTACCCAGTGATTTTTTTACCGCCGATAAGTTTAAATCACTAATGAGTAAACGTTGCGTACTCTGCTTTTTAGCCTGACTTATTTTAGCTTCTTCAATTACTTGATCGACTAGTAGCTGGCCTTCACGGTCTGGATCGCCAGCGTGAATAAGTTGCGAGGCTTGTTTAATTAATTTTTTTAAAACAGTGAGCTGTTTGCGAGTTTTGGTTTTGGCTTTTAACTTCCACTGTTCAGGTATTATAGGTAAGTGTTCAAACTGCCACTTTTTAAAGCGCTCATCGTAATCATCGGGTTCTGCTTGTTCTAGCAAATGTCCAATACACCACGATACACAATCGCCATTAGCGACTTCTATATAACCATCATATTTTTTATGTGGTTTTGGTAACGCATCAGCAATAGCGCGTCCAAGTGAAGGTTTTTCTGCAATGTAGAGTTTCATAGCCTGCTCATCACTGTTTATATAAACAGTAGTCTAGCACAGCTATTTTAAAGGAGGGAACTTTTTGTAACTATTGGCTAACTGGGCTTTTTTTGTCTTTTGTTAAAATATAAATAAGCGGAAGATAACAAACAACAACGGTGCCTATATTAATAAATGGCAATAAGGTTTTATAAATGTATGTACTATAAGAAAGATCCCATAAATGGCGGTCGACTAATCTAAATAGCTGTAAAATTGGTGCCATAATAACAACCAATTGACCTAATACGCATTGCCATAAATAAACCTTATCTTTTAACCCCAGATATGCGATGAGTGCCATCCAAGCAATATCATTAAAAGCCCAAACAAGGTATCGATAAACATAAATCCCATTATCAAACTCTTTCAAGTAAGGATGAATAATGGTTCCATATAAAAAAAAAGCGGCTGTAATTAAAGCGAAACGCAGGGCCAAATAATCTTTTCTAAAATAAAAGATGAAAATAGCAGGGCTTAAAATAAACACCCAACTAGTATCTAATATCAATATAGTCTTTAAAAACCATTCAGGCATTAGAGTTAATCAAGTTTTTTTTCATCATCGTCATTACCACCGCCATTTCCTGGCATATGACTAAACTTATCGACCTTTTTCATGAACTATTCCGTTACATTTGTTAAAGAAAGCATACTTTATGATAAATAAGTGTGTTTGCCAATAAAAGTTATCTTACATCTATAGGAGCTGACTCTTTTGCTTTACCTTGTAATATAGATATTTCTACTCGGCGATTCCTGCGGCGATCTTCATCGGTGTCATTCGGTACAAGTGGTCGTGTTTCAGCTCGACCAACCACCATCATTCGGGTTTTATCAAATCCTTGGACTTTTTGCAGTTCACTTGCAACGGCTACAGCACGCTTTGATGATAGGTCCCAATTATTAATATATAACTCATTCGATACCTGAAAATCATCTGTATGGCCAGATACTGTTATTTCACCGGGTACATCTTTTAACAGCACACCGATATCTTGAATTATAGGTTTAAACTTAGGTTGTAAAAATGCACTACCTGAAGGAAATGAACCATTCTCTCTAATGCGAATAATTATTTGCTGCCCTAAAGACTCAAGCTCAATTGCGCCATCGATTATTTGCTTTTCAAGCTGCTGCGCTATCTTTTTAACAAGCTCGTTAGTTTGCTCCTGATCGGCTGCTGAAGTTGCTTGCTCAGAAGATTCTTCTTGTGAGGTACTACGAGATTCGCCACCGCGTTTATCCCCGCGCTGTTCTTGCCTGCCGCCTGCTGAGCTTTCATCGCCAGCCTGAAACTCTAACATTTGTTGAGTCATTTCGACTGTTTGCTGCTGAATGGTTTCTATTGGGGTTGGCTCTGGTTTGCCTGGGGTAAACTCCATGGCAATAACAGAGGTCCCTTTAGGGATGTCTTTTACTTCAATTTTATTCTGCACACCAAAAGCAAACTTCATAGAGCCCGCAATTTGTTTAAACTTAAGTACATCCATTTCTGAAAACGCGAGCAAGAGTACAAAAAAGCACATTAACAGTGACATTAAATCGGCAAACGTTCCCATCCATGCAGGTAGACCTGGTGGTGGACATTTGCACTCTTGATCAGACATAGTTACTCCTCGGTATCTACTTTACGTTTAGATTCAGCTAAGTAATTTTTCAAAATACCTTCGATTACTTTTGGATTTTGACCATCTTGTATACCTAAAATAGCATCCAAAATTAAACGCTGATTCATCGCTTCCTCGTCTTTACGCAGTTCAAGTTTTACCTGAATAGGAATTGCCACAACATTGGCTAAAAACGCGCCATATAAAGTTGTTAATAGTGCTACTGCCATTGCCGGACCAATTGCCTTTGGGTCATCCATGTTAGACAACATTGCAACCAAACCAATTAGAGTACCAATCATGCCCATTGCAGGCCCTATATCAGCTAACGACTTAAATAAACCCGCGCCCAATTCATGGCGAGTCGTAGTTAGAGAAATATCTTTTTGAAGTGTAGCGCGAACTACATCTGCATCATGGCCATCAACGAGCATATCGACGCCTTTGCGCATAAAGGGGTTTGGAATTTCAGCTTCTTCGAGTGCTAAAAAACCGCCTTTACGAGCTGAATCCGCAAGTTCTACTGCTTTTTCGATAAGTATTTCTGGCGTTTCGATTTTAAACATAAACGCTTTGGCAACAACTTTACCTATCCCCAAAAATTGCGACATGGTGAAGTTTGATAAAACAATAAAGAGTGAACCACCAAATACAATAACCACAGACGGGGTATTGTAAAACATAGCCATTTCACCGCTACTACTCATAAACATAGACATGACAATTAAGCCAATTGCGCCTAGGATCCCAATTATGGTTGCTAAATCCACATTTCCTCCAGAAGTTTCATGCTTAATGGCCTTATCATAAATTTTTATTATTAACTGCTTATCGGCAACATATTGAATTGCTTAAGCCATTTTTATAAATAAACATAAAAAGCAGCCTTTAGCACTATCTTAGATCAAGTTATAAGGGCTACCTAACTATCAATTGATTTATTAAACCAACAGACGCTATTAAGGCTTTATTAATGCACTTGAAATATAATTTAACGTTATAAAGGTAAAAAACCAATATCATCCTTTGACCTAGTTTAGCATTCCCCCTAAAATTGACCCCTAAATTTATTATGTAAGCTGAAATAAAGATGGCGACTAAAAAACCTGAAAACTTAAGTTTCGAACAAGCACTAGAAGAATTATCTACAATCGTTAGTGACATGGAACAAGGTGACTTATCGCTTGAGCAATCGTTAAAGCAATTTGAGCGTGGAATTGCATTAGCAAGTGCTTCATCAGGGAAATTACAGCAAGCAGAACAAAAAGTATCAGTTTTGATGGGGAATGGCGAAAAGTCAGTACTTACAAATTTTGATAATGATATGGAATAGCTGTGAGCATAAAAAATCATATTGAACGTGCTCAAAAAGATGTAGTAGCGACCTTACAGCAGCATTTTAATCAGCCTCTCGATACAGAAGAAACGGTAAAGAACGCCACCCAGTATGGATTATTTAATGGCGGTAAAAGATTACGTCCATTTTTAGTTTATGCCACAGGTAAAATGCTCGGCGCAAACCATCAAGACTTAAACGTACTTGCTGCTGCAATTGAGTGTATTCATAGCTATTCGTTAGTCCATGATGACTTACCAGCAATGGATGATGACGACTTACGCCGCGGACGCCCTACTTGTCATATAGAGTTTGGCGAGGCAAATGCAATTTTAGCCGGTGATGCTCTTCAAACTCTTGCTTTTGAGCTTATTGCGAATCACAAATTTGAATGCTCATCACAAACACAAGTAAAAATGATTGCTACACTTGCCCACGCATCAGGCCTTCAGGGTATGGTTGGCGGACAAGGCCTTGATATAGCAGCAACTGATAAAGTAATTACCGTACAAGAGCTTGAGCGAATACATAAGCTAAAAACCGGGGCTCTAATTAATTGCGCAATTACACTTGGTGCACTGTGCAGTGAAAAGGCTGATCAACAAACCTTAGAAAATTTAAGTGTTTTTGGGTATGCTATAGGGCTAGCATTTCAAGTACACGACGACATTTTAGATGTTGAAGGCGATACAGTTATTTTAGGAAAGCCACAAGGCTCCGATATTGCCGCGAATAAAGCGACATATCCGGCGTTATTAGGTATGCTAGGCGCTAAAGAAAAGGCGCAAAATTTAATACAACAAGCCCATGAAGCGTTAGCAAATATAGATGCTGACACAACACTTCTTGCGTCGCTAGCAAATTACCTAATTGAGCGTGACCACTAATTTTTGCTCATACGTATTGCAATTAGCACTGACATTATTACTCAACATTAATTATTCGTAAAAGCTTTGGATTAATTAATGTTAGCGAAGGATATATATAAAACCATGACACTTGATAGTAGCAAGTATCCATTACTTAATTTGGTTGACGAGCCAGCCCAATTGCGTGACTTAGCGCAAGACAAACTCCCTGCATTTAGCAATGAGCTGCGCGATTATTTACTCAACTCAGTATCGCAAAGTAGCGGTCATCTAGCGTCTGGTTTAGGGACGGTTGAACTAACCGTTGCGCTGCATTATGTTTATAACACTCCAGACGATCGCCTAGTTTGGGACGTGGGTCATCAAGCTTATCCGCATAAAATCCTTACTGGTCGTCGCGAGCAAATGCACACTATTCGTCAAAAAGACGGTTTACACCCTTTTCCTTTTCGCGATGAAAGTCAATACGATACGTTTAGCGTAGGCCATTCAAGCACGTCTATTTCAGCTGCTTTAGGCATGTCTATTGCCGCACAAAAAGAAGGCAAAGGTCGAAAGTCTGTTGCCATTATTGGCGACGGGGCTATAACCGCAGGCATGGCATTTGAAGCGATGAATCATTTAGGTGATGTAAAATCAGACATGCTTATTATTTTAAATGATAACGAAATGTCGATTTCTGAAAATGTTGGCGCATTAACAAATCACTTTGCCCGTATTTTATCGGGTAGCTTTTATACTAACATTCGTGAAGGTAGTAAAAAGTTACTCTCAGGTGTACCTCCTGTAAAGCAACTTGCCAGTAAAATGGAAGAGCACATTAAAGGCATGATGATCCCGGGTACCTTCTTTGAAGAATTAGGCCTAAATTATATTGGTCCAATTGATGGTCACGATGTAAACATGCTTGTTGATACGCTACGTAATATGCGTAATTTAAAAGGCCCACAGCTTCTACATATAAAAACACAAAAAGGTAAGGGCTATAAACCAGCTGAAGCCGATCCTATTGGCTACCATGGTGTACCAAAATTCGATCCGAGCACAACTAGTCTGCCTAAATCTAAACCTAGTGCTGCTACTTTCTCAAAAGTATTCGGTGATTGGTTATGCGATATGGCCGAGCAAGATAGCAAGTTAATGGCTATCACGCCTGCAATGCGTGAAGGTTCAGGCATGGTCCGTTTTTCTAAAGAACATCCAGATCAATACTTTGATGTGGCTATTGCAGAGCAGCATGCTGTTACTTTAGCTGCTGGTTTCGCCTGTGAAGGTTTAAAACCTGTTGTTGCTATTTACTCAAGCTTTTTACAACGTGCGTACGACCAATTAATACATGATGTTGCACTGCAAAACTTACCTGTATTATTTGCCATTGACCGCGCCGGTATTGTTGGAGCCGATGGTGAAACTCATCAAGGCGCATACGATTTAAGTTTTATGCGCTGTATTCCAAATATGGTGATTATGGCGCCAAGCGATACCAACGAGTGCCGTCAAATGCTATACACTGGTTATAAAGCAAATTGCCCAGTTGCCGTTCGTTACCCTCGCGGTAGTGCGGGTACTGCAGAAATTCAAAGCAATATGCAACTGCTTGAAATTGGTAAAGCAGATACTGTCAAAAAAGGCAGTAAAATTGCCATTTTATCATTTGGTACATTACTTGAGAATGCACAGCTTGCAGCAAGTGAGTTAGATGCAACGCTTGTTAATATGCGCTTTATTAAACCTCTTGATACCGCGCTTTTAAATGAGCTTGTAGCTAGCCACGATGTAATTGTTACGCTTGAAGATAATGCAATCGCTGGCGGTGCCGGCTCTGCAGTTAACGAATACTTAGCAACGCAAAAAGCTGATATTAATATCCTTAACTTAGGTATTCCTGATGAGTTTATTAAACACGGCACCCAAGATGAAATGCACGATGAAATGGGGTTAGGCGAGCAAGGAATATTAACCGCTATTAAAGCGTTTATTAATTAACTTCCTATACATCTAAAGTTGAGCATATTAAAAAAGGAGCCTAGGCTCCTTTTTTAATATCAAATATTGCTGATCAGCGCATCCACACTTTAATATCAGCTAGGCCATTGCTTTGTAAAATACCTAATTGTTGATCAACGTTAGAATTTTGTTCAAACTCAAATGCATCAAGCTGATCATCAAACGTAATATTTGCAACACCATCACCACCGCGCTTTTTAACTTGGTGTAGTGAAATATCAGCTAGGTTAATAGATGTTTCCCAGCTAATTACCTGCCCACCCAAAAGTGGTAATGGATAAAATGACCAACCAATTGATGCCGTGATATTAGTTGTTTTTCCATTTGGTAATTGGAATAAATTAGCCGCTATTACTTTACAAAGATCTGAAGCATAGCTGTCTATTTTATTGCATTTAAAATCACGTAATAATAGTAAAAACTCATCACCACTCCAACGTGCCACATAGTCAGAGCCCTGCGTACGCGAATTTAATAATGCAGCCATTTGCTGTAAGCAGCTATCACCTGCAATTGGGCCATAGGCATCATTGATACGGCTGAAATTATCAAAGTTAATAATTACCAGCACCAGTGACTTGCCTTGTGCCTGCAGCGATTGTGAATTACGTTGAAAGTGTTCAATATCTTTAGGGAGTTGATCAAACAAAAAGCGACGGCTACGCAGCCCTGTTAACTCATCTGAGTGACTAACTAATTTAAGCTGTGAATTCACTTGGCCTAATTTATCATTAGCTTGACGAAGCTCTAAGGTACGCTCGGTGATCAAGCCCTCTAATGCTTCTTGTTTTCTACGCTCTTGCGCTCTAAACACCCAAAAAATAAGGTAGAAAAGCAAAATAAAGCCACTGGTAATTAAAAGCCTAAAGTAAATAGTTTCGTCAAAGCGCTCAGGCACTACAAAACCGTATTCTACTTCTTGCGCTTTAGTCCAGTCTTCACCTTGGCGCTTCGCTTCTAATTGAAACAAAAACGAGCCTGGAGGCAAGTTAGTATAAATAGCTTCACGTCGCGTATTAGCATAGCGCCAGTCACTATCTAAGCCACTTAGTTTATATCTAAATTCAATACTGTTTGGTGCATAATAATCAATAGCTGTGTAAGTTAGCGTTATATCACGCTCGTCTGTTTCTAATGATGGTTTTTTACCAAGCGCAGCGGTGGTTAAATGACGAAGTGGTGTTGTTATTGTTTCTATTGTTGGCTTTAATGCAAGCACACCAAATAGCTCTACATTTTTAGGTATTTCAACAACACCTTGTAAGCTTGGGTACCAAATAGAATTGCCGGTGTCTGCTACCGCATCATGCCCAAGTCCACTACAACATTGATTCGCTTTACCATCGAGTTGACGGTCAAAAGATGAAATTACTTCTTCAACTTTTAGGCTTTTTATCTCTGTCTTAAATTGCTCTACAGGCATTCTGTAAACACCTTTCATGGTGCTTACCCAAACATGCTTTAATTTTTCATCATATTCTAGGCTAAATATAGAACCATACGGTAAACCATTAGCTGCATCGAGTTGACGCCATTGCCCTTGCGTACTTCTGTAAAAAAGCCCGTCGTTAAGAGAGCCGATTAAAATACCCACACCATCTATATGGAGCACGCTAGTTACGTATGCGCTTTCAAGTGTTGTTTGGTCACCAATTTTTTCAATGCCACGGTCTGTAAAGTAATATGCGCCTTTACTAGTACCAATCACACCAAAGTTTGTTTTATCCAATACGTAGGTAATAAACTTACTACCTAAAAAAGCGTTATATGCAAAAGGCGTTAAACCAGCATAATTTAATCGATATAAACCGCGTCCGGTACCAATCCAAAAACCGCCTTTACTAGAGCGACTTATTGCAAATACCGGGTTATCGCGAAGCGCTCGACCAGGGACGGTATAAAGTGTCTTGTTTTCAAAAACAAATAAGCCGCGCCCCGTGGCTATATATAATCGCTCACCATCGAATTGTAGATCGTGTACTGACGCGTATCCATATTTACTACTTGGAACTAAATTAATAAAACTTTTATCTAAATCGAAATAACCAATGCCGCTTTTGTTAGCAACCCACAGTTTTCCATCTGGAGCTTGGCTAATAGCCATAACAGACTCGGTCATATCTGAAACTGCTGAATGCCTTTCTACCCGCCCTTCATGGGCAAGCCATAAGCCTTCACTAAAACTTGCTAACCAAACGTTATTTTTATCATCTCTAAAAATATCAGCAAACCATATGCTTTGATCAAGTTGGCTTGGTTCTACCCATTGCCACTCACCGGTTTTATCTCTAAATAATAAACGTCCATAAGTCGAAACCCATAAGCCACCATCGGTATCACTCATAAACTTATAAACGGCTGAGTTATTTGCATTTGGTAAAGGAAAAGGTCTTAGTTCGTCATCTAAATCTAAAAAGTATGCACCTAGCTCAGAGGCTATATACAAATTACCGTTTAAGAATGATAAATCGTGCACTATGGTTTGCGCTAAGCGCTCTGGTAACGATATTTTAGCGGTAAGCTCTAAACGTAGTTTAGAGAAATCTGATGAGTTTTTAGTAAGGCGTAATAAATGACGATCATTAACTAGCCAAATACCTTCTGGAGAGAGTGCCATTTGGCTAACAGAGCCAACAATTTGGGTAATTACGGTAGCATTAACAATAGGTAGGGGGCCATTTACTTGAGTGCGTAAATCAACTTGCCCTCTATCTACATAGTATAAACCATTAGCCGCAATCCATATGCTGCCTTTGGAGTCCTCAAGAATATCTCTTACTGGACCTTTAATATTAAACTCTTGTGCTGCAAATGTGGCAGGATTAATAACTACCAAGCCACTTTTAGTACCTACCCATAATAAGCCACTAGAATCGACTAAAAGTTTATTAATACCATTACTAGGCAAGAACGGGCTATTTTGCGTGTTGTAGTTTGTAAATGTTGTGCCATCAAAACGGCTTAAGCCAAACTGAGTACCAAGCCACATATAGCCTTGCTGGTCTTGTACTACGCTTTTAAGTGATTGCGAAGGTAGACCATCTTTTATATTCCATTGCTTAACTACGTAATCACTAATTGAAGCCCAACTTGGTGTCGCGCACAACATCAGTACACAAACCAGTAAAAATCGCATCATATTGCTGCCACCTAGTTAAACAAATCAAATATAAAAAATTAAAAGGGTAGTAAACCCACTTTTATTAGCGCCTGTAAGCATATAAGCGAAAAAACGCCCGCAAGTATATCATCGGCCATAATACCTAAACCACCATGTACTCGTTTGTCTAGCATACGGATTGGGCCAGGTTTTGCTATATCAAAAAAGCGAAATAACAAAAAACCAACGAGTAATGTTTGCCAGCTAAGTGCTGCACCAATCATTGTAATGTAATAACCTGCCACTTCATCCCATACAATAGCAGGATGGTCGTGCACGCCTAAATCATCAGCCGTTTTACCGCAGGCCCATATACCAAATATACTGATCACTACGGCAAACACAATTTGCAACCATAGCGGATAATACATAGTCATAAAAATGAATGGCAGTGCAGCAAAAGTGCCAAATGTACCAGGTGCTTTAGGGGCTAACCCAGTACCAAAACCCAAACCAAAAAACTGATGTGGGCGCTTTAAATTAAACTTTCGGTTTTTGTTCAAACCAGCTCCTTTGCAAAATGCTCAAAACCTTGCTGCTTAAAATCAAACTTTTCACCGTTGTGTAAAAGTTCAATTTGACCATCGCCACTTTTAATTTGGCCTATGCATGTTGCATCTACACCATATTGACGCAGTTTTATATCTAGCATACTTTTATTGCTATCAGGTACAGTAAAAATCAATTCGTAATCATCACCGTAACTTAGAATAAATGGCAGCTGCTGATTAAAATCAAGGCTTGCTTGCATTGCATCTGAAGTCGGAATACTTTCAATATTCACAACTGCATTTACTTGCGACATATCAAGTATATGACTTAAATCAGCGATTAAACCGTCCGATACATCAATAGCCGATGATGCAAGGCCTCGCAATACCTGCCCAGCAGCAACACGCGGTGTTGGAAAGTCAAAGCGCTTATTTAAGTACTTTAAATGCTCTGGCTCAATACTTATACCTTGTTTGCGAGACTCAATTGCAAGTCCAGCGTCACCTAGCGGACCTGTAACATAAATCCAATCACCCACTTTCGCACCACTACGGCGAAGTGCAGTCCCTTCTGGTACAGTCCCTTTTGCACAAATAGTGATAGTTAATGGACCCTGAGTAGTATCGCCACCTATAATTTGCACATTAAAGTATTCTGCAATTTCATGCATGCCTTCAGTAAACTCTTCAATCCACTTTGGGTCAATACTTGGCAAGGTTAACGCAACTGAAACCCACGTTGGCTCAGCGCCCATGGCCGCTAAATCACTTAAATTAACAGCAAGCGCTCTGTGGCCTAATGCACGAGGGGAAATATCATCAAAAAAGTGTACGCCAGCAACAAGAGTATCTGTTGTAACGGCAAGTTGGCAGTTTTGTGGAACGGTTACTAAAGCGCAATCATCCCCTATACCTAGGTTTACATCACGACGGGTGATCCCGCGACCTTTAAAGTAGCGGTTAATTAATTCAAATTCCTTCATACACAAAAAAGCCGGCCTATGCCGGCTCCCCTCTTTAACGGTTACTTACTTGCGTAAATGCTTAACAGCTTTATCAAGTACACCGTTTACAAATTTATGGCTGTCTTCAGCGCCAAATATTTTGGCCAGCTCGATACCTTCGTTGATAGCAACTTTATAAGGTACATCGTCGCGGAACTTAAGTTCATAGCTGCTTAAACGTAAAATTGCGCGCTCAACCATATCTAAGTCATTAAACGGACGTGTTAAATGTGGCGATACAGCTTCATCTAGTTGCTTGTAATTTACAGCAACACCTGTCGCTAGGTCTTTAAAGTATTCAACATCAATTTTAGTAACGTCTGTTTCGATCAACATTTGTTGTTCGATATCGGCAATTAAATTGCCACTTATTTGCCAAGAATAAACGGCTTGGAGTGCTAAGATACGTGCTTTACGTCTTGCTGCTGGTTTCACAAAAATTCCTTAAACTTAAATTTTATCTAACACATTAACCATTTCAAGCGCGCCTAAAGCAGCTTCGCCGCCTTTATTGCCCATTTTGGTGCCAGCACGCTCAATTGCTTGTTCAATGCTTTCTGTGGTTAATACGCCAAATGCAACCGGGATATCATACTCAAGTGATACTTGCGCAAGACCTTTGTTTGATTCGCCAGCAACTAGGTCAAAGTGTGGTGTACCACCTCTGATCACTACGCCTAATGCGATGATTGCATCATACTCTTTTTTTGCCGCAACGCGTTTAGCCGCTAAAGGTAATTCTACCGCGCCTGGTACATAAATAACGGTAATGTCGTCATCAGATACGCCGCCAGTGCGTTTTAGCTCATCAACAGCACCTGCAAGGAGGCTGCTGCCAATAAAGTCATTAAAACGAGAAATGACAATGGCAAATTTCTTGCCTGGAGCATACTTACTACCTTCAATAATTTTCATTTGATAACCCTAAAAATAAGTTCAAGCGGTTGCGATTGCGCAAAAATTGCTGCGCATCATACCATAAAAATAAAATAATAGCCTAGTTTAAGCGTGATGCTTATTGTGGCTCAATGTAATCAACAACTTCTAAATGAAAGCCCGAAAGTGCATGATACTTTTTAGGACGACTCATTAAACGCATCTGTTTAATTCCCAGATCTGCAAGTATTTGCGAACCTACGCCAACAGTACGAGATGTACCTTTGAATTTACGTGGCGTAACGCTTTCGCCAACATCAGCTGCTGCAAATGCTTTTACAGTTGCCTCTAACTCTTCAGTGCTTTCTTGCTTACCTAAAATAACTAAAGCACCTTCATTTTTAGCAATATAGGCCATTGCTTCAGAAAGGCCCCAGCTGCGGTCAGCACTTCTGTCTGAAAGTAGGATATCGTTAAAAGTGCTTTGCAAATGTACACGTACATTTGTCGGTTCTTGCTCTTTTATGTCGCCATTAAGCAATACGTAATGTAATTGGCCGTCAATTGTGTCTTTGTAAGTCACTAAATCAAACTCACCGTGAACAGTAGGCAACTTACATTTTGCAACTTGCTCAATTGTCGTTTCATTTAAGTTACGGTATTCAATTAAATCAGCAATAGTACCAATTTTAATATCGTGCTCTTTAGCAAACACTTCTAAATCAGGGCGACGCGCCATGGTGCCGTCAGCATTGAGTATTTCAACAATAACTGATGATGCTTCAAGCCCAGCTAAACGTGCTAAATCACAGCCAGCTTCAGTATGTCCTGCGCGAGTTAATACGCCACCAGGTTGTGCCATAATTGGAAAAATATGACCAGGCTGAACAATATCAGTTGGCACTGCGCCTTTTGCTATAGCCGCTTGCACTGTGCGCGCTCTATCAGCAGCAGAAATACCGGTTGTAACACCTTTTGATGCTTCTATCGACATTGTAAAGTTAGTCGAAAATGCAGCACCATTGTTTTTAACCATTAACGGTAAATCAAGTTGCTCACAACGATCTTGTGTCATGGTTAAACAAATTAAACCACGGCCATGAGTCGCCATGAAGTTAATCGCTTCAGCGCTAATATGCTCAGCAGCTATTATTAAATCGCCTTCATTTTCTCTATCTTCATCATCCATTAAAATAACCATTTTACCGGCTTTAATATCATCGATGATTTCTTGTGCGCTGTGTAAATTCATAAATTTGCTCGTGTAAGTTATCAGTTTCGTTATTTAATAAAACCCGCTTTTGCGAGTAAGCTCATCGAAATATCAGAGCCCGTTGGTTGCTCTGCACCTTTTATAAGGCGCTCTAAATAACGTGCAATTTGATCGACTTCTAAATTAACTTGAGTACCTACTTTAAAATGAGAAATTGTGGTCTGCTCACTCGTGTGTGGGACAATTGTTAATTTGAATTTATTGCCCTCTACAGCGTTTACTGTCAGGCTTATACCATCAATACATACCGAACCTTTGTACGGAATGTATTTCATTAAATTTTCGTCGGTTGTAAGCCAATATTCTGTTGCTCGCGCATTTGCTGCAATACTTGTGATAGTCGCAATGCCATCAACATGGCCAGATACTAAATGACCGCCCAAACGCGAAACTGGTTGCATGGCTTTTTCAAGATTAACCGTTTGCCCTAAAGCATAGTGAGCAAAACCGGTTAAACCAATCGTCTCGTTAGATAAATCAGCACTAAAGCCGTCAATATGTTTATCAACTACGGTTAAGCAAACACCATTGGTTGCAATGCTGTCGCCTAGCTTTACATCTTTCATATCAAGATCAGCACTTTGAATGCGAATAGCTAAGTCGCCTTGTTTTTTTTGTAATAAAGCAATTTTGCCTGTGGCTTCTATTATTCCAGTAAACATAGCGCTACTCTTTTTTATTAAGTGGTTTTAATGAGCTTTTAACGCGGTGATACGTAAATCGTCACCAATGCGCGCACATTCATTAAATGTTAAATTAACGGTGTTTTGCATACTCGTCAATTCAGGAAAATTAACTAAACTTTTTGCATCATGGCCCATTAATTTAGGCGCCAAATAAAAAACAAACTCGTCAACTAAATCAAGCTCTGTCATTTTACCAGCAAGTGTTGCTCCGCTCTCAAGCCAAACATTATTAAACTGCAGTTGCCCAAGCTTTTCTAAAACAGCCTGTAAATCAACTTTACCGTTACTTTCACTTACTTCAATATGCTTTACAAAATGCGGCCATTGCAGGGATTTATCAACCTTAGTCGTAAATATAATTACATCACTTTGGATTTTAAATAAAGCAAGGTCAGGTGTTAAGCGATTTTGAGAGTCAATTATAACACGCACGGGCTGGCGAAGCGGTAAATCGGTAGGTAACGTGCAAGGCAACTCGCTTAGTCGCACATTAAGTTTAGCATCGTCTACTAACACGGTATCGGCACCGGTTAAAATAGCGCAGCTTTGCGCTCGGTATAACTGTACATCTTGGCGAGCTGCGGAACTTGTGATCCACTTACTTTGCCCATTTTTAAGCGCTGTTTTACCATCTATGCTTGCTGCCATTTTACAGGTCACATAAGGTAAGCCTTGTTCCATTCGCTTAAAAAAGCCAACGTTAAGTGCGCGAGCTTGTGATTCAAGTAATCCATAAGCAACGTCAATACCGGCGTCGCTCAGTATTTTAAGGCCTTTGCCTGCAACTTGTGGATTTGTATCAACCATAGCAGCAATTACTTTTACTACGCCTGCCTTTTTTAAGCCTTCAGCACACGGTGGCGTACGCCCATAATGACTACAAGGTTCGAGCGTTACATAAGCGGTAGCGCCTTGTGCACTGTTGCCCCCCATAGCTAACGCGTTTACTTCAGCGTGCCCTTGGCCTGCTAATTGATGAAAACCCTCACCAATTATTTGATTGTTTTTAACTAATACACAGCCAACATTAGGATTAGGCGTTGTAGTAAACCGCCCTTTTTTGGCAAGTTCTATGGCGCGTGCCATATACATTTCGTCTTGTTCGGTAAAAATAGTTTGGCTTTGCATTGTTACTCCCCTAAACGGGCAATTTCTTCGCCAAATTCGCGTATGTCTTCAAACGAGCGATAAACAGAAGCAAATCTTACGTACGCAACTTTATCGAGTTTTTTAAGTGCTTCCATAATACATTCGCCCACCAAATGGCTTGAAATTTCTCGCTCACCCGTTGCGCGTAGTTGTGATTTTATTATATTTACAACTTCATCTACTTGCTCTGTACTCACTGGGCGTTTTTCGAGTGCGCGATTTAAGCCATTTAAAAGCTTATCCTCGTTAAACGGTTCCCGGCTGCCATCTTGCTTAACAACGCGAGGCATAACCAGTTCAGCGCCTTCAAATGTAGTAAAGCGCTCGTGGCAATCATTACATTCACGACGTCTGCGAACTTGATGGCCTCCGCCTACAAGGCGTGAGTCAATTACTTTAGTATCTTTTGCGGTACAAAATGGACAATGCATAACTCGGTACTTCCGTTTTAAAACAAAAAAGACCGCTAAATAGCGGCCTTTTATCTTAGCAAAAAACTAAACAGTTGTGATCTAAATTACTACTGCTTATGCAATTAAGCGTATACAGGTAATTTTGCACAAATAGCTTTTACTTTTTCTTTAACTTGCGCCTGTACAGATTCATCAGTGATGTTATCTAGTACGTCACAAATCCAGCCAGCAAGCTCTTTTGACTCTACTTCTGTAAAACCACGACGAGTGATTGCAGGAGAACCAATACGCAAACCAGATGTTACAAATGGTGAGCGTGGATCGTTTGGCACTGAGTTTTTATTAACTGTGATGTTAGCGTTGCCTAGGGCAGCGTCCGCATCTTTACCAGTGATATCTTTATCGATTAAATCAAGTAAAAATAAGTGGTTTTCAGTTTTGTCAGAAACGATTTTGTAGCCACGTTCTTGCATAACTGCAACCATTGCTTTTGCGTTTTTAACAACTTGTGTTTGGTATACTTTAAACTCTGGTTGAAGTGCTTCTTTAAATGCCACTGCTTTTGCTGCAATAACATGACATAAAGGACCGCCTTGGCCACCAGGGAAAACAGCGCTATTAAGCTTTTTGTAAATAGCTTCGTCGCCACATGCAGAAATAATTAAACCACCACGAGGGCCTGCAAGTGTTTTATGCGTAGTTGTTGTTACAACGTGTGCATGAGGAACTGGGCTTGGGTAAACGCCTGCCGCAATTAAGCCGGCAACGTGAGCCATATCAACAAACAGGTAAGCACCTACTTTATCAGCAATTTCACGGAACTTAGCCCAATCAACAATACCTGAGTACGCTGAGAAACCACCAATAATCATTTTTGGTTTATGCTCAAGTGCTAGCGCTTCAACTTGTGCGTAATCAATTTCGCCCGTTGCTTCATCTAGTCCGTATTGAATTGCATTGTAAAGCTTACCAGAGAAGCTTACGTGAGAACCGTGAGTTAAGTGACCACCATGAGCTAAGCTCATACCTAATACAGTATCGCCTGCATCTAACAATGCTAGAAAAACAGCCGCATTTGCTTGCGAACCAGCATGTGGCTGTACGTTAGCATAGTCAGAACCAAATAATTCGTTAGCACGGTCAATTGCTAATTGCTCAACAACATCTACATGCTCACAACCGCCATAATAACGTTTGCCTGGGTAACCTTCTGCGTATTTGTTTGTAAGCTGTGAACCCTGCGCTTCTAGTACGCGTGGGCTACAGTAGTTTTCTGAAGCGATTAGTTCGATATGCTCTTCTTGGCGAGCAGTTTCTTTGGTTATCGCGTCAAATAACTCTGGATCAAAATCCGAAATATTCATGCTACGTTCTAACATTGGGGTCTCCTAGGGCAACGTGTATGGTGTTTTTTAGAGGCTTTATTGTACGCTTTAAACGACTCTTTGCCTACGCTCTTAAGTTGAGGATATTTAAACAGGGATTGAAACTATTTCACAGCTCTTTTAAGATGATATTTTTTTATAAAGCCATAATAATTTTAAATGAATTATATTCACTACATTTAATTAGTAAATATAACTAAGTGTATTCATCCGTATAAAGTTATAAAAAAAGCGGCTCAAGCCGCTTTTCCTTTTAATTTAACTTAGCCTAATTTAGCGAGCATTTCGGTACGTAACTCGTCGTAATCGGCGTTCATATCGCTTGCTAGGCATGGTTTTGCTAGTGCATCAGCAAGTGGTTTTGGCATACCTAATTCAATATTTAGAATACCCTCTACGCTTTCTTTAAACTTAGCAGGATGAGCTGTCGCTAAAAAGATACCCGCTGCACCAGGTGCCCGATTTTCAACAAGACCTTGGTAAGCAATAGCAGTATGAGGCTCCGCAACATAGCCAGTTTGTTGAATTTTTTTCATCACGGCTTGCGTGTCTTGCTCGTTTACGCTTGTTGAATAAAAATTATCGTAGCTAAACCAGTTATTATCTAACATTGTTTGTACACGCGGCCAATTGTTTGGCTTACTTACATCCATCGCATTTGAAAGCGACTCAAGCGTTGCGTTTGGCGTCCAGTTTTTATCAAGCATAAAGCGCGGCACAGTATCATTTTGATTTGTTGTTGCACTTAATTTGCCAACAGGTAAACCAATAACCGCACCAATCATTGCGGCACACACATTACCAAAGTTACCACTAGGTACTGATATATGTGCTGTTGCGCGTTTTTCTTTTGGTAGCTGTGCGATGGCTTCAAAGTAGTAACAAACCTGAGCAACTAAACGGCTAATATTAATTGAATTAGCTGAGTTAAGCCCAAGTGTTGATTTAACTTCTTCATCTAAAAAGGCATTTTTAACTAGCTCTTGGCAATCATCAAAGCTGCCCTCAACTGCGTAACAATGAATATTGTTACCTAGCGTAGTAAATAGCTTTTGCTGAGCAAGTGAAATTTTGCCTTTAGGGTATAAAATAACAACATCGATATTTGGTTTATTGTAAAAAGCATGCGCTACAGCTGCACCGGTATCGCCCGATGTTGCTGTTAAAATAGTTACTTTCTCGTCTTTGTTAAACTGCGTTAAACACTCTGCCATAAAGCGACCACCAAAGTCTTTAAACGCAAGTGTAGGACCATGAAACAACTCTAAGCAGTATGTATTCTCTTCAACTTCCACCAGCTTAACTGGAAAGTTAAATGCATTTTTAACCATTTGTGTCACAGTGTCGCTTGGCAGCTCATCACCAATTAGGTGAGATAATATTTTACCACTGCGTGTAACAAAGTCCATATCAAGCAATGCATCAACATCGGACAGTGGGGCAAGGGATTCAGGGAAAAACACACCTTGATTACGACCCAAACCTGTTTTTACGGCTTCAACGAACGACACTTTTTGTGAGCTATCTTTTAAATTATGTAATTGCATGACTACCTATCCTATAAAACTGTTAATTGACGCGTGCCGTCGTTATCTAATTTACAAATGTGGCAAAAGCCTTGCTCGTTAATGTAATTGGTTTCTAACCACTGCGCGCATTGCTGTGCAGCTTCAAGTGTTTTACACACACTAAATAAGGTTGGTCCTGCGCCCGAAATACTGACTATTTCAGCGCCCAGCGCTGGCAAGCTTGCTTTGGCTTCACTAAAGCCTTTTATAAGCGGTGCGCGGTAAGGTTCTGCTATTTCATCTTTCATTATGCTTAGCGCATCGTCAAAACGATTAGTTAACAGCAAGCTACTAAATGCCGACAAACGCTGAGCAAACTCAACACTTGCATGCATGTTCAACTCTTTTGGTAAAACAGAGCGCGCTTTTGCAGTGTTGAGTGAAAAACCAGGAAACGCAGCAACGTAGTACCAGTTTTCATCAACAGGCAGTGCAATCGATTTATCAGGAATTAAATCACCTGTTAACTGCAAGCCACCTAAATAACATGGCGTGATGTTGTCGTAATGACGACCGCCACTTACTACAGCTTCAAAGTCAGCCATCAGTTCAATAAGCTCAACCTGACTTAAATTAGTTTTTGCAAACTTATCAAGGGCAGCAAAAGTAGCCACGACCGAACATGCACTAGAGCCAAGCCCAGAGCCAATTGGTAAGTTCTTTTTAAGCTCGAGCTTTACGCTTGGCATAGTAGGCGCAACATGCGCTCTAAAATGCACTAAGCACTGGTACGCTAAATTTTCATTAGCATCACTTGGTAACTTGTGAGCGTACTCGCCTGTGCAAATAAATTCGTCGCTTGGTGCTGCGCTTACAACGGCTACATCACCTAACAAACTGCCATCAATTGGCGCAAGCGCTGCGCCAAGTGCATCAAAACCCACTGCAAAATTACCAATAGACGCCGGAGCATATACTTCAATCATAACGAGCTCCTAGCGCGATAACGTTTTTAAAATATCAGCAAATACACCCGCGGCTGTTACTTCCGAGCCGGCGCCATAACCACGAATTACAAACGGACGTGGCTGGTAGTATTGGCTTAAAATAGCCAGTGCGTTTTCACCATCACGAATGACACTAAGCGCATGCTTTGCATCTACCGCTTCAATACCTACTTTACAGTGGCCTTCTTTAATTGTGCCTACATAGCGAAGTACCCTACCCTCGCTCGCAGCGCTTTTGATACGGTCGTTAAAATCAGCATCTAAGCTTGGTAGTTTTGCCATAAACTCATCAACGCTATCACCTTGTGCAAAACCTGGTGGTAATACTGACTCAACTTCAATATCGCTTAGCTCTAATTTCATACCGGCTTCGCGAGCGATGATCAATAACTTACGTGCTACATCGGTACCCGATAAATCATCACGAGGATCTGGCTCAGTAAAGCCACTTTCTTTGGCTTTAATAGTTGCCTCAGAAAGTGACAAACCATCTTGAAGTGCGCCAAACATATACGAAAGTGAACCTGATAAAATACCGCTAAACTCTAATAACTCATCACCGGCACCAAATAATGACTGTAAGTTGTCGATTACTGGTAAGCCTGCACCAACGTTCGTTTCGTATAAAAATTTACGATTATTCTTTTGCGTTGCTGCAATTAAATCTTGGTAATACGTGTATGAGCTTGTTGTTGCTTTTTTATTGGCAGCAACCACATGAAAACCTGCATTTAAAAAGTCTACATACTGCGCAGCAAGTGCATCCGACGACGTACAGTCAACAAGCACAGGGTTTACTAAATGATTTTGCTTAACAAACTGCTCTACTAGTTTTAAATCAAACGCCTGCTCAGATGAGGCCAATTTTTGCTGCCAATCACCAAAAGCAATACCTTCACTATCAAGGTGTAATTGGCGAGAGTTAGCAACACCATACAAGTTGAGTTTAATATTACGTTTTTCAAGCCACGCTTGTTGGCGCTCAAGCTGATTAATAAGCTCTTGCCCTACTAAGCCACAACCTAGTAAAAACACATCAATTGACGGCACATGCGTGAAAAAGTTTTCATGGCATATTTTTACGGCGTCGTTACAAAGTTCGCCATCAATTACTGCTGAAATAGCACTTTCTGTAGAATCCTGTGCAATTGCCACAATATTTACTTGCGCTTGTGCAAGCGATGCAAAAAATTTAGCCGCTAAGCCACGGTGCGCGCGCATGTTGTCGCCCACTAAAGTAACAATGGCTAAATTGCGCTGCACTTGTACAGGCTCAATAAGCCCTGCTTGTAATTCAAGTTCAAATGCAGTTTGTAGCGCATCAAGTGCAAGTGCTAGGTCTGTTTCGTGTACACAAAAGCTAATGCTGAATTCGCATGATGACTGCGTGATCAATACAATTGATACGTTATCGTGAGCAAGCGCGTTAAATACCTTAGACGCCATACCTACTTTGCCTTTCATGCCTGGCCCTGAGACAGTTAGCATTGCAAGGTCTTGTAGGCTCGAAAGCGCTTTTACTGGCTCATCTGATGAATAATCGTTACCAATTAATGAGCCTTGTGCGTCTGGGTTATGCGTATTTTTAATTTCGCACGGCACGCCTGCTTTAGCACACGGTAAAATTGTTTTAGGGTGAAGTACTTTTGCACCAAAATAAGAAAGCTCCATCGCTTCTTTATAAGATAAAAAATCTACTTTAGTCGCTTTTTTAATATAACGAGGATCAGCACTGTATACACCATCAACGTCAGTCCAAATTTGGCAAATCTCAGCTTCTAAACATGCTGCTGCAATGGCTGCTGAGTAATCTGAGCCATTACGGCCAAGCGTTGTAAGCTCACCTTTATCATTACTCGCCGTAAAACCAGGCATGATATAGATAGTTGCAGGGCTTTCTTTAAGCACAGCTTGAAAGCGCGCTTTACTTGTTACTAAATCAGCCTCGGCGTCGATATAACCGCCAGTTGAAGCGATACAGCTTGTTGCTTCTAAGTATCTTGCATCGTGCGAGTTCAATAAAGCCTGCATTAAAGAAACACTAACGCGCTCTCCGAAGCTAATTACAAATGCGCGAACTTGATCAGGGCAACATTGTATAAGTGATACGCCATCTAGTTTATTTTTAAGCTCGCCTAAGTTTGGCCAACTTGTAACTACTACACCACTTTTTTCAACGTCAGCTTTCAAACCTTCACAGCGGCTAACTAATGCTTGCCATTGCTGCGAAAAGTCAGAGCCTTGTTCTGCAGCACTTGCAAGTGCAACTAGCGAATCGGTCATTCCACCTGGAGCAGAAAGTACCAAAAGCATTTCATCTTTTAATTGTGCTTTAACTAGCTGAGCTACCTGTTGTAAGCATGCATAGTCGGCAAGCGAAGACCCACCAAATTTTAAAACTCGCATTGTTTATGTTCCTCATCCCATAAAACGAAAAAAGGCCTGTGTTCTAAGTGAACACAGGCCTTTAAATTTGTTGCACCGACCTATGCCACTATCCAGTAAGAATGATGGTTGTAATAATAATGGTCAGTACGCGATTAATTGTTTTCATATGTTAAGACTGCCTTAACAAAGGCTATGCTGTCAACCCTAAATTAAAAGATAAAACAGCCTTTTTTAACATGAAAAAACCTAATGAATGCCAAATTTATGCAATATTTCGTTTAAGTTAGATTTATTGATAGGTTTATCGATAAAGTCTATTGCGCCAAGTTGTGCGACTCGTTGCTTCATTTTTTCTTGTATATCGGCAGAAATAACTAAAACAAAGCACTCTATTTTTTCTATTTTTATAGTCTCGAGTACTTGTATACCATCAACTTCGGGCATGGTGAGATCTAAGCACAATAAATCAAAGCTTTGTGCTCGTAAAAGTTCTAGAGCGTGCGCTCCATTTGTAGCTTGTTGTATTTGAGCGTCTATACATTCATTTAAACACCGCACGACTTGTTTACGGGCAACTGCAGAATCGTCACAGACTAATATCGAAAATTTCATCATGTTTACTACTACACAACCATCAAAGTTATTAAAAGGTTATTAAACTAATGCCTTCCATTGCATTTTAGACACTTTAACACGCCTCCAAGCACTCAGCGCATTAATAATTTAATACAATGATAAATATAGAATAAATCCGTTTAAGATATAATTAACCAAAGCAAATACTAATTAAGCCTACAATACATAACAGATAACGAATTTATTAATTTATACCTTGGTTTAAATACTTTGATACTACACGCTCACTTTTTGGATTTATCTTATTAAATTTTAACTTTTTTATTTATTTTTAGAGGTTTATTGACTAACTTTTAAATTACTATCGTAACGTTACAAAAATAATAAAGGATGAACAAGTCACTCATGTTACAAAAAAGTCTTTCTAAGAAGCTACTGACTAGCGTTTTATCCGTCTATTTTTTGCTTACCTTTGTAGTGACCTGTGGACAAGTGCTTGCTGAATACGTCAATACTAAAGACTATATTCGCGATGAACTTAGTACCTTACAAAAAACCTTTAGTCGCAGCTTAACACGTGCAATTTGGGAGCTTAATACCAAGCAAACAATTACAACAGCAGAAGGTTTACTCGCCATCCCCATGATTGAAGGGATTATTGTTCGAGACGACAGCGGCGAAATTATTTCACAGCTAGGGCGCTCTCTTGATATACATAAGCTATATAACCAACAGTTAGTACAAGAAGAGGTTATTTTAGAAGACGCAAAATCGGGTTTATTTGGTTATACCTTTCCACTTATTTTTGAATTTTCAGGTCGTGCTACTCAAGTTGGTGACGTTACCTTATTCTCAAGTCGAGAAGTTGTTTTTAGCCGCATTATGGTATCAATCTACTTTTTGATTGGTAATGCGATGATTAAAACCACCTTTTTGATCATCTTATTTTTAATGGCATTTAGAAAACTTCTTACAGACCCTTTAGCAGAACTCACTGAGCAACTAGAAAATTTAGAACTAGACGAGCTAGAAGGTCAACATATAGAAATAGAAACAGAAGAACATAATGAACTAAAAGTGATGGAGCAGTCATTTAACAAACTAATAGATAAAGTGGTTCAGTATAGAAAAGAGCTTGAACACACCCAAAAAGAACTCATTATAAGTAACGAAAAGCTTGATCAACACAACATACAACTTGAACAAGACGTAGCCCGTAAAACATCCAACTTAAGCCAAGCAATGATGGATTTACAGCAGCAAAAATACGAACTCGAAAAGCAAAAAATTGTCCTCACCGAAGAAGTAGACTTACGCCGCAGCACAGAGCTAGAGTTAATTACAAAGCAAACTGAATCTCAGCGCTATATAGAAGAGTTAAGCCTTGCACAGGAACGTTTACTAGGCACAGAAAAAATGGCTGCGCTAGGCGGACTTGTAGCAGGTATTACACACGATATAAACACCCCTATTGGGATAGGTGTAACGGCAATATCATTTTTACAAGAACGCTTAAATAAACTCGAAAATGCTTATACCGAAAAAACACTTTCGCCAAAAGCACTAGAAGAATTCATTAACGAAGCAAAACAAAGCACAAGCTTACTAACCACTAACTTAGATAGAGCTTCGGAGCTTATAGCTAGCTTTAAACAAATAGCGGTCGATCAAGCCAGTGAAGCAGTAAGAACCATTAACTTTAAAGATTACACTAACGAAGTAATACGCTCACTGCACCCAAAACTAAAAAAGACATCCCATACTATAAAATTAGAATGTCCTGATGATTTAGTTTTAAATCTCCCTGCAGGGGCTATAAGCCAAATTTTTACTAACCTAATTATGAACTCACTTATTCATGGCTTTGAAGGTAAAAGCAACGGTGTAATGGATATTAAAATAAGCGCTGATGACACTAACTTAACTATTGATTACAAAGATGACGGTAACGGTGTTACTAACGAGCAATTAAAAAAATTATTTGACCCATTTTTTACTACCAAACGCGATGAAGGCGGTAGCGGATTAGGCACCCATATAATGCTTAATTTGGTCAAGCAAACCCTTAGTGGCTCTATTGATGCAACGAGTGAACCGGGCAAAGGTCTGCGTTACTATATTCAATTTCCGAAGAACATGGCTAAGCCACTGCCTATTTTTGATAAATATGAATAAATAAAAGTATATGCATTAAATTTGTTCATATTCAACAGTAACAAATCAGTCATTTCGAGATACTGTTTTTATTGCTATGATTGTACAAATTTTTCAAATGGATCAATTCCCCTATGTGGTTTAGTAACCTTATTTGTTACCGCTTTAAGCAAGACGTTTCATATACTCAAGAAGACTTTGATAAAGCATTAGAGCAAGATTTATTTCGCCCATGTACTGGTCAAGAGCTTGCAACATTTGGTTGGACAAAAGCGTTTGGAAAACATGGCGATACGCTATCGCATTTTTCTCAGAAAAGTATTCTAGTTTGCGCTAAACGCGAAGAAAAAGTACTCCCTGCTTCTGTTATTAATGAACTAGTTGCTGAGAAAATTGATCTGATAGAAGCTGAAGAAAACCGCCCAGTTAAAAAGAAAGAAAAAGACGAATTAAAAGAAAACATTCTTCATACTCTTCTACCTCAAGCATTTAAAAAGTCGAGCTTACAATTTGCCTTTATTGACCAAGAAAACGGTTGGGTTGTTGTAAACAGTGGCAGCTTTAATAAAGCAGAAGAGCTACTAGCACTACTTCGTAAATCGTTAGGAACGCTTCCGGTTGTACCTGCGTTTGCTAACTACGACCTAGATGTATTTTTAACTGATTGGTTAACTAACTTTAGTACACCAGAAGGTTTTGCTATTGGCTCAGACGCTGAACTTGAAGAAGCAGACGACAGCGGCGCACAAGTAAAGCTTAAAGGTCATGATCTATCGTGTGATGAAGTTAAATCGCATTTAGAAAGTGGTAAACGCGTAACTAAACTTGCGCTTGACTGGCAAGAGCGTCTTAAGTTTATGCTGCAAAACGATGGCTCTATCAAACGTTTAAGCTACTCTGAAACTCTAAAAGAAGAAAACGCAGATATTCCTAAAGAAGATATGGCTTTAAAACTTGATGCTGACTTTATTTTAGCTTCTGAAGAAATAAAGCAATTACTTGAAGAGCTAACTGCAGGTTTAGGTGACGTTGAAGATTTAGAAAAAGCGTAAATACCATAGTGCCTACCTGCATAAATATTTAAGCAATTTAATGAATTAAATAACATATGTAAGCAGGTTGGTATAACAGATAAAAATCCGATAGCAGTTTACTGCTATCGGATTTTTTTATGAAATTTAGAAGCACTTATTTATATCTTAACCGCGAACAGTATTTAGCTAACGATCGACGTATTAAAACCTAAGATAATCATCTTTTAAGTAGGAGATTACAGCATGGTTCAAAGGTTCATCAAGGTAAGTTATGTAGAGTGATATGAGATTATCTATATACGCTTTAAGCTGGACTGCACAAAAGCTGAAGTTTTTGATTTTAATTAAAACCATTAACTTACTTTGTGCAGATAACTTATTTTAGCTTTTAGCGTCTTCAACTTTAGGTTGGCGATATATTTTTATAATGTGGTATAAATTTACAAGCGACAATAAGCCGTTGGTAAAAATAACAGGCACTGCGCCAATGGCAACACCGTATGCAGTAAATACAATACAACCAAACATGTTGTACCAACGCAGTTTTACTACATCTGTCATTGTTAACGATGCAACCAATAAAGCTGATGCAATATAACCTAAATATTCCCAACTCAATTGTTCTCTCCTAGCCTTTAGGTTAGCATTACATGTACTGCTATCTTATGGCACTTGTAAGTATTGCAAAGTTACAACAAAATAAAAAAGCTAACCTGCTTAAAAAACCTGAAAAAGTTTGCCGGAAAATACCAGCAAATTCTTAAATCATTACACGGGAAATGAAGGTAAAATAATACTCTTAGCAAAGCTAATAATATTAGTAGCAAGTTAGCGTAAATTCTTAGTGTCTTAATGCTATCGTCATTAAGATGTAATAAATAGGACAAATGTCCGAAGAGCACATTGATGTTTCAATACCATTTTTCTAGTTACCTTGTTGATCAGCTTTTAACCTTTGCCGGTAGTAGCTATCAACAATCAAAAAAAGAAGTTCTGATCCATCAAGATCAGCCTTTAAGCAAGCTTGTGCTTGTACGCAGTGGCACTGTGTCGTTTAGTTACGACGTAGGTAATGGACGACGCCTGCTGTTAGGACAATTGGATTGTAACAACACCCTTATTGGTGAAATAGAAGCGCTAAATAATAATCCGTGTATATATACGGTAACGTGCTTTAGCGATGTCACTTATAACCTTATTGAATTAAGGCATTGGCGTGCTCTACTGCTTGAAAAACCAGAACTAAGCTTATACACAGCACAAACTATTGCGGCTAAGTTTCAGGAAAACCAAAAAATCAATTTAGATAAGTTATTACTACCACTTAGCTATAACATAGCTAAAGATTGCTTACTAAGGGCCGAGAACAACAACCCTACGCTACTTAGAGCCTACCCAACTGTAAATGCTGAAGCCGAACGTTTTGCTACCACTGAGCGAGCTTACAGACGTGTTGTTACAGAACTCGTAGAAAAAGGCTTGGTACTTAGAAGTAACGATGGCTTGCAAGCAGTCGATATACCAAAACTAAGTGAATACGTAGATAGCTTTGCTCAGCTTTAAAATAAAAAAAGGCCTTAACGGCCTTTTTTTATTTATGCCAATTACTAATTACTTCTCTAGCAAAATGTCATGAATTTTCGCAAGATCAGATTTACCAGCAATAATTTCATCCGGTGTTAAACCCGATAATTCATGCGGGAAAACTAACCACTCTTCAGATTCATGAATATAATAATCTGGAACAGTGTCTACTTTTGAGTTTTTTGGCTTGTAGTACGGGCATGCAATACGAATATCACGTGGCAAGTTTAAGCGCATAAGCTCTGAAAGCTTTTCTTTTAATGCAACAATACTACGACCTGAGTCAAATA
This sequence comes from Pseudoalteromonas sp. SWYJZ19, assembly GCF_015864375.1. Lineage (NCBI taxonomy): Bacteria > Pseudomonadati > Pseudomonadota > Gammaproteobacteria > Alteromonadales > Pseudoalteromonadaceae > Pseudoalteromonas > Pseudoalteromonas sp. SWYJZ19. The sequence continues at coordinate 31,765 of NZ_JADYXI010000003.1, forward strand.
CATCATCAACAATTAATAATGAATCACCTGCATTTGCGTTCTCTACAATGTAATGTAAGCCGTGTACTTTAATTTCTTTCGACTGTTTACCAATACCGTAATAAGACGATGTACGTACTGCAATGTGGTCAGTCTCAATGCCTTTGTAATCGTAATATTCTTGAACAGCAATACCGATCGGTGCACCACCTCGCCAAATACCAATAATAAAATCAGGACGAAAGCCATCTTGGTATACTTGTGCCGCTACGCGGAACGAATCTTCAAGCAGCTGTTGAGCTGTGATGTAGCACTTATCTGACATAATTAGAAACCCCAGTGGTGGATATAAGATTTGAGCGCAGCTTAGAGTTAAGCAAAAATTAAACTCAAACAGGTATTGGCGACTGATTTTACCGTAAATGAAATAAAATTGCTTGCCTGTAAATTAAAAAATAGGCACCCAAGGGTGCCTATTTTTAGCGTAAAAAGCGTAATTTAGTAAATATTATGCTTTTTCTTGTAAAGTACGAGCAACTGTACGCATACCTTGAGTTGTTGCACCCGCTGCCCATTGACTTGTACTGCCCATGTTAAATGCAGCCGCTAAATCGATGTGTACCCAGCCTTTGCCATCGTTTGGCACAAAGCGCGATAAAAAGCCTGCAGCATTCGATGCACCGCCATAACCGCCACCTTTTTGTGCACGGCTATTCGCCGTATCAGCATAAGGAGATGGGCAGTTTTGTTGATGCCATTTTTCAAGAGGAAGTGGCCAAGCAGCTTCCATTTCTTGAGATGCAAAACTCTCAACTTCACGTACAAGTTCTTTATCAAGTGCAAATAATGCATTGTACTCTTGGCCAACAGCAACAAGCGCTGCGCCAGTTAGTGTTGCTGCATCAATAATAAGTGGAGCGCCAGTCTCACCTGCGGCCATTAGGCCATCTGCAAGTACTAAGCGACCTTCAGCATCGGTGTTTACAATTTCAACTGTCGTGCCATTTTTATAAGTAAGAATATCACCTAATTTGTATGCATGACCCGAAATTAAGTTCTCAGCACAACATAAAAACAGTTTAATACGTTTTTCAATACCACGGTTAATAGCCAATGCTAAACCTGCAGTTACTGTTGCAGCGCCGCCCATGTCGCACTTCATACCAAGCATACCTTCGCTTGATTTGATTGAGTAACCACCTGAGTCAAACGTAATACCTTTACCTACAAGCGCTGCACTTACTGGTGCATTTTCGTCGCCTGTTGGGTTGTAATCAAGCTCAAGCAATACTGGCGGGCGAACACTACCGCGACCAACAGCATGAATACCAATCCACTGTTGTTCTAGTAACGCATCACCTTTAATAATTTGGTAACTTACATGCTCAGGCGCTAATGATTGAATAAACTCAGCCGCTTTTTCAGCAAGGCTTTCTGGGTAAATGTCATCGGCAGTCCCGTTAACCATTTCACGTGCCCAAATTGCTGACGTTTTTAAGTGAGCAAGTTCTTTAATATCTGATTGTGCGTTATCAACAAAATCAACACCGTTTAACGATTTTGGTGTTACAAAGCCTTGATAAAAAGCCCACTGACTTTCTGTACACCAAGCATCGCCTGCTAATTCAACGTTTTTAATACCTTGGATTGCAATAGTACGACCAGCTTTTTGAACATTTTTCAATGTTTCTTGCTCAGACAAATGAACAGTTGCACCGCGCTCATTAAAAGACAATGACGCATTATCGCCCCAATGACTCGCTGCTGCTTGTTCGCTTAGTTGAACAACAAATTTTTCACTCATGTTAGAATACCCTTGCACTTAAATGTGCCACCGAGTTTACTATAGAGCGCTTAAGTTCCCAACAGCTTGAGATAAATAACATAAACCACACTGCTGTGCAGTATTTACGCTTTGGAAGTTATCATGAAGTACACGCCAACTCTGCAACCTGCCACCTTATTAAAACGCTACAAACGCTTTTTAGCTGATTTACAATTAAGTGATGGCAGTGAATTTACCGCCCACTGTGCTAATACAGGTAAAATGACGGGATGCGCAGAGCCGGGTTTTGCTGCTTTTTATTCAACAAGCGATAACGCAAAACGAAAATACCCGCATTCATTAGAGCTTACGCAAAATAACTTATCGCAGCTTATTTGTGTAAATACAGCAGTGGCTAATAAAGTAGTAGAAGAAGCAATAAACAATAATGTAATAAGCGAGCTACTCGACTACAGTCAATTGCAAAGCGAAGTAAAGTACGGCAGCGAAAACAGCAGAATCGACTTTTTACTCACAGACGAAAATAAGCCTGATTGCTACGTAGAAGTTAAATCAGTCACATTATTAAGCGAGGATGCACCACAAAGCGGGCAAGGCTACTTTCCTGATGCGCAAACACTGCGCGGACAAAAACATATTCGCGAACTAATAGAAATGATCGAACAAGGCCACCGAGCAGTATTACTGTTCGCTGTTTTGCATGAAGGAATAAATACAGTAAGTGCAGCTGCGCATATTGATAAAAAATACGCCACGCTATTAAGCCAAGCAATAATAGCCGGCGTTGAAGTATTAGCATACAAGGCCACAATTTCTGCTAATGAAGTTTTACTTCATAAAAAAATAGTATTTGCACAATAGTGTATTAAACCAAGGGATTGAACTAAGCGTAATTTGCAAAATAAGCAAAGTACTCAAATTAAAAAAAGTTATACAAAGTGAATTATAAAAATTAACTTGTTTTTAAAGCTTTTGCCCACATAACAAGGCAAGTTTTAGAAAGCGAATATGTGAATTAATTAAAAGTGTAAATAGACTATTAATACACTTTTTACTCAGTAAGCATGGTTGAAGCTAATTCGATTAATTAAAAATAAATTTGCCTAGGATATAAGATTCTGTTATTTATACCGCCGGCTAATGCTGAGGCATTAAATTAAGGATTTAGGAGAGAGTTATGCCAGACCAAAAGAAACATGGTTTATTGGCTCAAGCCGGTTTAGAACCATACCAAGAAAAACCAGGCGAAGAGTACATGAATGATGCACAACGTGCTCATTTTAGAGCGATTTTAGAAACTTGGCGTAATGATTTACGTAACGAAGTTGATCGTACTAAATCACACATGCAAGACGAAGCTGCTAACTTTCCTGACCCAGTTGACCGCGCTGCACAAGAAGAAGAGTTCTCTTTAGAACTTCGTACTCGTGACCGCGAACGTAAATTAATCAAAAAAATTGAAAAAACAATTAATTTGATTAAAGAAGATGATTTTGGCTTTTGTGAGTCTTGTGGCATCGAAATTGGCATACGTCGCTTAGAAGCACGTCCTACTGCCGATTTATGCGTAGACTGCAAAACACTTGCAGAAATCAAAGAAAAGCAATCTGGACGCGGCTAATTAATACTTATTAATTAGTTATGTCTCCTACAGCCGTTACTGCGCCTATGCGTAAATATCGCGGTCGTTTTGCACCGTCTCCTTCTGGGCCATTACATTTTGGCTCACTTGTAGCGGCTGTGGGTAGTTATCTAGATGCAAAAGCTAACCAAGGAGATTGGTTAGTTCGTATAGAAGACATTGACACTACGCGCGTGGTTAAAAACGCCGACTCCGATATTCTTAATACCTTACATGCCTACGCCCTTCACTGGGACGAACCTGTTGTATATCAAACGCAGCGTCTGCCTTTATACCAAGATATTACCCACTCACTTTTAAAACAAAACCTTGTTTATGGTTGCACCTGTACTCGCAAACAAATAAAAGCCATTGGCGGTATTTATCAGGGGCATTGCCAAGCACTTAATCATAATACTCAATGCGGTGCGCTTCGCTTAGTTCAGCAACATCCAACGACTCAATTTAATGATTTAATTCAAGGTGATATAAAGGTAAATAGCGCCCTTTCCCATGAAGATTACTTAATTAAACGCAGCGATGACTTATTTGCATATCAACTTGTTGTGGTCGTCGATGATATTGATCAAGAGATTAATCGAATTGTAAGAGGCGCTGATTTAATTGAGCCAACCGCACGGCAAATTAGTTTATTTAAACAGCTCGATAGCCCTGTACCTGAATTTGCTCATTTACCTTTAGCGGTTGCCAAGCCTGGTTTCAAATTGTCTAAACAAAATTATGCTCCTGCCATTAGCAAACAAAATCCAAAGCCTGCTTTAATTAGTGCATTTGAATTTTTAGGATTGCCTGTTATAGCTGATTTAATCGATTTAAATATTGAACAATTAATCGCTTGGGGAATTAAAAACTTTAGCTTAAAACAGGTACCACAAGTATCCGAAATACAAATTTCTCAGCATCCACGTAGTCAGAAAGTCCAATTTACACATTTAAGTAAATAAAATAGCTAAAAACGGCTTAATTTCAACACATCAACTTAATTTTTAAACCCTGCTGGTATATGATAGCCGCCTAAATATATGCTAATTACGTCAAACAGCTTGTACTGGGCTATAACCGCCCCATTTGCTGTAACTTTTGATTGCGATGCAGAGTCAATCACACCTTCTAGGAGACAGACTATTATTTCCAAGCTTTTTCAATTTTGCCGACAAATAATCGGCCCGAATACCAGTGCCGAAAGCGCTTCTGTAAGCAGTGAACCTATTGTTGTCACTCGTGGTGAGCATGGTATTTCTCGCAAACAATTTAGCCCAAATGCAATCAAAGTATTATACCGCTTAAAAGACGGTGGCTACGATGCCTACCTTGTTGGTGGTTGTATTCGCGATATATTGTTAGGCCAACAGCCAAAAGATTTTGACGTAGTTACTAATGCCACGCCAGATCAAGTAAAAAAACTATTTAGAAACTGTCGCCTTATTGGTCGTCGCTTTCGTTTAGCACATATTGTATTTGGCCGTGAAATTATTGAAGTGGCTACTATGCGTGGCCACCACGAAGCGCAAGAAGACAAAAATCAAATAAGCCAATCAAGCGATGAAGGCCAATTACTACGTGACAACGTATTTGGCAGTATTGAAGAAGATGCAGAACGCCGCGACTTTTCAATCAATGCACTTTATTACTCAATCAAAGATTTTAGTATTCACGATTACGCCAACGGCTTAGCGGCAATTAAAGCTAAACAAATTGAGCTAATCGGCGACCCTGAAACGCGTTACCGCGAAGACCCTGTTCGTATGTTACGTGCAGTTCGCTTTGCTACTAAACTTGATATGAGCATTGCGCCTAAAAGTGAAAAGCCAATTAGCGAGCTTGCAAGTTTGCTTGATAACATTCCGCCAGCACGTTTATTTGAAGAAATTCTTAAGCTGTTTTTAAACGGCAAGGCCGAAGCTAACTTTTTAATGCTGCGTAAATACGGCTTATTCCGCTCACTGTTTCCTGAGCTTGATAAAATCTTAGATAAAAATCCAAGTGGCTTAGAACACACGCTTATTCAGCAAATGTTTCAAAATACCGACAAACGTATTAATGCAGATAAAAAAGTAACACCAGCGTTTATTTTTGCCGCACTACTTTGGTTCCCGCTGCTTGAACGTACTAAAAAGATTCAAAGCCAAGAACAACTTGCAGAATACGATGCTTTCGCACAAGCAATGAATAAAGTACTAAGCGATAGCTCACAACACATTGCGGTTCCTAAACGCTTTACTTTAGGTGCTCGCGATATTTGGCATATTCAGCACCGTTTGGATAAACGTGCAGGCCAACGTGCTTACAGACTAACGCAGCAACCTCGCTTTAAAGCCGCCTACGACTTTTTACTCTTACGCGTAGATGCAGGCGAAACACAGCACACTGAGCTTGCCCAGTGGTGGACACAATACTTAAGCCAAGATATAAACGGCCAAAAAGAGATGGTTAAAAACTTAGGTCACCAAGGTGGTCCTAAGCCGCGAAAGCGCCGTCGACCTACTAAAAAGCCAGCTGAGTAATAACATGCACTGTGTTTATTTGGGTTTAGGTGCCAACCTAAACTCACCAAAAGAGCAGCTTGATAACGCGGTAATCGCGCTTAAAAAGCTGCCTAATTGTGAATTTATAAACGTATCGCATTACTATGCAAGTAAGCCTATGGGCCCACAAGATCAACCAGACTATATCAATGCAGTAGCGTGCATTAAAACGACCCTTGAGCCAGAGCAATTACTTGATTTAACGCAACGTATTGAACTTGAGCATGGTCGAGTAAGAAAGGCTGAACGTTGGGGTCCACGCACTCTTGATATAGATACTCTATTATTTGATGATCAAATTATAAATACGGTGCGCTTAACTGTGCCTCATTATGGTTTGAATAATCGCGAGTTTGTGGTTTATCCACTATTAGAGCTTGCACCTGAACTTATTTTACCTAGCGGCATTGCATTAAAAACCATTGCAAATAATTTACCGCTCAACGACTTACAACAATTACCTCTGTAATTAACCTAGGCTTTTGCCTGCGAGGATATTATGTCTAAAATAACCGTTTCTACTTTAAATAAAATGAAAGCAGAAAATAACAAAATTACTGCATTAACAGCCTACGACGCTAGTTTTGCAAAGTTATTTCATGATAACGGCGTTGAAGTTATTTTAGTGGGCGACTCTTTGGGCATGGTACTACAAGGCGGCGATGACACCCTTGGCGTAACCAATCAAGATATTGCATATCATACCCGCTGTGTACGCGCTGGTAGCCGCGAATTATTTGTAATTGCTGACTTACCTTTTATGACCTACTCAAGCGTAAGTGATACTTGTAAAAATGCAGCTGAGCTTATGCGCGCTGGCGCAAACATGATTAAGCTTGAAGGCGGAGAATGGCTTTACGAGAGCATTAAAACGCTTACTCAACAAGGTATTCCAGTTTGCGGGCATTTAGGCCTTACACCACAGTCAGTACATGTATTTGGTGGCTTTAAAATACAAGGTCGCGAAGAAGACAAAGCACAAAAAATGATTGATGACGCGAAAGCACTTGAAGCTGCTGGCGCGCAATTATTAGTACTTGAGTGTATTCCAAGTGCACTGGCAAAACGCATTACAGACGCCCTAAGCATCCCAACTATTGGTATTGGTGCAGGCAGCTTAACTGACGGCCAAATACTGGTAATGCATGACCTTGTTGGTATTTCAGCAGGTTACATTCCTAAATTTTCTAAAAACTTTTTGCTCGAAACAGGCAATATGCCTGCAGCCGTTCAAAAGTATTGTACAGACGTTAAAAATGGCGCGTTTCCAAGCGCTGAACACGAGTTTAAATAATGCAGTCAATTACTGAAATCAGATCGTTACGTAGTCAAATTAAAGCATGGCGCCAAGCGGGTCTTAGCGTGGCACTTGTGCCAACGATGGGCAACTTGCACCGTGGGCATTTTTCGCTAGTAGAAAAAGCAAAAAACTTAGCCGATAAAGTCGTTGTGAGTATTTTTGTTAACCCAATGCAATTTGGTGCTAACGAAGATTTAGATAACTATCCTCGTACACTAAACGAAGATAAACAAGGCCTTGCAGAACTAGGCACTGATATTGTATTTACCCCAAGTGTAGAGACAATTTATCCAAATGGACTTGGCGCACAGAGCTTTGTAGATGTGCCTGATATTTCATTAGGTTACTGTGGTGGCTCACGCCCTGGTCACTTTAGAGGTGTTGCCACGGTAGTTACAAAATTATTTAATCTTGTACAACCCGATTACGCCTGCTTTGGTGAAAAGGATTTTCAGCAACTGCAAGTAATTAAAACCATGGCGCGCGACCTATCAATTCCGGTCGAAGTTATTGGTGTACCTACAATGCGAGAAGTTTCTGGCCTTGCTATGAGCTCGCGTAATGGTTACTTATCTGATGAGCAAAAAGCGACTGCAACCGTATTATTTAAAGCACTTAATACATGCGCTGAGCAACTTAAAAGCGGCGAAAAAGACTTCGTAAAACTTGAAAGCTTAGCTAAACAGAGCTTAGAGCAAGCTGGCCTAAAGCCAGACTATTTTGAGATTGCTCAACGAGATACATTAAAAACTGCTACAATCGAAGATACTCAATTTGTTATTTTAGCCGCAGCCTATTTTGGTGGTGTTAGATTGATCGACAATATTCAAGTCGAAATTTAATATTATTGCGACTCCATTTTAAGGATAAGAAGCATGCACACTTTAATAAAAACAAGCGTAGTCGCCCTTACTTTTGCACTATTAGTAGGTTGCCAAAACCAAGTTGAAAACCCTGAAATGAATCAGTGTGCTCAACAAAATTACCAATGCGAAAGTACATGTGAACAGCAAACAACTGCTGAGGGCTTAAAGCAGCAAGTATGCTCTGGTAAATGTGTTGAGAGCTATAATCAATGTAAAGCACAAGCCGAAAAATTAGGTAATATTTAATTCCTTAAAGTTTTTAGTTTTAGGCATAAAAAAACCGCTCAGTGAGCGGTTTTTTATTGCCTATGGTTTATCATACCAATTTTATTAAAAACATGACCATTCTAGTGTATTAAATAACTCACTAACTACGTTAAAAATTATTTATATAGAACAACTATGTATCATAATTTTAGCCTTGTTATTGCGCTATTTTCTTATCGCTATAATAACTCACTAATTTAATGCAATTGGTATTAGTTCAAACCCAGCTTTTTAAGTTCTGTTTTTACTAGCTTTGCAGAAAGTGGTACATAACCATCTTTTTCTACAATTTGCTGACCATCTTTTGAAAGTACCATTCTTAAAAATTGTTCTTCCATAGGTGATAGTGGCTTATTCGGGTGTTTATTCACATAAACATATAAAAAGCGCGATAGCGGGTATTTACCTTGCGCAACGTTATCAAGTGTTGCATCAACAAAGTTATCGCCTTTTTTAGCAAGCGGTACTGTACGTACGCCAGATGTTTTATAGCCGATACCAGAGTAACCAATTGCATTTAATGAAGATGAAATTGACTGTACTACCGATGCAGAACCCGGTTGCTCATTTACGTTATTACGGAAATCACCTTTACACAGTGCTTTCTTTTTAAAGTAGCCATAAGTACCTGACACTGAGTTACGTCCATAAAGCTGAACGTCTTTAGCAGCCCAATCGCCTGTTAGGCCGACATCGCTCCAACGATTAACTTGCTCTGGTGCGCCACATTTACGAGTAGATGAAAAAATAGCATCTACTTGGTCAATACGAAGACCTTCAATTGGGTTATCTTTATGTACAAATACAGCAAGTGCATCAATAGCTACGCGAACTTCTGTTGGCTTATAACCGTAACGTTTTTCGAACGCTTCGATTTCTTTAGATTTCATTTTACGGCTCATTGGACCTAGGTTAGCTGTACCTTCGGTAAGTGCCGGTGGCGCAGTAGAAGAACCTGCCGCTTGAATTTGAATATTTACATTTGGGTAAATACGTTTGTACTCTTCAGCCCAGAACGTCATCATGTTGGCTAAAGTGTCAGAACCTACTGATGAGAAGTTACCTGAAACACCACTAATTTTTTGATACTCAGGAATATCTTGATCTAAAGCAACTGCTTGTGCAGATACGAAAGTTGTAACAGCCACACCCATTGCGGCAACTAAGTTTTTAAATTTCATGTAGGGTTCTCCGGTTTGTTCGTCCCATTTTCTAACTGCTGCCCACTCTAAAGTGAGTACATGACAGTTACATTACTCTTAAATGACACTTTTATGACTTTGCTTTTCAGCCTAATTACTTAGCTAGCGAAACTGTCTTATCTATTGAAAATTCGAAAGAAAAACACGAACCTTTGTTAACTTCACTGCTAATATTTAATTTACTATCGTGGCGCGTTAGTACATGTTTTGTAATCGCGAGCCCTAAGCCTGAGCCACCTGTTGTTCTGCTGCGGGCTTTATCAACACGATAAAAACGCTCAGTTAAACGGTTAATATGCTCTGGCGCAATACCATCACCATTATCGGTAACACTAAAACACGCTTTATTGTTTTTGCGCTGCCAACAGACTTCCACTTTGCCACCGGGTTTAGTGTAATGAATGGCGTTAAATACTAAATTAGAAAACGCACTACGCAGTTCATCCTCAGAGCCTTTAATATCGAGGGTTTTATCAATATTAAAAATAAGCTCATGGCCTTTGTCTTGATTAATTGAGTTTGCCTCAGTGTGAATATAACCAAGTAATTGCGGTACGTTTATGGCTTTATCATTGTCTTGGCGACGAGCACCTTCAATACGCGAAAGCGATAGTAATTGGCTGACTAAGCTATCCATGCGCTTGCATTGTTCAAGCATAGTATTTTGCGCTTTGTTCCACATTGCTGGCGGCGGCATCATGTCGCCATCCATCATCTCAAGATACCCAGTAACCACTGTAAGCGGTGTACGTAGTTCGTGTGACACATTGGCTACAAAGTCTTTACGCATCTGTTCTAGCTGTTTTAAGCGCGTTACATCACGCACAACAACCATAAGTTGCGTGCTTGCATAAGGCATTACCCTAAATTCTAGTACTTGCTCAATGCTATGGCCGTTATCCAGCTCAAGCGCGTCGTCAAATTCACCTTTGTGCATGTATTTAGCAAACTTAGGTTCGCGAATTAAATTATCAAGACGCTGACCATGATCGGTTGGCCACTGCAAACCAAGCACTTTAAGGGCTAATTGATTACACCACACAATACTTAAATCGTTTTGTAATACCACTACCGCATCAGGTACTGCTTCAGCCCCATCGCGAAAGCGACGAATTAAATCAGCAAGCTCATTACGTTTTTTACGATTACGATGCTGTAGATGATAAATACCTTCGAACACTTGCTCCCATGCACCCTCGCCCTCAGGTGGATTAAAGCTACGTTGATTAAGTAGCCAATCGCTCAAACGATAAAGTTGATGGTAGTGCCAAATAAGGAGGGAAAAAGATCCTAAAAATAAAAGCAAAAATGGCGCGCCAACCAGCACACCAATTAATAGTAAGGGTAAAAAATAGATAAACAGGCGCTTTACTAACGCCTGCTTATTAACAACTCGATACATACACTCACTTTACCTTAGAGTAGTAATACATGCGTATTTCATACATTAGCTAAGCTTTAAGCTGATCACAGCTTACTTGAAAAACGATATCCAGCACCACGTACAGTTTGCACCAAACGGTCATGTCCAAGTGGGCCAATTGCTTTACGCAGACGACGAATGTGCACATCAACCGTGCGATCTTCTACGTAAACATTAGTTCCCCATACATGATCAAGCAGTTGTTCACGGCTATAAACACGCTCTGGGTGAGTCATAAAAAAGTGCAGTAATCTAAATTCGGTTGGCCCCATATCAAGCTCGTTACCTTCTGAGGTAACACGATGCGAAATAGGGTCTAAACGCAGGCCATGTACTTCAATAGCTTCTTCTAATGAGGTTGGCGATACACGGCGAATAACCGCTTTAATACGCGCCATAAGCTCTTTAGGAGAAAACGGCTTAGTTACGTAATCGTCAGCACCTACTTCAAGACCGCGTACTTTGTCTTCTTCTTCGCCACGGGCTGTAAGCATAATAATTGGGATTTGACGGGTGTGTTCGTTTTGCTTAAACTTTTTAGCAATTTGAATACCGCTTCCACCTGGTAACATCCAATCAAGTAAAACCATATCTGGGTAAGGTTCAACCATAGCTGCAATAGCAGAGTCGTAATCTTCTGCTTCAATTGCTTGAAATCCATTTTGCTCTAAAACAAAAACCAACATCTCCCTGATAGGAGCTTCGTCATCTACGACTAGTACTTTACGTGACATTCCAATTTATCTCTTACGCTATCGAATTAGTTTTCATTATTATGACTAAGTATGACATTTTTATGAAAGTGTAACGTGTAAATTAAAATGGTGGTAAAAAAAACACAAATTAGTGACAAAAAACCTCATTAACGTCATATTTTTAAAACCTTTTTAATATTTAACGTAATAATAAGAGATTTACGATAAATTTATAAAATAGCTAATTTTTGAAATTATCTGCTTTTTGTCGCTAGTTGAATCATTAAATAATACAAAATTAGCTGGGATCATTGTTTTACTAACCAAGACATTTTTACAGATCGATCGTTTAAAAGCAGCTTTAAAGCCATTTTAAAATTAATAAACCCGCCTGTGTAACAATCAATACGTTTAAAAATAGATCTAAATTTTACTAAGCCCAAAATAAAGGATCAGATTTTTACCAAGCCGATCCACTCTCAGATCAGAGTTGTACCTAGTCAAAGCCATAAGTTGTTGATTGTTTATACAAATAAATAACGATCAAATTATCTCAGAGCCTAAAATAGCGAAAAAGTGTATTTGGCTTAGTAAAGTAATGATCCGAAAAGGCTGTGTTAGTAAATGCGTGATCCCAAAGTACGGCGTTGATAGTACAGCGATCTGATCAATAGAAGCCGTAACCTGCAATATAAAAAGGGCTGACATTAAAAAAGCCAGCAACAAAGTTACTGGCTTAAATGATCAATTATAAATTGATCTATTATCTAATTTTAGGGTCTAGTTCGCCGCTTAAGTATTTAAGGTGCATTTCATCAAGTGAAATTGGCTTAATTTTACTAGCCTGACCAGAAGTACCAAACGAGTTATAGCGCGCAACACAAATCTCTGTCATTGCTTTTGTAGCTTCAGCTAGGTATTTACGTGGATCGAAGTTAGATGGGTTAAGCGCCATATGACGGCGAATAGCACCGGTAGATGCTAAACGTAAATCGGTATCAATATTTACCTTACGAACACCAAACTTAATGCCTTCAACAATCTGTTCAACTGGCACACCATAAGTTTCTGGAATTTCGCCACCATACTGATTAATAATTTCTAACCATTCTTGAGGAACTGAAGATGAACCATGCATCACTAAATGCGTGTTAGGAATACGTGCATGAATCGCTTTAATGCGGTCAATCGCTAAAATGTCATCTGTTGGTGGGCGAGTAAATTTATAAGCTCCATGCGAAGTACCACATGCAATTGCAAGTGCATCAACATGTGTTTTATTTACAAAGTCAGCCGCTTCTTCAGGGTCTGTTAGCATTTGCTCAGTGGTTAGTATACCTTCTGCGCCAACACCATCTTCTTCGCCAGCTTCACCTGTTTCAAGTGAACCAAGTACACCTAGCTCGCCTTCAACCGATACGCCACAAGCATGCGCCATAGCAACAGTTTCGCGCGTTACTTCTACATTGTATTCGTAGCTTGAAGGAGTTTTGCCGTCGCTCATTAACGAGCCATCCATCATTACTGATGAAAAACCAAGCTGAATTGAACGCTGACATACACCTGGCGATGTGCCGTGATCTTGGTGCATAACAACGGGAATATGTGGCCATTCTTCAACGGCTGCTAAAATCATATGACGAATAAATGGAGCACCAGCATAAGCACGTGCGCCAGCTGATCCCTGAACGATTACTGGGCTGTTTGTTTTGTCAGCCGCTTCCATTATTGCGCGCATTTGCTCTTGATTGTTAACGTTAAAAGCAGGTACGCCGTAACCATGCTCTGCTGCATGATCTAAAAGTTGTCGCATACTGATTAAAGCCATTGGGTATTCTCCAATTTATCGACAGTAGTTCCCTACCATCTAGTTTGAACGGATGTGTTAGTTTGGCGTTATAACAACGCCACGAAAAACCACTGCTTTGCAGTAATATTCCGTCTAAATTAACTATTAAATTAGGGTGAGAGGTATTTAATAATTAATTGTCGGTGAGGGCTATTACCCCCTCACCTTACGCTACTAAAATTACTTAGCGCGCGACTCTAGCATTTCAACTGCTGGAAGTTTTTTGCCTTCTAAAAACTCTAAGAACGCACCACCACCAGTAGAAATATAAGAAACTTTATCGGCAATGCCGTATTTATCAATTGCGGCTAAGGTATCACCACCACCAGCAATTGAAAACGCATTTGAGTTAGCAATTGCTTGTGCAATAGCACGTGTGCCATTACCAAATTGGTCAAACTCGAACACGCCAACAGGGCCATTCCATACAACAGTGCCCGCATTTGCAATAATTTTTGCAAGCTTGCTCGCTGTATCAGGACCAATATCAAAAATCATATCGTCGCTTGTTACTTCGCTTACATCTTTAAGCGTAGCTACAGCAGATTCAGAAAACTCATTACCAACAACTACGTCAGTCGGTACCGGAATTTCACCATTATTAGCAATCGCTGCTGCACATAAGCGGTTAGCTTCATCCATTAAATCTGGTTCGTAAAGCGATTTACCAACTGGGCTACCTGATGCAGCAATAAAGGTATTTGCAATACCGCCACCGGTAACTAATTGGTCAACAATTTTAGAAAGTGAATCTAAAACGGTTAGCTTAGTTGAAACTTTAGAACCACCAACAATCGCCACTAATGGACGAGCTGGGTTATCAAGTGCTTTGCCTAACGCTTCTAGTTCAGCTGATAACAATGGACCTGCACATGCCACATCAGCAAATAAGCCAACGCCATGCGTAGATGCTTGCGCACGGTGAGCCGTACCAAATGCATCCATTACATATACATCACACAGTGCTGCAAGTTGCTTAGATAACGCTTCGTCGTTTTTCTTCTCGCCTTTGTTAAAGCGCACATTTTCAAAAACAACCACTTCGTTATCAGCAATATCAACACCGTTTAGATAATCTTTTTCTAAACGTACAGTTTGCTCAAGGGCATCGTTTAAGTAATCAGCGACAGGTGCTAGCGAAAACGCTTCATCATATTCCCCTTCCGTAGGACGGCCAATGTGTGACATAACCATTACTTTAGCACCCATCTCAAGCGCTAATTTAATAGTAGGTAGTGCTGCACGAATACGCGCATCTGACGTCACTTTACCTGCTTTAACTGGTACATTTAAATCTTCACGAATTAATACGCGTTTGCCGTTTAAATCTAAATCTGCCATTTTTATGACCGACATGAACATCTCCTTAGTTAACGATACTGAACCTGAAAAATACGTTTAAAATTATTATATTAATAAATTACTTATTCACTGCCATCATAGCACGCGCTGTGTCGAGCATACGATTAGCAAAACCCCATTCGTTATCACACCATACTAATAACTTTATCAGTCGTTTGTGACTAACACGTGTTTGTGTGCCATCAATAATACAAGAATGTGGGTCGTGATTAAAATCAACCGACACAAGCGGCTCTTCGGTATAACTTAAAATACCTTCTAAGCGGTCTTTTGCTTGTGCTTTAAGTGCGTTATTTACTGCGTTTAAATCTACATCGGTATTAACCGTTACACTTAAATCCATTGCCGTGACATTTATAGTCGGTACACGTACGGCGATGGCTTCAAAACGGCCTTTAAATTTAGGTAAAATACGGTCTATACCACGGGCGAGCTTTGTATCAACTGGAATAATTGATTGGCTTGCAGCGCGAGTACGGCGTAAATCATGATGATAACCATCAATCACTTGTTGATCGTTCATCGACGCATGAATAGTTGTAATAGCGCCCGACTCAATACCAAATGCATCATCTAATACTTTAATAACCGGCACAACACAGTTAGTTGTACACGAGCCGTTAGACACAATTGTGTGTTCGTTTTTAAGCTCATCGTCGTTAATGCCATACACAATCGTAGCATCAACATCGTTATCGGCCGGATGCGAAAACAACACCTTTTTAGCGCCTGCGGTAATATGTAACTGCGCATGTTCACGCGAGTGATAAACACCCGTACATTCAAGTACAACGTCTACATCGAGCGTTTGCCAAGGTAATTCAATTGGGTTTTCTTCACAAAAAAGTGCAATGGTATCGCCTGCAACACTAATGGTGTCTTCACCAAGTTTTACAGGAAAAGAAAAACGACCGTGGGATGTGTCGTATTTTAATAAATGAGCAATAGCTTCAGGATCAGCAAGTTCGTTAATCGCAACAATTTTTATATCGTCGCTCAAACCAGACTCGTATAACGCGCGGACAATATTTCGACCAATACGACCAAAACCATTAATTGCAAGTTTGATTGCCATGAAATATAAAATCCACTCTTTTAGCGTGCAGATAAAGGCAATACGCCTTTTAGATGGCTGTATTGTAATCGACCTTGAGTATGATTATAAGAGGGTAGCATTAGAAACTTTAAATTAAGAGTAAAGAGCTTACGCGTTGCAAGCTCTTTAATGGCTCTGGGCTTTTAGATTAAGCCTTGTAAATTAAGCTTTTTAAACTAGTTTTTTTAATGCATTAATTATATCTTCTGGCTCAGAGCGAGTACGGTAATCAACATCAACATAGCGCCAAGTCACTTTACCTTGTTTATCTAAAACAAAGGTGGCAGGAATAGGTAAAATACTGCCATTTCCGTTATTCAGCGACTCTAAATCTAGGCCTCGGTCTACTCGCATATGCTCTAGTAAAAATGTAGGTACTTGCCATGCTACGCCGTAGCTTGCTGCTACATCCGCATTTTGATCCGACAGTACTACAAAATCCATTTTACTTATTTCGTTTTCGCTCATTGAGCCATCGGGTACTTGCGGGCTAATAGCCACCAGCTGCGCACCTAAAGCATGAATTTCAGGTAAACGTGACTGCAGTGCTTTCAGTTGTAAATTACAGTACGGACACCAACTACCACGATAAAAAGTAATAACCACAGGGCCTTGTGCAAGTAACTCGGTTAACTGCACCGATTGACCATGTTGATTTGGTAACTCAAAACTTGGTGCGCTTTGGTTTAAATCAAGTGCATTAGCACCTTGCTGAAACGCTTTTGCTTGTGCAATCGTTTCATCAACACCTTTCATAAAATCAGGATTACCTTTACGCCCTGCGGCTATTTTTGCCTCAGTTTGTGCTTTTAACGTGTTATTTTCATCGCTCATAATATGGCTACCTTCAAATTAATCAAAAACTTAAAGCCAGCTTACATTATGAAAATGTATTTGAAATGAAAATTTTAACTTATTCATTTACTTCTAAATCAAACACCACGTTTATTGATGATTTAAATGTAATAGTTTCTTGCAGGTATCTACCTTGCTCAAATGGATTTCTAGTAACTTTAGAACCGGTTACAACTATTCTCTCAAAATTATCTGCGCCATAACCATAACTTGAACGGTTAGAATTTGAATTAATGCTGTAAATTTTTCCAAGCTCTGCGCCAAATGCTTTAGCAAGCTTACCCCCTTTAACTATAGCGTTATCTATTGCGCCTTGTGTTGCTTCAGCTTCTAACTGCGCGGCTTTTGAAGACATAAGCTCAATATTCGTCAGTTCATTAATTTTTACACTTAATGCAAAATCGATAAAATCATTCAACTTTTCAATATTTCTTAATGTTACTTTAAGTGTTCTTGTTGCTACATATCCTGCATTAATTGCTGTACCGCTCTCGACATTAAACTTGTCGTCATCATTGTAAGTTAACAGGCTTGTAGCAGAAACATCCGTCTCCTTAACACCGTACTTGCTTAATCCTTTAAGTAACAAATTTACTCGGTCATCAACATCACGTTTTGCATCAAGTGATTTGTCTTTAAAGCTTATTACTTCAAAAGAAATCTTAGCCATATCGGGCTTTGCTAATACCTCAGCAGTACCCTGCACTGCAATATGGCGATTAGCAGGTAAGCTTGAATTAGCAAAAGTGATGAGTGGGAATAAGGTTAAGAAAATGGCAGTAATGAGTTTCATATTCGTTCCTTGGAGTAATTAGCTAAATAATGACTACGTAACTGTACCTATAGTCATACGGATAACAATAAAAGTAAACTGCTCTTTATTGTAGGCGGGAGTTTATCTCGCCCGGCATAAAGCCCCGCCTACAGCTAACCTACGTCAACTCAGCTACTTTTAGCTCTTTGCCACAGCTTATTTGATGACACTGGGCTAGCAGTAACTCAGCGGTTGCTTGTGCATCAGTCAGTGCATGATGGCAATGATAGCTTGGTAACTCATAACGTGTGCGGCATGCATTAAGGGTTAAATCATCTTGTTTTATTTCAGTTGAATGATGGAGTAAGCGCTTTTGCTCAATATGCAGTGTGTCGAGTATCAGTTTAGGCCGTATTGTTATATTGGCATTTTTAAGCGCTATTTTTAAAAACCCCCAATCGAGCATGGCATTATGAAACACTAAAATACAGTCGCTAAAATGGCAGCTCAATTGCGTTAATATACTGCACAAGCTCTGTCCTTTTGTTATAGCATCATCGCTAATTCCATGAAAAACAGGACTTTGCTCAAGGCTTTTTACGTCCTTATTTATAAGGTGCTGTGACTCGCTCATTTTTATACATTGGTTATCTATTATCACCCACGCTACCGATACAATTTCGTGCTGTTTTGCATCAAGGCCAGTGAGCTCTAAATCAATCACCAAATAACGTTGTTGTAAGGCATTTTTACCTAGTAATTTACGGCGCTTTAAATACCGAGTGAGCAGCTTTTTTACCATGTTAGTAATCCATCGTTATAAACTGCCGCGAGCAAACTTAAACGCGGCGGCTTGCTGCGCTTGTTTAACAAGGTAAAACGCTTCTTTTAGTTGATGGCGCTCTAGTGAGTTTAATTTATTAGGATTAATACAATTACTCGGTAAGCCCTCTTCGTTTATTTGTGTACTCAAGCGAAGCTGCGTTAAGAACCGCCAGCAGTCTTTTAGGTTGTATATATCTTCTTTGCTGATCAGTTTATGTTTTAGTAGTGCGTCCAACCGCTCTTGCGTGTTGGCGCGCCTAATACCAGCTTTTAAAGCGTATAACCGCACTATGTCATTTATAATTACGACGCCGCGTTTTTTTAAATCTATGTATTTATTATTTTGATCTGTTTTTTCGGTTTTAAATTTATTAAATAAACCAATTGGCACGCTGTTGCTGCTTATGTCGGTTGCCATTGCGGCATAGAATAAGTCGTTACGCGATATACGAATTAGTTGCTCGCAAAAAGCCGTGTATAAAGCGTTTGAACCTTCAATAAATCGCAGGTCAAAAAATATCTTACAGTTAAGCATTGCATTGGGTGTGGGGCTTTTTATCCATTTAAAAAAGCGCTCGCTCCAGTCGTTTACGCTCATACGGCACTCATCGCTGCTTGCCATAATATTACCTGGGCAACGCCTAATGCCGCACTCAACTAAGTTTTCACATACAAACTCTCCCATGCTTTTAAAGTAAGCGTGTTGCTCGGTGGTTAAGTCGTTAGGGAGTAATAAGCCGTTGTCTTGATCTGAATGCAGGGTTTGTTCTTCGCGTGCTTGCGAGCCAAAGCAAATAAAACTAAAGCTGGTTGGCGCTGCGCCATGCTCTTCTTGAAATAAGTGAATAAGGCGCGATGTAAGCGCATCGGTTAAACCACTGAGTAATTTACCAATTAGCGATATGTCGTCAATGTTGTACGAAAAACCACGCAAAAGTTCGGGGATTTCTTTTGCGTAGCGTTTTAAATCAGTAACAGTATGCGCTTTATATATGCGCCCAATAAGCTGTACGGGGTCGCTTTTTTGTTGGCGTAGTAAATCGGTGCTGGTTATCATCCCTATTGGGTTATGATTTTCGTCAAGCACGGGTAAATGATGAATATTGTATTTAAGCATTAAGTGCAGCGCCGAAAACACCCTGTTATTTTCAAATATAAACTTAGGTTTGGCTGTCATAATACTGCTTACTGCGTCTTGTGGATCTACCTCGTCGGCAAGTACTCGGTTTCGTAAATCGCGGTCGGTTACCACCCCGACTAAGTGCGCGTGCTGCGTTATCATTATTGACGATACGCCATGCTCTTTCATTTTTTTAGCGCTTTGCCTAATACTTGCATCGGGCGAAAGCGTAATGGCGGTGCGGGTCATCAGCTCTGATATTTTACGTTCAGACCAACTATCATTTTTACTTTTATAATGCGATGACAGCAACCGGTTAGCATGAGCGCGTACAAAGTATTGCTCAAACGATTTATATTCTCTGCGTAAAAAATCAAAGTGCGTTTGAGAGAGCATATACACTATGCCCTCTTTTTGTACTTCCAACCTATTTTGAATTGCCTCACCGGTTAACAGCGACGGAAAACCAAAATAGTCACCTTGCGCTAAGCGTGTAACAACATCACCCTTACCATCAACTAGGTCATACAAACCAGAGCGAATTAAAAACAGTTTAGGGTTTTCACTTTGTAACCACTGAGTTTGGTTTTCGCGGGTGAGGTAAATAATATCAAGATGATTTACAAAATATTCGCATGCGCTGCTATCAAGCATAGTAAAAGGCGCTTGCAAACAAACGTATTGGGCTATTTCTTGTTGTTCTACACTCATTGTATTCGCTCTTTAAATGGTGATGTACCAATCTAATGTACTTATTTATTAAACAAATAAAAAGCCCGACTAAAGTCGGGCTTTTGGTGCTTTATGTTTTCTAAACTATATCTATAAATTATAGCCTAGTGGTCGTGTGCTTCTGCAGACCCTTTTGGGTTACGAATGCTTTCAACCATTTTTTGAATTTCAACCGGTGTAGGTTTAGTAAACTTAAGAACAATTGCAGCAACTGCAAAGTTAATAATCATACCAATTAAGCCAATACCTTCAGGCGAAATACCTAAGAACCAGTTT
Source organism: Pseudoalteromonas sp. SWYJZ19 (assembly GCF_015864375.1). Lineage (NCBI taxonomy): Bacteria > Pseudomonadati > Pseudomonadota > Gammaproteobacteria > Alteromonadales > Pseudoalteromonadaceae > Pseudoalteromonas > Pseudoalteromonas sp. SWYJZ19. The sequence goes on from NZ_JADYXI010000003.1 coordinate 52,319, forward strand.
TCAGGGCTGTTTAGCTCTGGGCTAACAAACTTGAAGAAGATGATATACGCAGCGGTAAAGCCAATACCCGTTACCATGCCTGCAATGGCGCCTTCGCGGTTCATTGTTTTAGAGAATATACCCATAATAATTGCTGGGAAGAAACTCGCTGCCGCCAAGCCGAATGCAAATGCCACTACCGATGCCACAAACCCAGGCGGGTTAATACCAAAGTACGCGGAGATAACAATAGCGACCATGGCTGCCAACCTCGCTGCAAGTAACTCTTGCTTGTCAGTAATATCGGGCTTGAGAGTTCGCTTGAGTAAATCGTGCGAAACGGAGGTCGAAATAACCAGTAGTAAACCTGCTGTTGTAGAAAGTGCAGCGGCAATACCACCAGCAGCTACAAGTGCAATTACCCATGCTGGTAAGTTAGCAATCTCTGGATTTGCTAATACCATAATGTCGCGGTCTACGTTTACTTCGTTAGCACTGTTCGGATCGGTGATTTTACCCGCCGTGTAGAACATTTTGCCATCGCCGTTTTTATCATCAAATGTAATTAAACCTGTGCGTTCCCAGTTTTTAATCCATCCAGGTGCTTCTGCGTAAGCTGTACCGCTACCGTCTTTACCATTAATAGTATCAACCATGTTTACTCGAGCAAAGGCTGCAACCGCAGGTGCTGTAGTATAAACAATCGCGATGAACACAAGTGTCCATGCTGCAGAAATACGCGTGTCTTTTACGCGAGGTACAGTGAAAAAGCGAACAATTACATGTGGTAAACCAGCAGTACCTACCATTAACGCGCCAGTAATAGCGAACACGTCAATCATGCTCTTAGAGCCTTCGGTATATTGCGCAAAACCAAGTTCAGCGCTTAAGCCGTCTAGTTTATCAAGTACGTACACGCCATCGCTGCCAATTAATGTGGCACCAAAACCGGTTTGTGGGAAGAAATGACCCGTCATCATCATCGAGATAAAAATGGCTGGTACAAGGTAGGCAAATACAAGTACACAATACTGCGCTACTTGTGTGTAGGTAATGCCTTTCATGCCGCCAAGTACCGCATAAAAGAATACAATCACCATACCAATGTAAACACCGGTTTCAATTTCTACTTCTAAAAAGCGTGAAAATACGACGCCTACGCCACGCATTTGCCCTGCAATGTAAGTAAAACAAATGAATATGGCACATACAATTGCCACTAAACGCGCGGTGCGTGAGTAGTAACGGTCGCCAATAAAGTCTGGCACAGTAAACTTGCCGAATTTACGTAAGTAAGGCGCTAAACACATGGCTAATAGTACATAACCACCTGTCCACCCCATTAAGTAAACGCTGCCATCGTAACCTGCAAACGAAATAATACCCGCCATTGAAATAAACGACGCGGCACTCATCCAATCAGCAGCCGTTGCCATACCATTAGCAAGAGGAGGTACGCCGCCGCCTGCTACATAAAACTCTTTAGTTGAACCCGCACGGGCCCAAATTGCTATGCCGATATAAAGCGCAAAGCTTAAACCAACAATTATAAACGTGAGTGTTTGAACATCCATTGCTTAGCTCCTATTCGTCTACGCCGTATTTTTTATCTAACGTATTCATTTTGAAAACGTACACAAAAATCAAAGCAACAAAGGTATAAATCGCGCCTTGCTGGGCGAACCAGAAGCCAAGTTTAAACCCAAAAAAACGCACTTCATTAAGTACATCAACCAGTAATATGCCAAAGCCGAAAGACACGATAAACCACACTGCTAATAGTTTAAATAACAGCGAAATGTTTTCTGCCCAATAAGCTTTTGCTTGTTCTTCATCTTTAAAAGCCATTTTTGTTTTCCCCTTTAAGCACCGCAATATCGCGATGAGTGGTTTTTTATCTTCGCTTACCAATTTAGCAACGCTGGTTACATATTGAATTGAGACCATAGTCGTAACAGCTTGTTAACGTTTACGTAAACTGTATTTATCATTCAAACGTATTTTATACATTTTCATTTTATTTCAATTGGTTAGCTTAATTTTTTGAATTGGCTTTACTATTAAATTGGTAAGTTGGTTATTAATGCGACATTAGTCTAATGCTTGAGATGATTTTATTTTTGTTATTAATATTCAATAAGATAGAAATAAAATGAAAGTTTTATTTTAAATTCAAGCCTCACACTTAACCTCAGTTCTGGTATTGTGTTAATCCCTCATAGGGTTGAGGGACTATTTAAAATAATAAGGTTTAATAACAACATGACTGCCGTACTCATTATTGTTGCTTTAAGTTATATAGGTGTGCTGTTTTGGCTCGCCAATTGGGGCGATAAAACAACCCCTTTGGCGAAGCGTATTAGCCATCACCCTTTTGTGTATTCACTCTCACTTGGGATTTACTGTACCTCTTGGACTTACTACGGCTCAGTGGGTACAGCCGCCACCAGCAGTTGGAGTTATTTGCCAATATTATTGGGGCCTGCGCTGCTGTTTTTATTCGGCCAAGGGTTTTTACGTAAGCTGGTACTGGTAAGCAAAAAACAAAACATAACCACTATTGCTGACTTTATTTCAGCTCGTTACGGCAAACGCCAAACTACCGCTATTATGGTTACTGTAATCGCCTTACTAGCGACTATTCCCTATATTGCACTGCAATTAAAAGCGCTTAGTACTAGCTTTTTACTTTTGCAAAACAGTAATAAAATATCAGGCGATATGCTCGCGCTTTCTGCCACATTAATTATGGCCTTATTTGCAATATTTTTTGGTACCCGCAAAGTGGACGTAACAGAGTATCGCTCTGGGTTAATGCTTGCTGTCGCGTTTGAATCGATGATTAAACTTATTGCACTTATTGCTGTAGCAGGCCTTGCTGTTTACACCTTATTTAATATGCCAGAGCCTACTTCAAATAAAGTAACCGAGTCGATTTGGGCTCATTGGAGCGACTTTAACTTTTTTAGTTTTAACTTTATTGGCCAGTCTTTAATGGCTGCGGCGGCTATTATATGTTTACCACGCCAGTTCCATGTAACCGTGGTCGACAATCAAAACAAACGCCACTTACTTACCGCTCGCTGGGCTTTCCCGCTGTATTTACTATTAACTGCCGCAATGATTTTACCTATTGCGACTGCGGCAATTCATCCTGAAATTGGCAGCGGCTATTCACCCGACAGCTTTGTACTTGCCCTACCGTTAATTAACGACAACGCCTTTTTAACTACCTTTGTATTTATAGGTGGTTTATCGGCCGCCACCGCAATGATAGTGGTAGCAACGCTTACATTAAGCACGATGATTTCAAACGATGTGGTATTACCCCTAATGCTACGTCGTAAATTTAAACGCAACTTAATTACTACCAGTTATAAGTCTCGAATTTTACTTGTAAGGCGCTTTGCTATTGCAGGCATATTAATTTTGGCCTATTTCTATCAACAATGGTTTGGCCATAGCAGCGCGCTGGCAAGTATGGGCTTAGTTGCTTTTTCACTTGTTACTCAATTATTACCCGCTATTGTGGGCGGTTTATACTGGCGAAAAGGCCATGCTTATGGGGTTTATGCAGGTTTAGTAGCGGGCTTTATTTGCTGGGTACTATTTTTAATGCTGCCAATACTCGATGCCGGAGCAACGCTTGATAGCGAGCTACAACAAACGCTTATAACGCGTGGAACCTTGATAGCTTTGTTTGCCAATATTGGGTGTTATATTAGTTTTTCACTTGGGGCTGAGGAGCGCTTAATTGATAAGATTCAGGCAGCTGCTTTTGTTAACCCTAAAGATCAGGCTATTTTATCAAGGCGCTTAAATAAAGACGTAAAAGCCACTGTTTACGACTTTAAAATACTACTACAAACCTTTTTAGGTATTCAGCGCAGCCAACAAGTATTGGCGCATTACGCACTCGCCCATCACTTAAGCGATAACAACGCACACCCAGAGCCTGAATTTATAGCCTACTGCGAACGCGCGTTAACAGGCGTGCTGGGCGCATCTTCCGCACAAGCATTAATACATACGGTATCGTCGGGTAAGCGTATGGCGTTTGAAGAAGTTGTAAACTTTTTTGACGAAACCACACAAGCGTTGCAATTTAATCAAAATCTGTTATTTACCTCACTCGAAAATTTAAGCCATGGTATTTCAGTTGTCGATAAAGATTTAAAGCTAGTAGCTTGGAATAAACGCTACAGCGAAATGTTTGGCTATCCTGAAGGATTTTTAGAAGTAGGCCAACCCATAGAAGATATTATTAGATACAACGCTAACCGTGGTGAATGTGGCCCTGGCGAAATAGAACGCCAAGTAGAAAAACGTGTGCAGCATTTAAAATACGGCAGCTCGCATCACTTTATTCGCCACCGTCGTAATGGCCAAGTATACGAAATGATTGGTAATCCGCTGCCCGATGGCGGATTTGTTACCAGCTTTTCGGATATTACCAATCACATAAGTACGCAAAATGCGCTTGAAGAAGTAAACATGGATCTTGAAAACCGCATAGAAGCGCGAACTCAAGAAGTGCAAACCATTAATAGAGACTTACAAGCTCAAATAGATAGCCGTGTACAAACCGAGCAAGCACTTACTTTAGCCAAACGAGAAGCTGAGCAAGCCAACGACAGTAAAACGCGCTTTCTAGCACTGGCGAGCCACGACATTTTACAGCCGTTAAACGCAGCACGTTTATACCTTGCTGCCATTGACGAAAAGCAACTCGACAGCACTAACCAAAACAGCTTTGAAAAATTAGGCGACAGTCTCGATTCAACCGTGCATTTAATGTCGGCACTACTTGAAATAGCCAAGCTAGAACAAGGCGCTATGACCCCAACTCCTCGCCACTTTTATATTGAAGATATTTTAGCGCCATTGCAAAGTGAATACGCTATTTTATCAAGTGATAAAGGCCTTAAGCTTAGTGTGCGTTCTAACCAGCAAATTGTGCATAGCGATATAACCTATTTGCGCCGAATTATTCAAAACTTGGTCTCTAATGCAGTTAAATACACCGATAATGGCCGTGTATTAATTGCCTGTAGGAACCGAAAGCACAATTTACGAATAGAAGTATGGGATACAGGCCCTGGTATTAGCGAAGTAGAGCAAGCTAAAATATTTAACGACTTTTACCGTGTTGAGTCGGGCGATAACAAAGGCGTAGGCTTAGGCTTAGGTGTTGTAAAACGTATGGCTGACTTATTAAGTTTGCCGCTTGATGTGCATTCTGAGCCAAATAAAGGTAGCCGTTTTAGCATTGAGGTACCTTATGGTGACGAGCCGTTTGTACAACAAAAAAGTACGACAAACAGCCTAATAGAAAACCGTGCAGCAATTAATATTGTTGCCGTAGACGACGACCCTGAAAACCTAGCTGCAATGGCAAGCTTACTTAAAAAGTGGCAAGCTAATTACACGCTATTTGATAATGTAAATAATGTACTGGCGCATGCTAAAGAAAACGGTGCACCCGATGTTATTTTAATGGACTACCAATTAGGCAATGACTGCGATGGCATAACGCTAATTAAAACCCTGCGCGAAATTTGGCAAAGCCAAGTACCCGCTATTTTAATTACCGCAGTACGCGACACCGAGCTTAAACAAGAAACCAAAGCCGCTAATATTCATTATTTAAGTAAACCAATTAAACCGGGCAAACTAAAGGCACTGCTTAATCACAGTACATAGTCATCTAGTTAAAAGTATTCTAGTAAAAAGTGCTCTAGTTAAAAGCTATCAAGTAATAGCGTAAAACAAAAAGCCCAGTATCTTCACTGGGCTTTGCTTTATAAAGTATTCATAAAGTTAAACTGGATTTACTCGGCTTCTAAGCTTTTGAAACAACCAACTTAACCCCACCAACGAAAGCCCTAATCCAATAAACGAAAGCGCTTTAAGTAAGCCCTCCAAGTTAGCCATATCAATTAAAAACACTTTAACAATAACTGCAGCTAGTAAGCCTAAGCCTACTTTTTGTATTAATAATTGATTTTTTAAATGACCAAAAATAACAGTACCCGCACCCAATACTAACCAAATAATAGAGTAGCTATAGAGCTCTGCATTGCTCGCCCCTTTTGATAAGTAAATATAAGGCCCTTGCCAGTATTGGCGAATAAAGCTGTTTATTGCCAATAATATAAACCCACCTGCAACGGCCAATATAAATGGCGTAGCTTTAGCGTTTATTGGTTTTACAAGCTTGGCCAGCCAAAGCGTTAATCCTGCAGGTACTAACCACAATAGTAATAACCAGTTAAATATTGGCAGCTCACCTATGTAAAGTGATTCAAATAATGGGTTGTCGTCAAGCAGTGTTTTAATAGCAAAAAGCCCTGCTAACCCTACAAGTGCAAAGCCCGCCACTTGGTATAACTTAGCTAAAGTACCGGCAAGTTTTGCTCTGTGTAAATACACACACCCTAATGCCAGCCAGTTACAGGTAAGGAGTATTTGTTCGTAAAAGTTAAGTGAATCAAATTGCGGATAATGCCCTACTAACTGATAACTTGTTTCGGTTGTAATAAAAAGCGCTAAACAATGAAGGGCTGCACCTTCCAGCCATATTTTAAGTTTTGATGAGTCAAAGCACTTAGCTGCGGCAAAAAATAACGCGATACATAACGGATAAACCACAATACTCCAATGCAAACCAAATACCGTAAGTGCATCGTAACTTGGCGTCCAAGGTGAAAGCGTTAAGCGCAGTAATAACACAGCAACCAAGGCTTTTATAGGCCAATGCGGCATAGGCACGTTATAGCGCTTAATAAGTACGCTTATAAGTAACACTTGCACAGCAAGAGCAATGGTTAAGCCGCTGTCACTTAGTAGCATGGTAATTGCTAACGTAATATTGGCATTAGCCCCTACCCAGTAGGTAAAACGCTGAAAAAGCGTTGTATTATGCTGCGCACACTTTATTAAAATAGCCGCCACTACAAACAATACAACGGCCCAAAGTGGATATGCAGTACTTAACGCAGAATTAGGAATAAGCGTATATAAAGTCGCTATCATTACAAATACACTAAATGCCCCCGTAATATGAAACGCTAAACGCTTAATCTGTTTTTTACCGTAATAAAGCCCAAAAGTGGTAAGTAACAATCCGAGTAATAAACCCAAACCGTATTCATTTTTGAATATAAAGAGCGCATCATCAAATAGGTTTGGCGAAAGGTGCGTGCGCTCAGCACTTATAACCAATAGCGCTGCACTTGCTAATGCTACTGCTTGCCAAATATCCCAGCGGCTATTTTTAAGGACTAAAAATAACATTAGTACAATACTCAACACACCGATTGTTTGCCACTGCATATCAAAGTGACTTATTAGCATGGTAAATAATAAGGGCGCTATAAAGGCGAGTAATAATGCATGATCTGGAAGCACTTTAATTAAGCGTTTTAAACTGTGTGGGCGGTGCTCTATAACATTCAATTTTAAGCCCAATCGCGGTATAGCAATTAACCCAATAATACTCAGTAGAGCAAACGTTCCCATTAACCAAACGGTATTAACTTTAAGTAGCGTAAAACCAACTAAATACCAGCCAATGTGCCCAGCCCATAGTAAATACCATAGCCAAATACGTTGTACTTTATGTGCAACTAACGCGGCTGACAAACTTACAAAGCCAACATACATAAATAATGCAAACAAGTTACCACTGCCAGTGCTAACCCATATTGGTACACTATAAGCGCCAATAATACCTAGTACAGCCAATAATGGGCCGAGCCTAAGCGCCATTGCACTTGCGCTAATTGCAATAGCTGCCAGTGCAAAAAATGCCACGGTAGAGCTAAGCATATCGTAGCTACTGTAAGCTAAAAGCGTTAAAGCAAAACAGGTAATAAACCCGCCGCTTGCAAGCGCTGCGGGTATGTAATTATTAAAGCCTTCAAATACAATGCGTTTATGGTGTAAATAAGCCGCGGCTGCAATTAGGCCAAGCCCAAATAAGCCGCCTAAACTCAGCCTCATTACAGGCGATAGTAACCCCGCTTCTAGGCTATATTTAGCTAAAAATATGCCCCCAAACGCAAGCGCTATTGCGCCTATCCAGGTCATCCAGTTCTCTTCAAACCCTGCACGTAATTTATTAAATAGTAATTCTATGGCTGATGCTTCAGCTGGTTTGGCTTTTTTAGGAGGCGCTGATGGCTGATTTATTACAGGTGGCGACAAGTTTTGGGACGTTAAGTTTGGCTGTGCTTTATGAGCAATAGGCTCTGATCTTGAAAGCGCTGCCTGAGCCGTAGATGCTTCACTTTGAGGTTCTCTTTGCGATATCGATTTATGTGTTTGTAGATGTGTTATTTTGGCTCTTAAAACAGCCACTTCTTGTTTTAATCCATTTAACTGCACTAGCGCTATTAAGCCGCAAATAGCACCGGCAACTACAACCAGTATTACTATGACGGCTAACCCAACTAAATCATCCATGGCACACTCTTATTAATTATTATGCCCTGAGTGTACCTAATTATTAATGAGTAGGTAAATTTTGTTCAATAAAAAAGCCTAAGTACTTAAAGTGCTTAGGCTTTATGCTACTTAATATGTTTAGATTTATTCAACACTATCGGTAATAGTGCGCTCTAGGGTCATTTTATAACCTGAGCTTGTTGTTTCATCATGCTCTAAAATCAATATGTAGTTACCCTCTTGTGTAAAGTCCATATCGCTTTGCTGAATAAGCACAATTTGCTGGCCATTATCTTCATATACAACATAAACCGTGTAAATTTCGTTATCTACAACCTGCTCTTCTTGGTCATACTTATCTAGGCCATCGACTACGTTACTGGTGTCGTCTACCGTTTCGCCGTTAAGTGTAAAGTACACATCTACATCTGAAACCGATTGCCCTGCGTAGCTTTCAATTAGGTTTACAACCGATACCGTATGGCTGTAACTACTTGGTGTTAGGTTTTCTTCAACGCTCAACATACGTAAACCGTTATCAACGTCGTTATAAAAAATACCCACCGCACTTTGCTCACGCTCTAGCGTCATTAAAAAGTTATCAGCTAGTTTTGTACCTTCTTCGTCGTACATCGCTACGCTGTAACTATTAGGCGAAAGTTCAACATAATCGGTATAAGAGTCACTAGCGACTATATTTGTTGTGTTTACAGTTGTACCGCGTGTAGCAGAAAAGCTCACTGGCGAGTAGTCATCAACCGTATTTATAAAACGTAATTGCCCCAGGGCAGATTGATGTTTAAGCTCAGTAACGTAGTTGTTATCGGTTACTACATCAAGCGTAATACCGCCTTCTTCTGTAGCGTAACTTGGGCGGATCATTGCTACATAGCTTGCTTCGTCGTATAAATAAACAGATGACGACTCGTACACAACATCACTGCTGCCCGCTTCGGTTATGTAAATAGTGTAATAACCTTCATCAACGCTTTGCAGATCTAACTCACTTAAATATTGAGCCGATGAAAAAAGTGTCGCGCTTTCAAATACGCCATCATCAGTTGCTAAGTAAATATCGTAGTTAGTATCCTCCCCTGCAATATTATAAAACCCTAAGTTAAACTCACCCGTATCGCTTGTAATAGGTACGCTAAGCTCTGTAAATGTAGGCTCATCAAAATTGCCGCTCATTACTACTAACTGTGTTTTGTCACCTTTAATAGAAATTTCTTGGTCGCTAATTGTTATATAGCTGTCGTTAGCATCTAGGTACTCAAAACTTACATCATAAGTGCCTGTGCTGTAGTTATGGCGAGTAGTTACATCGGCAAAATCAGCGCCTGAACGTTCTGTTTCTTCAACAAATAGACGTGTGTATGGGCTGTTATACGAGCCATTATACATTTGAATGTAGCCTGTTGAGCTTGAGCTATCATCAGAGCCACAGCCCGACAAAACAGTAATTAGAGTTAAGGGTAATGCAGCTTTTAAAAGGGAGTTGGTCATTAAGGTTATTCCTTATTATTAATATCCCCATTATGACCCAAACATTCTATTTTAATTTCATGATTTACAAAGCATTACCCTCACTGACATTTCCTTACGAAAACGTTAAAAAGTGTAGTAAATGTGCAAACAATAAGGACGTGTTTTTATATAATTAAAAACGCTTACGGGGCAACTTCAAAACGATCTCGACCATTCTTTTTAGCTAAATATAAAGCTTGGTCGGCGCGTTTCATTACTTTATCTAAAGGCTCATTAGGCATTTGCATTGCAACACCTATACTCACTGTTAAGTGGCGAATATTTTGAATATTAATAGTATGCGCAATGGTAATTAATTGCTGTGAAAAATCACAAGCTTGCAACATGTTGCTTATAGGTAAGTAGCCACCAAACTCCTCACCACCTAAGCGAGAAAATTTATTATTATGTACAAAAGCATTGTCATATTTGGTTGCTAATTCTTTAAGTACTAAATCACCGACATCGTGACCAAATTCGTCATTAATAGCTTTAAAGTGGTCTATATCGATAATTAAAATAACGTAAGGCGAGTTCTGAGCATCTTTAGCGTGCTGATAAAAATAACGTCTGTTATGTACCTTGGTTAAATCATCAATAATTAGCTCACGCGCTAATCGATTATTAATACTTTGTACAAAGCGCATCGTTTTAAATAAACCATAGGAAGTTAAAAGCATGCCGCTGGTTCTGCATAAATCTTCAAAATAAATACTTACCCAGTAAGGCTGTCTCACTATCTCATCGATTAAATCAGCTGTATTACCCATGGACCAAAGCATTAATCCGAGAGTCGAAAATGTATATGCAAGCTTTGAAAGTTTGGAGCACTGAACCATCCAAAATAAAAAAATAAGAACAATTAAATTAATAAAATCGGTAGTAAAACCGTAAACATTATTTTGAACTTGTAAAGGAGGAAAGTTAGTTAGGGAGTAGGCTGAAAAAATAACAATATAAGCTAATAAAAATAGGCTTACAGTTTTATTTTTCCAGCTCATTTTAAAAAAATTAGAAAGCCTGATAGTGAGTTTTACAGTTTCAATCATATTAACCCTAAGCTTTTCGATACTATATTAAAAAACTATAGCACATTACCAAAAAGGCTTATTAGAATAAGCTGGTTAATAACCTTTAATAATGAGCTTAAATCACCAAACTTAATCCCCAAACTCCTAACACAAGTAAGGTTATTAAAACCATTGCCTTAGTTTTATGTTTACTAATGATTCGCTCAGCTTCATTACCTGCATAATAAACAATAATAGCCAGACCAAAGTAACGAATAGAACGCGCAATACCCGAGGCCAACAAAAACAGCCAAATAGAGTACTTAGTCGCGCCAGCTGCAAGCATCGCTATTTGAAACGGAATAGGCACTATGCCTAGTGTTATTACAAACCAAAAACCTTGATCTTGCATTTGCTGTTTAACGTTTTCAAATTGCTCAGGGCTCGAAAACGTATTAATAATCCAATCGCCAACCGCATCAAATAAATAATAACCCAACGCATAACCAAACAATGCGCCCACTATGCAGCCTAAAGTAGCCATTAGCGCAATAAGCCATAGCTTTTCACGACGAGCTTGCATTAGTGGTACTAATACAGCTTCGAGTGGAATAGGAACTATGGTTGACTCTAAAAATGATGCCACAGTAATACCGCTAAGCATATGCTTAGAGTCAATAAAATTACGCGTTTTTTCTTTTAGCTTTTTTTGAATGGCCATAGTAAATCCTTTTCACTTATCAGTAAGAACAAGAGTATTCAATGAGCTAATAATTACATATTTAGGTTAATACACGCTGAAAACACAGTACTAAATTTATCACGCCCTACTGCATTAACAAATTAGTAATATCCATAAGAATATTTTATTATGTGCCCATGCAGTTAGATTCCCTATCACAGTAGTTATTAATTTATGCAAAGTGCGCGTTTTATTCCCTTTAGAAAGCAAGATATTGTTGATATGTGTAGCGAAGAGCTTAAAAGCAGTACACAAAAAACATCGTTTAAACAATTTTGCGATTTACTAGCAAGCCTTATTCATTACGATTATCACTCAACACTTGAGTCACTTAAAAACAACTACGCCCCTTTTGATCCCAACAGTGACACGCGATCGTTAGCGCCAGTATCGGCGGATCAAAAAGCGCAGTGCCAACATGAGTTTGCTAAAGATTTTGCTAAGGTGCTTAATGCCGCTAATTTTGAAGTGATCACCAATGAAGACTTACAAGATGCATTAAACGAAGAGTCACTATTTAAGGTGCGCCTTGAAGTTGAATTTGACGACTTTGAAGAAGTGGTTTTTTATCGCCGTGGCGAGTCGCAACTCACTGAAACCATTACCAGCTTTTGGGGCCTTCGTAAAAAACCGCTGCACTTTACTAATTACGACCGTGTTGCCGTGTTTATTCGCTTTAAAGACAGCGCTTATTTTGAAGCTAAAAATAAAACGCCAATGGGATTTGAGCCAAGCTCAACCATAGTAAAGCTGTTTCAAAATGTGCCAAAGGCCGATCTCGAAATGCTATTTCCTAATAGCGAAGTACGCATGCGCCCTATTGATAAAGCAATTATTGGCTCATCGGCTTTAGTTGGCGGTGCAGTGGTACTTATAACTAAACTTGGCGCATCAATCGTATTATTGCTTGCTCTGTTTGCTTTTTGGGGTGGTTTTAGAAGTGAAGCTGTAGAAATGACCCAACAACATTTTATTACCTTTGCTATTGGCATGGGAGTATTTGGCAGCTTTATTTTTAAAGAATGGAGTAAGTTTAAAAACCGTAAAATTAAATTTATGAAAGCGCTTAGCGATAACCTCTACTTTAAAAACCTTGATAATAACGCGGGTGTTTTTCACACGCTTATTGACGCTGCCGAAGAAGAAGACATAAAAGAAGCCCTGCTTGCGTATACCTTTTTACTAAAATCAGAAAGCGGCTTAACCGCCCAAACGCTTGATGAACAAATAGAGCATTGGTTTAAAAGCAAATACCAGTGCGATCTTGATTTTGAAATTAGCGACGCACTTGAAAAGCTGGTACGTATGCGTTTGGTAACGTGCACTAGTGATGTGTATAGCGCAATCAATTTAGAACACGCAAAAACGATATTAGATGAGCGTTGGGATAATCTTTTTCAATATAATTAATGTAGTATTTTTGCTAAATAATACCCAAATAAAAAAGCAGCTGTAAGTACAGCTGCTTTTTTTATTACATTATCAGTAGCTAGTATTTAAGCTAATTCAGCTTCTGCTTTTTTAGTAAATTTAGAATGTACTAACTTATAAAGCGCAGGCAATATTAACAGTGTCAGTAAAGTTGATGAAATAATCCCGCCAACCACTACTGTCGCGAGAGGTTTTTGCATTTCAGAACCCGTTCCCGAATTAAGCGCCATAGGTATAAAGCCTAAACTTGCCACCAGCGCCGTCATCAGTACTGGGCGCAAGCGCTGTAATGCACCGCTGTGAATTGCATCAAACAAACTTAAACCATCGCTTCGTAACTGCTTTATAAACGACAGCATAACTACGCCGTTTAATACCGCGACACCACTTAGGGCAATAAAGCCGACACCCGCTGATATTGAAAGCGGCATATCGCGCAGCAATAACGCAAGCACACCACCCGTTAATGCCAGTGGCACACCACTAAATATAATCAATGAATCACGAAGCGATCCAAAGGCGCTATACAGTAAGCCAAATATAAGCAGTAAAGTGACCGGCACAACCAACGACAATCGCTTACTTGCTGATTGTAGCTGCTCAAACGTGCCGCCGTATTCAAGCCAATAGCCACTTGGTAAGTTAAGTGATTCATTCATGCTTGCTTGCGCATCACTTACAAAGCTTGCTAAATCGCGCCCTTCCACATTGGCAGTTACCACTACGTTACGTTTACCGCTTTCGCGGTTTATTTGATTAGGCCCTTTTTCAATGCTAATTGTTGCCACTTCGCCAAGCGGTACAAACGCAAGTTCTGGGTTACTATCTTTAGGTAAAGCAACTGGCAAACGAGCAAGTGCTGATACATCGCTAGACCAACGTTTATCAAGGCGTACTAATAACGAAAAACGTTTATCGCCTTCGTAAATTAGTCCGGTTTGCACACCACCAACAGCGGCGGCAAGTGTCTGTTGAATATCGTTTACGCTTAAACCCAATAACGCCATATGGTCGCGCATTGGTGTTACCGAAAGTGTTGGCAATCCTTCCATTTGCTCCAAACGTACATCGGTAGCACCTGCAATATTACGCATTAGCCCTGTGGCTTTTTCGCCAAACTCTTTAAGTACGCTTAAGTCGTCACCATAAATACGCAGTGCCACATCGGCGCGCACGCCAGCAATTAACTCATTAAAGCGCATTTCTATTGGTTGTGTAAATTCGTAATTATTACCAGGGACATCGTTAACACGGGTACGAATTTGCTGAACCAATTCTGCTTTAGTAAGTGCTGGATTAGGCCACTCTTCTTGCGGTTTAAGTATTAAAAAAGTATCGGCAACATTGGGCGGCATAGGATCGCTTGCTACATCGGCAGTACCAATTTTTGAAAATACGTTAGCAACCTCAGGCTGATCTAATATGGCTTGCTCAAGCTCTTTTTGCATTTGCACAGATTGCTCAATACCGGTGCCAGTAATGCGCAGCGCGTGCATAGCAATATCCCCCTCATCAAGTTTCGGTAAAAATTCTGCGCCCATGTTTTTAACTTTAAAACCAAGCACTAATACTAATGCAGTGGCAATACCCACCATCAGCCACGGTAATTTAAGCGATATACCAAGTAATGGCTTATACACTTTTTTAACGCCGCGCATGACTGCGTTTTCGGTTTCATCAACCTTACCGCGAACAAACACTGCAATAGCAGCGGGTACAAAGGTAACGCCAAATATAAGCGCGCCAATTAACGCCGCAACTACAGTAAATGCCATTGGCTGAAACATTTTGCCTTCAACGCCGCTTAGTGCAAATAAAGGTAAGTAAACCAGCATAATAATAACAATGCCAAATACAGCCGGTGTAAATACTTCTTTGGTGGCTGCGGTCACTACATTTAAACGCTCGTTTAAGGTAAGTAGCCTGCCATGTTTATGCTGAGCCATACCTAATTGGCGCAGGCAGTTTTCAACTACAATTACAGCGCCATCAACAATTAAACCAAAGTCGATTGCACCTAGGCTCATTAGGTTACCCGATACGCGATTACCCACCATACCTGTAACGGCAAACAACATACTTAACGGAATAACCATTGCCGTAATAAGCGCGCCCGTTACATTACCCAGCAGTAATAGCAAAATAACTATCACTAAAACGGCACCTTCAAATAAGTTGGTTTGCACGGTTGCTATGGTTTTATCAACAAGAGTTGTACGGTCGTAAACTGCCTCAACAATAACGCCAGCGGGTAAGCTTTTTTGCACATCAACTAACTTATCAGCCATGGCTTTTGCCACTATGCGGCTGTTTTCGCCAATTAGCATCATGGCGGTGCCGAGCACGGTTTCTTCGCCGTTATAAGTGGCCGCGCCGGTTCTAAGCTCTTTGCCTAAAAGCACGTTAGCCACATCTTTAATGCGTACAGGTGCATCGTCGCGCTTAGCTATAACGGTATTGGCTATGTCTTCTAGCGTTTTAAGCTGCCCAGGCGAGCGTACTAAATATTGCCCGTCAAAGCGCTCAATATAGCCTGCGCCTCGGTTACTGTTATTAACCTCAAGTGCACTAATTACATCGCTAATAGTAAGCTTATAGGCAATGAGTTTTTCGGGCACTGGCGCTACTTGGTATTGGCGCTCAAAACCACCTTGGCTGTTTATTTCGGTTACGCCTTTTACTTTTAAAAGCTGCGGACGAATAACCCAATCTTGTAAAGTACGTAAGTCTTCGGCGTTGTAAGCAGTGCCATCTTCTTTTAACGCATTAGGCGCGGCGTGCACACTATAAGTAAATATTTCGCCTAAACCACTGGCAATAGGACCCAAGTTTGGCTCTACGTTATTAGGTAAGTCGGAGCGAATACTTTGAATACGCTCACCAATTTGCTGACGCGCCCAATAAATATCGGTGCCTTCATTAAAAATAACCGTTACTTGTGAAAGCCCATAACGCGAAAGCGAACGGGTGTAGTCAAGCTTAGGTATGCCCGCCATGGCGGTTTCTACCAAATAGGTAATGCGCTGCTCTACCTCTAATGGCGTAAAGCCCTGCGCTTTGGTATTAATTTGCACTTGTACGTTAGTTATATCGGGTACTGCGTCTACCGCTAAATTTTGAATGTTGTATACACCAAATCCAGCAAATAAAAATGTAAGCGCAAGCACCAGCATGCGGCGTTTAACCGCAAAAGAAACTATCCAATTAATCATGGTGCCTCCTAGTGAGCGTGGCTTGCGCCGCTTTTTAAAATATCGGCTTTAATGACATAACTATTGTCTGTTACGTATTCGCTACCTGCGTTTAAGCCTGTAAGTACTTCTACCCACTCGCTATTTTTTGCACCTAAGGTAACGGGGCGCACTTCAAATACATTGTTTTTACGAACAAACACACTGGGTTGACCGTTAAACTCTTGAATTGCTCGTGGCTTTACACGCACGCTGGCATTTATTTTAGCCACACTTACATCGCTATTTATATGCATGCCTGGGCGCCAATGCCCGTCTGGATTATTAAGCTCTATACGGGCGCGCGCTATGTGCCCGCCAGTCATCATTGGGGCTATAAAAAACACTTTTCCTTGCGTATTTAAATGGTGATGCAAGTCGTACACTTTAGCGCTTTGACCAATGGCGAGTTTTTCAATGTTTTCAGGAAAAGCCGATAACTCAACCCATACTTTATCAAGGTTAACTACCTGCATAAGTGCGCTGGTGCTTGCAAGCTCGCCACGCTTTAAGTATTGCTCGGTTACAACGCCGCTAATTGGGCTTTTAATGGGGTAATTTTGCAGTGTTTCGCGGTTGGTTACATTGGCAAGTACTTCGCCTTTTTTAACGTTTTGACCAATGCTTACAAAAATATCACTGATCAATCCGGCATACGGCGCCATTACTTCTACCGTGCCGTGTTGTGTTGGAGCAATAACACCAAAAAGCGTATCGGTAATATCTACTTCACCACTTTGCGCTATCTCGGTTTTAATGCCTGCGCGCTCAATAGCTCGCTCTGTTAACGTGGTTTGCCCTTCGTGTTGATCGTACTCATAGCTAATGCTCTCACTGTTGTAATTAGCAGTAACGGTAAGTGCAAACGAATGCGGTTCGTTAATTGATTGCGTGCTCACAAGATAGTCGCCCTCAGCTGTAAACTGTATATTTTGCGGGGCTTCAACTAAGCGCTTTAAACTCATTGTTATGTTTAAGTCGTTTATATTAATCGGCTGATTTTGCTTATAGCCGTATACGCGCAGCTCAACATTACCTGCAAATTCTTGCAATTTAAGCTCAAGGGTTAATTTAGGATCAGTTAATAAAAAGCCGCCGTGTGGACCTTGCTTTTGCTCGTGTTGCTCTGTTTCTTTATGACCTGACTCGCCATGCTCAGCAGAGGCAAATACACCTGTGCTTACAAAGCTGCTGGCAAACGAAAGTGATACTAGTAATGCGATTATATTTTTATTCATGATTGATGAGTCTCAATTAAAGATTGGCCTGTTAAACGCTCAAGAGTAAGTAGCACTTGGTACAGCTCTGCGTGAGTTGTAATAAGTGTGCGTTTAGAATCAAAAAGTGCTTGTTGAGCATCAAGCAATTGCAACACCGAAATTTGTCCGCGTTGATAACTTTTTAAGCTTTGCTCAATCAATGTTTGTGCCTGAGGAATAATTTGATCAGATAATAGCTTTGCCTGATTAGCTCGACCTTGATAATAAGCGTACAAAGTACGTACTTGCTGGCGTAGCTGGATGCGCAATTGCCCTTGCTGCTCATTTAAAAGCATGAGCTGACTATTTGCAGCTGCAATATTGCCGCTATTAGAATTGCTTAATTGCAGTGGCATAGAAAACGAAAACACTAACGAGCTGGAGTCATTTTGCTGGTTATAGCGCACGCCTCCCCCTACGTTAATATCGGTTTGTCCGTTTGCTTTTTGTAGTGTTAAGTTGGCTGTTTGCTGTAAATATTGCTGCTGTAATAATGCAAATTCAGGAGCTTGGTTAACCGCATCTAAAAGTGCTTGTGCTGATTTAAGCGCAGTAATTACATTAATATTGCCAGCAAAAGTATCGTAGGGTTGCTCCTCACTCCACAGCTCGTTAAGCGATAAACTTGCTCGCTCAAATTCACTATTAAGCATGGCTTTATCAAGCTCTACTTGGCTAAGTGCATAACGCATGCGCGTTACATCAGCTTGCGACGCAGCACCCGCATTGGCTCTTTGTTCAATCGCTTTAAGCGCCTGGGTAACTACCTGTTTACGTTCACTATTTAAACTTAATAATGTTTGAAATTTAAGCCCTTGATAGTATCGCTCAGCAGTGGTTGCCAATAACGCTAAACGGGTATTTTGATACTGTATTGCTTGGGCTTTAATATTGGCGGTTGCGTAATTAATACGGCTTTGGCGCTTATCGCCCAGCTCTATTAATTGGCTTAAAGCCAGCGTGTACTGCGCCCCCGAAAACGCATGGGAGCCATGGGTTCCTAAAAAGTTTTCAGCTTCAAAACTCAGCTCAGGATTAGGCGAAAGTGCAGCTTGAGATTTAAGCGCACTCAATATTTTTTGATGATAAGGGTAGCGTTTTAATACCAGATTTTGTTGTTCGGTATTACTCAGTGCCTGCTTAAGGGTTAATGTTTTAACATTCGCCAAAGTACTAAAAGCAGGTAGCGCGCACATTAGCGCCACCAGCATAATTGGTTTTTTATTCATATAGCGTGTCCGTTTTTTAACAAACAGAGTTAACTTAATCACTACGCCTATTTTAAAAACAAGCGCGATCAAGCAACCTAAATATGTAAATAACTAGCCTAATAGCGCACAAGCGCAGGCCGTTTTTACAAAGTATTTAAAATTAAAAGCTAGCTATAAAAATTTGGTGGCGGTACATCTGGCGGGTAATTTAACCCGTTATAGCACGCAGGCGAAGTTGCTTTACTTTGCTCTGGGCTTATTGAATGGCTAGAGGTGCTGTTGTAGCCACAATGGCAATGTTGGTGGGCATGAATCTCGGTAGTTGATGTTTTATCGCTTTGGTTATCATCGGCTGTGGAGTCGCCTTGCGATAACGAACTGGTTACGTGATCAACGTCTTCTTGCAAATGATACGCAGCACCATCACAGCTAATAAAGCTGTGTACAAGCACTAATAATATCACTATTAAAAAACGGTTTGAGCGCATTACCTACCTAAAACTCTAAAATGCAATTTAAGAAATCGCACAATACCTTAAATTTATTCAAATGTAGAGAGCCGCTAACGTTATTTTCTAAATTCGCTTGGCGACACACCTACCGACTTCTTAAAACGTTTGGAAAAATTAAAAATATTAGAGTACCCCACATAACTTGCCACATGCGAAATTGGCCAAGCCGTGTTTAACAATAAGTTTTTAGCCCGTTCAATGCGTAAATAAATAAGTTGTTGTATTGGACTTTTACCAAATTGCGCTTGGCATAAACGATGCAAATGCGGCGATGAGTAATGCACATGTTCGCACATTACCTCTATTGTCCAATCAAACTGCAAGCGCTTATCTACCTCTTCAAACAGACTAATTAAACGATTATGCGCCGCACCCTGTGAATTATTTTGCAGCGTAGCATTTAAGTAATGACTTAAAATAGGCGTTACGCTTTCGCGTAAATTAGCATTGGGCTCGCTGTATAAAAGCTCCATAGCAAGGTGTAACGGTTCAAGTTTTTGCTCGGTTAATACCAATGCTTGCGCTAAGTTTAAATGCTGCCAACGTTTAGTATTTGCAAGGTTTAACCAAATAACATCCCAATGTTCAGCATCAATTTTCACTTCAAAGCTTTGCTTTGCTGGTAGCACAATAAGTGTATTGGCATTAAGTGTGTACTGCTCATTTTGTGTTGTTAAATTACCCTGCCCTGCAAGCGTATAAAAAAGTGTATGTTCTAGCGGTGCTGAGCGTGCTACGCAATAACGACCCGATAGGTTTGAGCAACCCGCAAGTGCTATTTCAAGGTTTGGCATTTGCGCGAGCGTTTGTGAATCAATAAAGCGTTCTATACAACGCGGACCAATATCAAGTATGTCTTTAATGTTATAGCGCATAATTAAAATGATAGTTTTGGACAAATAAAGGAGAGCTTTAAGCATAACCCCTGCGATTATTTTTAGCTATATTTAGCGCATTATAATTGCCCGCTTATGCAATAGGATAAACATGACCTCTTTACAGCACATAATTAATCGCCGAGATTGGGAAAACCCAATTTCAGTACAAGTTAATCAAGTAAAAGCGCACAGCCCACTCAATGGATTTAAAAGCGTTGACCATGCCCGTACTAACACGCAATCGCAAAAACAAAGTTTAAACGGTCAGTGGGACTTTAAATTAT
Organism: Pseudoalteromonas sp. SWYJZ19; assembly: GCF_015864375.1. Lineage (NCBI taxonomy): Bacteria > Pseudomonadati > Pseudomonadota > Gammaproteobacteria > Alteromonadales > Pseudoalteromonadaceae > Pseudoalteromonas > Pseudoalteromonas sp. SWYJZ19. The sequence goes on from NZ_JADYXI010000003.1 coordinate 72,830, forward strand.
TTGATAAACCCGAAGCGGTTGATGAATCGTTGCTAAGTGAAACACTAAACAGCAACTGGCAAAGTATTACAGTGCCTTCTAACTGGCAATTACACGGCTTTGATAAACCTATTTACTGTAATGTTAAGTACCCATTTGCAGTTAACCCGCCTTTTGTACCAAGCGATAACCCTACAGGCTGTTACCGCACTGAATTTAATATAAACGAAAGTCAGCTAACTCAGCGTAATCATATTATTTTTGAAGGCGTTAACTCGGCGTTTCACCTGTGGTGTAACGGACAATGGGTGGGTTATTCACAAGATAGCCGCTTACCGAGCGAGTTTGATTTAAGCGAACTGTTAGTTGCAGGCACTAACCTTATTGCCGTTATGGTTATTCGTTGGAGCGATGGCAGTTATTTAGAAGATCAGGACATGTGGTGGCTAAGCGGTATTTTTCGCGATGTTAACTTACTTACAAAACCACAAAATCAAATACGTGATGTGTTTATAACCCCCAATTTAGACGCTTGCTATCGCGATGCAACGCTACATATAAAAACGGCGATTAATGCGCCAAATAACTATCAAATAGCAGTGCAAGTTTTTGATGGCGAACAGGCGCTATGTGAGCCGCAAATTCAAAGTACTAACAATAAACGTGTTGATGAAAAAGGTGGTTGGAGCGATGTTGTATTTCAAACAATTGATATACAAAGCCCTAAAAAATGGACCGCCGAAACCCCATACTTATACCGCTGCGTTGTGAGTCTGCTTGATGAGCAAGGCAATACCATCGACGTTGAAGCTTATAACATTGGCTTTAGAAAAGTAGAAATGCTTAACGGGCAGCTTTGCTTAAACGGCAAACCGCTACTCATTCGCGGTGTTAACCGCCACGAACACCACCCAGAAAACGGCCATACAGTTACTACCGCCGATATGATTGAAGATATTAAGCTGATGAAGCAAAATAACTTTAATGCCGTGCGTACTGCTCACTACCCTAACCACCCTCGTTTTTACGAACTGTGTGACGAGCTAGGTTTATACGTAGTTGATGAAGCAAATATAGAAACCCATGGCATGTTTCCTATGGGGCGTTTAGCGAGCGATCCGCAGTGGGCTGGTGCATTTATGTCGCGTTATACGCAAATGGTTGAGCGCGATAAAAACCACGCCTCAATTATTATTTGGTCATTGGGCAACGAATGCGGACACGGCGCAAATCATGATGCTATGTACGGCTGGTCAAAAAGCTTTGACCCCTCTCGCCCAGTGCAATACGAAGGCGGCGGCGCAAATACAACGGCTACCGACATTATTTGCCCAATGTACGCCCGTGTAGATACCGATATTAAAGACGATGCGGTACCTAAATACTCTATTAAAAAGTGGCTAAGCCTACCAGGTGAAACTCGCCCGCTTATTTTATGTGAATACGCCCACGCTATGGGTAACAGCCTAGGTAGCTTTGACGATTACTGGCAAGCATTTAGAGAATACCCACGCCTACAAGGCGGCTTTATTTGGGATTGGGTAGACCAAGGTTTATCTAAAACAGACGAAAACGGCAAGCATTATTGGGCTTACGGCGGCGACTTTGGTGATGAACTAAATGACCGTCAATTTTGTATAAATGGCTTATTGTTCCCAGACCGCACGCCGCACCCTAGCCTGTTTGAAGCTAAATACAGCCAGCAACATTTACAATTTACACTGCGTGAGCAAAATCAAAACCAATACACCATTGATGTATTTAGCGATTACGTATTTAGACATACCGATAACGAAAAGCTTATTTGGCAGTTAATGCAAAATGGCATCTGTGTTGAGCAAGGCGAGCATGTACTTAATATTGCTCCGCAAAGTACGCACACGTTAACTATTAAAACTAAAACAGCGTTTGAGCAAGGTGCGCAATATTACCTTAATTTAGATGTAGCATTAGTTAACGACTCACACTTTGCAAACGCTAATCACGTTATGGATTCAGAGCAGTTTAAGCTTATAAATAGTAACAATTTAAGCAGTAAGTTATTTGTATCATCATCTGAGCAAAACGCTATAAGTGTTAGCGAAACCGACTCTCAACTAAGTATTGAAAACGATAAATTTAAACTTGTTTTTAGCAAGCAATCAGGGCTTATAGAGCAGTGGTTACAAAACGATACTCAGGTTATTAATAGCCCATTGGTTGATAACTTTTATCGCGCCCCACTTGATAACGACATTGGTGTAAGCGAAGTAGACAACCTAGATCCTAATGCATGGGAAGCTCGTTGGTTGCGTGCAGGTATAGGGCAATGGCAGCGCACATGTAGCTCAATTCACGCAGTGCAATCAAGCGTTGATATACGTATTACTTGTGTATTTAATTACGAGTTTAATGGCGTGCTACAGGCTCAAACACAGTGGTTATATACCCTCAATAATACTGGTAATATTAGCTTAAATGTTGAAGTGCACTTAAACGATACTCTGCCACCAATGCCGCGTATAGGGCTAAGTACAACGCTTAACAAGCAAAGCGATACAAAAATAAACTGGCTAGGTTTAGGGCCTTTTGAAAACTACCCAGATCGCAAAGCCGCAGCACGTTTAGGTTATTACAGCTTGAGCTTAAATGAGCTACATACACCGTATATATTCCCAACTGATAATGGCCTGCGTAGCGATTGCCAATTGCTGAGTATTAATAACTTAACCGTGACTGGCGCGTTTTTGTTTGCAGCCAGCGAGTATTCGCAAAGTACGCTAACGCAAGCAAAACACACTAACGAACTAATTGCTGATGATTGCGTACATGTACACATTGATCATCAACATATGGGTGTAGGTGGCGATGATTCATGGAGCCCTAGTACTCATAAAGAGTATTTACTTGAGCAAAAGCAGTACAGTTATTCTTTAACTTTTTCAGCTAAATAATTTAGTAGTTAACCTACAAAAATAGCGGCCAAATTGGCCGCTATTCTTCAATTAATAAACTCTATTTATTAGCTAGTTTTTTAGCTAATACGTTATCAAGCGAAAAGCTTCCCGCTCCTTGAATTGCTAAAACTATAGTTACTACAAGTAACGTTAATGCGTATTCATAGCCATTATTTGCCATAAATAAGCCATTACTAATATGTACGCTAAAAATAGCAATCAGCATAGTAAAGCCGGCAACTACAGCAGCTGGGCGAGTTAACAAACCAATTGCTAATGCAATGCCACCAAAAAACTCAGCGCTACCTGCCATCATTGCTAACCAATAGCCAGGCTCTAAACCAATACTTGCCATCCATTGACCTGTACCTTCAAGCCCGTAACCGCCAAACCAAGCAAATAGTTTTTGTGCACCATGCGCCGCTAAAATAAGGCCAACTGGTACTCGTAAAATTAATGCTGCTACGCCTGCTTTTGAGCTAAGTAATGTGTTTAGTAATTTCATGAGTTTAGTCCTGTTTTAATTTATTTAATCGTTAGATTTTTTCTAACCGTTGAGCACAGTTTACTATCATCATTCAAAAACATTAATACAGACTTTATTGGTTAATTAGCAACGCAGTATTTATAATCAACCATAAAAAAACCGCCAACCTAAAGGTTGGCGGTTTTTATTAACGCTAAAACTTAGTATATTTAAGTAAGCGCTTAGCTTTGAAAATTAAGCAACTGCTTGCTCTAAAATTTCGCGGCTTTCTTTAAGCGTAATAGCTTGGTTTTCACCAAGTGCTAGCATGCCGTGTGCTTCAAGTTTGCCAATAATATTGTCAATAGCAGCGGCTTTATCATCGCCATGTTCAGTAAGCTGGGTCGCTACGTCAAGGCTGTGGTAAAACGCTTCAATTGCTAAAATTGTTTTCTCAGCTAAGTCGTCAGATTGCTCAAGACCAAATACGTTTTTACCCATTTGCTCTAGTTTTGCTTTTTTAACTGCAAATTGGTTGCGCAGTAAAGAAGGCTGAACAATAGCAAGTGAGCGTGCATGGTCAACACCGTAAGCGGCTGTAAGCTCGTGGCCAATCATGTGCGTAGCCCAATCTTGCGATACACCAGAACCAATTAAACCATTAAGTGCTTGGTTTGCTGCCCACATAAGGTTTGCGCGCCATGCATCGTCTTGGTTTTCAAAGTTATCGCCTAATGTTTTAAGCGTTCTTAAAAGCGCCTCTGCGTAACCTTCTTGAACCAATGCTGTTTCAGGGAATGTTAGGTACTGCTCACACGTATGAACCCATGCATCTACTAAACCATTTACAAGTTGGCGCTGTGGTAATGTTTTCATTACATCAGGGTCCATAATCGCAAACTTAGGTTGTACCGCAGGAGACATAAACGGAAGTTTTTGTTTAGTCGCAGCTTTGCTCACAACAGAACCTTGGTTAGACTCAGAACCTGTAGCTGGAAGCGTAAGTACTGCCCCAATGGGTAATGCGCTAGTTACTTTATGCTTACCAGTAGGAATATCCCAACCTTCGCCATCGTAAACGGCAGATGCTGCAATGTATTTAACGCCGTCGATTACTGAACCGCCGCCTACACCTAGTACAAAGTCTATATCTTGTTCTTTACAAATTTTTACTGCTTGATCTAACACTTCAATTGTTGGGTTAGCGCCAACGCCCGAAAACTCAACCCAGTCAAAGCCTTCAAGTGCTGCTGCAACTTGGTCGTACACGCCGTTCTTTTTAATTGAACCGCCGCCGTACACTACAAGTACTTTTTGATCCTTTGCGATCAAATCAGTTAGTGAGGCAATTTGTTCTTGGCCGAACTGGATAAGTGTTGGGTTTACGTAGCTAAATTTCATTATTTTGCTCCTAGGTGACGGTTAAATACTAAATATAATGCTTAGTTACTAACTAAGCTAAACTTCAATGAGTGCATATTAGTGGCAAAACAAACATAAAAAAAGCCCAATAACTCGCAAAAGCTTGCCTAAAACTGTCAAGATTGATATTTTACGCAAAATTCGTACGATAGTAGAAGTTTTAATGTCCTCAATAGCCAACATGATGCAAAAATTTGCAGAGCACAATAATTTACTTAACTTTGAAGGCAACATGGAAACCATTATTCCAGGTGTGTACTTTCATCGTGCAAGTAAAAGCTCGCCGCGCCAACCACTTATATATAACTCAGGTATTATTATTGTTGGGCAAGGACATAAGATAATTCATTTTCCTGATCATCAAATAAAATATGGTGAAGGCGACTACCTTGTTTTAGGTGTACCTGTGCCACTTGAATGCGAAGCTTTTACCGATAACAACCTGCCTGTTATGGGGATTGTTATAGATATAAACCCGGTAATGTTACATAAATTAGTAAACCAAATTGGTACACATAAGCCATTCACCACTGGGCAAATGAGTGGGGTTCAATCGGCTAAAATAGATGGCGCAATGGAGCAAGTAACCCACCGTTTACTTAGCGTGCTTAATAACCCTATTGAGGCTGATGTTTTTGGCGAAGATATAGTAAAAGAATTGGTATATCGTGTACTTTGTGGTCCACAAGGACATACTTTAATAGGGCTTGCTATGCATGATGGGCATTATGCGCGTATCGCCCGTACGCTCTCAACTATGCACAGTAGTTATGCCAATCAAATTACAGTTGAGGGGTTGGCTGAAGATGTAAACATGAGCGTATCGTCGTTCCATCGTGCTTTTAGGCAAGTAACATTTGAGTCACCTTTGCAGTATTTAAAAAAAGTACGCTTAGCTAAGGCTAAAGAGCTTATAACCAGTAGTGGAAGCAAAGCCAACGAAGCCGCATTAAAGGTTGGCTATACCAGTCCATCGCAATTTAGCCGCGAATTTAAACGCCACTTTAATAAAACCCCCAGTGAAATGTTAATTCAACTACATAACTAGGTAATGGTTTTAGAGATGTAAATTAACCGAGAGAGTCAATCTTAAGCACTGCTTTTTTTGGTGTTTAGCAAAGCTTGCTTAGTAAATTGGCGATTAATAAGTTGGCTAAAAATAATAGTAAATAACGTTGAGAAAATGGCAGCTGTTGCGTTCACCTGCCAAATCATAAAGTTATGTTTTAACATAAACGCAATCACCGCAAAAAATACACACCCACCTAATGAACCAATAATACCGCCATTAAGAATTTTAAACGTTGAGGCTTGTTTGTCACTAAAATGGGCAACACTGCCCATTACCGCTAAAATAACCGGAAAGGTAGATATTAACCGGCTCCATGCAGACCCTATATGCTGCGATATAAACGTAACAAGCACGATAAAGCTCGTCACTAATATCATTTTTACCGGAAGCTCCCAGCGGGCATTTAATGGTTTTGCATCAACTGATATATTTAGCTTTGTAGAGATAATAGTTAAACCGAGTAAAATACAAAGCGAAACCACACTCGCCACAATAATATTCACTGGTAAAAATAAAGTAATAACGCTAAATACGCACCAAATACTCAACGCTGTAAAAAGCGATTTAAGCATTCCAAATCTTCGTGATACAACCAAGTAACTAAAACAAAATAAGCCTATACCGCTCATACCATAAAGAGAGGCCACCGCTGAGTTAGCTGCAAATAATTTACCTTGCTCTAATGCTATAAAATAAGAAATAGGCCCAGAGGTAATAGGCAAGCCAGGAATTATGCCGCTAACAAAACTACCAAAGCGTTTTTGGGCGAATGTTATTAGTAAAATAAGCAAAGGTGCAATTATGAGTTTAAGCAGCATAAATAACAATAAAGTATGAGAATTGAAATTAAGTCTACGTGTCTATACCTACATTGTAGAGTGAATAAAAATCATGTATGTAGCGTAATTTTTTTTACCTGTAAATATTAACTAATTTATCAAAACACTGATTAATAGTTATAAAAAAACCACTTATTAAAGTGGTTTTTTAGCTTAACTTAAACAACAGCATTTATACTTTTTTAAATAAAACCTCTGGATTTACCATGGTTTTCATTTCAAGCACATTGCCATTTGGATCTTCAATAAAAAACGTTTCTTGCTCAAACTCATCACCAATAAATCGGCGATATGGTTTATCTAAGTATTCAATACCCGCATCTTCAATACGTATTTTTAACCCGTTAAATTCATCTTCAGATAGGTGAATCCCAAAGTGAGGTACTGCCACAGCTCCCATATCTACATCATGGCGAACTGTTGGTAAGCGCTCAACACTCTGGTGCAAGGTAAGTTCATTACCCCAAAAATCTATATCTACCCAGCGACCTTCTTCACTGTTACCCGTTTTACAGCCTAGTACGTCACAATAAAACGCTTTAGCCACTTTTAAATCGCCAGCCGGAATAGCCAGATGTAAACAGTTAGACATAAATAACCCTTGGTTAACACTTTAATACATTAAATTATCGCCATTATACATAACTTGTGATTTATAGAACATTAACAGCGGCACTATTAAGCATATTTAATACCTAAAATCCGTTTAAAAAACACGTTTTTAAAGTTTGTAATTACTTATAACATTTATTTGTTAGAGAGTATTAGAAAGCGCAAAAGGATTAGTTTAAAATGCGCCGCTATGATTAAATTCTTATTTTTAAAATTCATCACTTTCTTTTTAGGCTTTGTAGCTTGCTTTGCTATGCACACTACTTTTGCATTACCTTTAGTGATTTCTGCTGCGCTAACGGGGCTTATTGGCTCGTTTATTCCTTTTCCTGCACTTTATAAAAACCATCCGTATGCTGCAATTTATGCTGGTAGCTTTGCAGGTATGTGTTCAACTCATTTAATTACCAGTTACTGGGAAATTGCTATTATTTCGCTTATTGGCTCAAGTTTGTATGTGCTTACTATGAATATGTTTACAGGTTTTGGTGGCAAGCTTGGCAGCGTAGCTTTTGCAAGCGTGGCACTTTTTGTATTAGCCAAAGGAATTGTATTATGAGTATTGAATATCCATTACTTGTACTGCTTGGGGCTTTTTTAACATTTTATTTAGCTAAGCATAGTCGCTTTGACGGGGTTAGAGCGTCGTCTTCACTTTCTATTATTGCTTATTTAATTTTTAGCGCTTTAAATTTGAACCCCGATTTATACGCAATTGTATTTTTTGGCGGCACATTTATAGGTATGAGCGCCCCACATCGATTTGGTATTTATACTGTAGCAAGCTCATCTATTTTATTTTCAATCTTATTTGAATTTCTTGTACCAAAACTTGACGGCTATGGCGGTGCATTAGGTATTAGTGCATTTTTATCTGTATGTATTTGCCATACTTGTATTTTATTAGGTGCCCCAAGAAGTAAAAAACCGCCACCAGTTCAATAAAAAGTGGAAACTAGGCTGATTTTTATCCTGACATTAACTTTAATATATTTAAAAATTAGAGTGTAAAATATTCATGTTTTAGCCTGTTCCTTTTTTCTGCAAGTCTGTTAGAATCTTCCGCGAACTTTATTTACCCTAAATAAAGACAATCATATATGGATTTATGAAAATGAAAAAACTAATCGCAGTAGCAGCTCTATCTTTACTTCCTTTCTCAAACGCAATGGCTGACCAAGATATTGGTTGTGGTCTTGGTTCTATGTTATTTGCTGGTCAGCAAGGTAAAGGCGTTAAAATTTTAGGCGCTACAACAAATGGTACATCTGGTAACCAAACTTTTGGTATCACTTTTGGTACTCTTGGTTGTGATGGTACTGGTACAGTAACTTCTTCAGAAAAAATCGCTTTATTCATTGACGGTAACATGGAGCAACTTGCTCGTGATATGTCAAAAGGTGAAGGCGAAACTTTAGCTACTCTAGCTGAAGCTTGGGGTGTTGCAGATCAAGATAAAGCAGCGTTCAATAAGCTTGCTCAAGCACAGTTCTCTTCAGTATTTACTTCTGAAAACGTGACTTCACAAACAGTTTTAGAAAACCTAAACACTGTTCTTGCAAGTAACGCACAACTTGCTTCTTATACTCTTTCTTAATCAGCTAAATTAGCCGGTTTTATACGTATAAATAAAGCCGCTGGAGTATTTCTCTAGCGGCTTTTGTAATTTAGTGATTATGAAAAAAATATTATTTGGTTTACTGCTCGCTCTTTTTAGTACTTACTCAAACGCTCAAAGTATTGAAACAAATACATTAGCAACACACCCTTACTGGCTTAAATTAGGTCACTACCGCTTGGCCACATTAGGTGATTGGAAAAGTGAAGTAGACAGTGCTGAGTTTTTTTTATCTCCTACAGGTAAAACAAGCCCATATGACGAACTTAAAGCCACTATAGCTGCATTTAGTGGTAAAAATACTGACCCAAAAACAACACAATATCGTTGTCAGTTTCCTGCACGTTATAAATGGCTAAAAACAAAAATTAAAAATAACTGGCCCGAACTTAATTGCCCAGAACTACAGGCGTGGCAAAAAATAATAAACCCTAAAGGGGTTACGTTAGTTTTTCCAACTGCATTTATGAATAGCCCATCATCAATGTTTGGCCACACTTTACTTCGTATTGATGCAAAAGATCAGACTCGCCATAAAGAGTTGCTCGCATTTGCCGTTAATTTTGCAGCAGAGCCAGACGGCTCAGATAACGCAGCTATGTATGCACTAAAAGGCTTGATTGGCAGCTACCCAGGTAAGTTTTCGCTTATGCCGTACTATAAAAAAGTACGCGAATATAATGACTTAGAATCTCGTGATATTTGGGAATACAAACTTAATTTATCAGAGCTACAGGTAGAGCTTATTTTATTGCACTTGTGGGAGCTACAATTAGCTACATTCGATTACTTTTTTATTGATGAAAACTGCTCTTACCAATTACTTGCATTATTACAACTTGCACAAGAGGACCTTGATTTAACATCGTCATTTAATATGCAAGCTATTCCATCAGATACCGTTGCAGTACTAAGAAATAACAACTTATTACAAACACCTAATTACCGCCCTGCTTTTGGAACTAAACTTTACCATTACTCTACTCAAATGACTGACGAACAACTTGATGATGCAAGAGAGTTAATGCAAGGTGGCTCCCTCAATACTCGTAATTACTCACAGTCGCAATTAGTCGCTATATTAGAAATGGCGTATGAATGGTTAAATTTTGAATTTTACGATAAAGCATTAAATCGTAAAGAAATTGCCCCGCGACTAACTAAGCTACTCCTAATGCGCAGCAAATATAATGTAGCTTCGCCATTTACTAAGCCAAACCGCCCTATTGCTTCCCCAGAGCAAGGTCATGGTTCTTCTAAAGTATCGCTAGGTAGGGTACAAAATAATAACCAAGCAAACCTTACAAATTTTGGTTATAGGCTTGCGTATCATGACTTACTAGATAGGCCTGAAGGTTTTATAGCGGGTGCACAAATTAGTTTTTTTGATTTGGAAGCCGCTATTACTGACGAAGGAAATGCAGATATCGAACATTTTTACTTATTAGATGCTATGTCGCTTGCACCCGATAACCGCGTATTTGATAGCTGGTCGTGGAACTTTAAAATGGGCTTTGACCGACAACCAAGTGACAATAAACGTTTAGGCCGCTTTTTTACAAAAGGAGGTTATGGTAAATCTTATGGCGATCCTAATAATCTGCACGGCTATATTCTTGGTCAATTTGAGCTAAATACAGGCGATATAACCGACCGACTTAGTACTGGAATAGGCAGCGAAGCCGGTGTAATTTGGCAAATAAACAATAAGCATAAACTCGCTTTGACTGGCAATATATTATGGCTAACTGATAACGCAGCAAGTAAGCACAGCGAAATAGCTATAACATGGAATTACGCTGTTTCTCGCAATGTATCGCTGCGCAGCAAAGTACAGCATGCTCAATGGCATAGCCATAATTCATCAATGAGTTTAGCTATGCAGTTTTACTTTTAACTTTTAACTTTTTCAATATTATTTATATTTAATGCTACTTGTAGGGTAGCCAAATAGTACTCTACATTTAGCTTTTATTCCCGATGCCTTATAAACACTTTTCAATAAGTGCTCCCACTGATGAAACGTAATAACGACTGGGTTATTGCTATTAAGCTGCCCTATAATGCCGTATTTACAAGGCTTTGATTTATCTTCTTCTACAAAGGTGCCAAATAACTTATCCCAAATAATAAGTACACCTGCAAAGTTTTTATCAAGGTAACCTGCATTTATTGCGTGATGAACTCGGTGATGCGAAGGCGTATTAAATACTTTTTCAAACCAGCCTAACTTACCCACTATTTGAGTATGTACAAAAAATTGATACGCCAAATTTAATGCAACCACGCTAAATACTGTTAGCGGTTCAAATCCAATTAAAATCATAGGTAGCCAAAACACCCACATACCGGCTACGGGGTACATTAAGCTTTGCCTAAATGCGGTGGTGAAATTCATTTTAGTTGAGCTATGGTGCACCACATGTGCAGCCCACAACCAATGAATATGATGCGATGCTTTATGAAACCAATAATACAAAAAATCTTGCAGTAAAAATGCAAATGCAATACTTAATACACTCACTTCAATATCAAACAATCTATAGTCATACAACCAATTAAATAAAGGCATTAACAGCAGTAACGCAATAGCATCTGCGCCTTGGTGTAATAGCGCTAACACTGTATTTGCTAGGCTATCTTTTATGTCGTAATAGCGCTTAAACTTAATAAACTCAGAGCAAACAAATATCAAAAATAATGGGCTCAGAGCGAGTAAAATAATTTCTGAGTTCATGCTTTACCCGCCAAAAAATAATTATTTAAATTGTTTAACGCTTGGGTTATATCTTTTGTAATAACATATTTAAGTAATGCATTTGGCATCCACCATGGAGCTGAGCAGCTTATGCAATAGTTAAGTTCGGTAACTAAAGTATTGATGTCTTTATTTGCAGTGAGGTATATATCGCCTCGATGATTAGCTACTGGTTTATCGCCTACTATTTGGTAACTGATCTGATTTTGATCGGCACTGATTATTTGCTCTGAAAACGTTATTTTACCTATTTTCACTTGCCTAACAGATCCTTTTCCGCCTTCTATTTGCCCTTCGTCTTGTGCTTGTAGCAGCGTAAATTTGGCATTAAAAAATCGATGCAACTGTTGATGATCCAACAGTGTGCTTATTATTTGTTTTGGCTGTGCATTAAGCGTTTGTTTTATTGTTATAAGTATCATTTTTACAGCAAGAGGTTATTAGGCATTCAACTAGCATATAAAAATTTAACGTGGCAAACTTGCTAATACACGACTATTTTTTAGCTTTAGATGACAAATGCACACATTGGCTGATCATTACTTTTCAAGTATTCTTGATTACTTACAAGCGCAAGGCATTAGTACTAAAACGGCTTTGCACGCTATTAACTTTGACGAATTTAGTAATCAACGTACCCATCAATTAGCGCCGCGTATTAGTTTAAATAGTTACAATGCTTTATTAGTTTATGGCAAGAAAACACTTAACGATCCTCTTTTTGGTTTTACCCTAGGTCAGCAAATTCGCACTGCTGACTACGGCGTTTTAGGTTACTTGATTGAATCAAGCGATAACTTAAGCAGTGCCATTAAAGCATTGTTAAGCTACGACAGCTTGGTGGCTGATATTGGTAAAGCCAAGTTTGAACTAAATACTGATACAGCAACTATTCGTTGGATTGCTCACCAAAGTTGTAATGAGCATGTTGTTTTACGAAACATGACCGCGTGGGTAAGTGTGATTCGCCAGTTAATAAATTTAACGCTTTCGCCAAGTAGTATTAGTTTCACTTATAATTGGTTGCCATCGCAAAGGCGCGCCCTTGAATCATGGTTTAAATGCCCTGTAAAAAGCAGTGCTGAATATAATCAAATTAGCTTTCCGAGCCATTATTTAACGCTGCCCTTTAAAACCGATAATGCCATTATTAATTCTACTTTCAAGCAATTGTCAGAGCAGCAACTCTCTAACTTTAAAAGCCAGCAGTGTATTGACGATAAAGTTAATCAGTTACTTACAGCTAAAACTACCTTGCAAAACTGCAACCTAATAGGCATAGCTGATGCGCTTAATTTAACACCCCGAACGCTACAACGACGCTTAAAACAACAAGACTTAACCTTTGCTCAGCTACTTGAAAAAGAACGTAAAAAACGTGCAGATACATTAATAGCCAGCATGCCACTTGCTGATTTATCTAATATTTTAGGATTTAAAGATCAAAGCTCTTTTAATCGAGCTTTTTTACGCTGGCATAAATGCTCGCCATTACAATTTATAAAATACAAAACAGCAAGAACAGCCAAGTAAGTGCAAATTATTTACGTTATATAAACATAATATATATATGTTTTAGTTAATACTCTCTACACTAGGTGTATTATTGCTCTAAAAGATTTTTTATGTTTTTGCGTGTTTTATTAAGTGCTTTTGTATTTATTTTATATAGCCCCCTGTGTAACGCCGATTCGGTTACTTTTATAGCTGAAGACCTTCCTCCTTATCACTTTAAAAATCAGCAAGGTGAAGTAAGCGGCGCTTTAGTCGACATTGCCAAAGCAGTTGTGAAGCAAACAAACTTAACCGCTAATTTTGAAATAATGCCTATGGCCCGCGTTTTTAAGGAGCATCAAACAAATACCAACGCCATAATGTTGTCTTTGTTAAAAACCCCAGAGCGGATTAATAAATATACGTGGTTAGGCGAAGTGTATTTTGCAGATGCTTATTTAATTAGCTTAAAAAGCCATGTAGATGAAGTTGTTCACTTAAATTTTGCTAAAGAGTATAAAGTAGCAACCATTCGTGGCTACCTGAGCGAAGCCTACTTAAAGCAAAAAGGCTTTACCGAAAATAACAATTTAATACTGGTCAGTTACTATAATCAACTTTGGCAAATGCTTTATAAAAACCGGATCGACTTTGTAGTAACTAATACACTTACACTTAATAACGAGCTAAAAAGCCTAGGACTCGATCCTAGCCTAATAACAAAACGAATTCATTTAAGCGATCTTCCCTCTTCACTTAATTTTGCAGCAAGTAATCAACTTAATCCTAAAACAGCTAAAGCACTCTCTGACGCATTAAGTAACATTAAAGAAAATGGTGAATACCATGCCATTTTAAACAAGTGGCAACTTTTATTACCAAACACGACTAACATGCAGCACTAACCATAGTTAAAGCCCGACATTAGTTATTGGCAGTGGTTATTTAGTTATTTGCTAAACGCTGCAAAGCAAACTACAAAGTTAAAAATCTCCTCTCCCCCCAAAAAATAGACTGCGCCTTAGCGCCAAAATCTACGTTATACATCACTAAATGAATAGCCAAGCACATAAAAAACACATACCGCAAACACTTCCATAAAAGCCGTTAAAAAACACCCAAACCAAATTGGTATAACAAAAAAATCATTTAAAAAATATTTAATTTTACTAATTGGTAAGTTTTAATTGTTAAATTGGTATGCTAGATTGAGATTAAGCGATGCCTGTACCGCACAATTTTTACTTCATCACACAGAGACAATAATGATAAAAAATACATCCACATTTAAACTTACGGCTTTAGCCGTTATCACCCCTTTACTTTTTACCGCTTGTTCAAGTACCCAAAGCACTAATCAGCAAAGCGATGCGCCAGTACCTGCAACAAAGTTTGATTTATCTCACTGGAAAATAAATGTACCAGTTGATTTAAACAACGACGGTAAAATTGATGAAATAGATGTAGAAGAAATTCAGACTTACGCACACCCTGATTTTTTCTACCTTGATGAAAAAGGCTACATGGTATTTACCTCCCCTAATAAAGCGCTTACAAGTGCTAACTCTACTAATACCCGTAGTGAACTTAGACAGATGATCCGTGGATCAAATACTAAAATTAAAACTAAACATTCTAAAAACAATTTTGCTTTAGCTGTTCACCCGCTATCTGACCGATTTGGCTCTGTTGGTGGAAAAATGGAAGCAACATTAAAAGTAGATCACGTTGCGCTACGTGCGACTGATCCTGATAAAAAAGCAGCTTACTCGGTTGTTGTAGGACAAATTCACGCGGGTAAAGATCAGGCACTTATTGATACCAAGCTTGGTTATGGCTGGGGCAATGAGCCACTTAAAATATATTACAAAAAATGGCCAGGACACAAAACAGGCTCAGTTTTTTGGAACTACGAACGTAACTTAGCTAAAACGAATCCTGACCGTACAGACATTACTTACCCTGTTTGGGGTAATACATGGGAAAACCCTAACGAGCCAGGCAACGCCGGTATTTCACTAGGTGAAGAATTTAGCTACACGGTAAATGTGTATAAAAATGTTATGCACCTTACATTTAGCGCACAAGGCAAAGAAGACGTTAACTACTCTATTAACTTAGGTAATAACGTAGATGCTTATGGCAAAGTGGACGAAAAAGATCATCCACATGGCTACGCAGCAGATTGGCATTACTTTAAAGCCGGCGCTTATAACCAATGTAGTACTAAAAGCGCGAAAGGTATTTGGTACCCAGGTTGTTTAGGTACTGGCGATTGGTCTACAGATAAACAAAATGGCGATTACGCTCAAGTAAGCTTTAGTAAACTAGAGTTAAGTCCAGCGACACCGCCAACAAAATAACTAGGCTAGTACAGCCTCAGATAAGTAATTTTTTAGTGATGTAAACAGTGGCGTTGGTAGATTATTAATATCGCACCAGCGCCACTTTAAACATTTATTAGGCTCTTTAAGTTCAGGCTCTCCGCCTTCAAAGTCAGCTTTTACATACAACGTAATATAGTGTTTGCTCTCTGCTGTAAAAATATCATTGGTAAAATCAAGCTTAGTAATTTTACTTACCTTTAAACCTGTTTCTTCAAACACTTCTCGTATTGCACATTGCTCAACACTTTCACCAAACTCTAAATGCCCACCAGGTGTTGCCCATGTATTAGCACCATGCGCGCCAATACGCTCACCTAGTAAAATTGTGTTTTGATGCTTTATGATAACCGCAACCCCTACTCTTACTACGTTACTCATATCGTGTTTTCTCTTGTTTTTACTGCCCGCCATGCTGAACCACACACTTTGTATTGTCAATTTTGTATTTTTAAAACCAGTGCATTGATTAACTTTTAGCCGACCAAGGTCGAATAGCTTGCTTGCTAAAAAAAGCCTACATTTTGTAAGGTCTCTCACACACAAATTTAGTTTTAGGAGCCTTACATGTCAGGCAAATATAAACAGCAATATAATGCCTTTAAAAAAAACCCAGCCCAATTTTGGCTCGAACAAAGTAAAAATATTCCATGGTATAAAACCCCCACAAAAGCATACACACAAGACGACGACGGGCTTTATCATTGGTTTAGTGACGGGCAATTAAACACCAGTTTTTTAGCGCTAGACCAGCATGTTATTGCCGGGTTTGGCGAGCAAACTGCACTGATTTACGACTCCCCAGTCACTAATACAAAGCAAACTTATAGCTACTCACAACTACAACAAGAAGTTGCTAAATTTGCAGGCGTAATACAATCGTTAGGTGTTACAAAAGGCGACCGCGTTGTTATTTACATGCCAATGATCCCACAAGCTGTTATTGGTATGTTGGCGTGCGCTCGTCTTGGTGCTATTCATTCGGTGGTATTTGGTGGGTTTGCTGCACACGAATTAGCAGTACGCATTGATGATGCCAAGCCCAAACTTATACTTAGCGCCTCATGCGGTGTTGAAGTAAACAGCATTATTGAATACAAACCACTTATTGATAACGCAATAGACTTAGCTACGCACAAAGTAGAACACTGCGTTATTTATCAGCGTCCACAAGTCACCGCCACTCTTAAGCCTAAACGAGACATAGATTGGACTCAGGCAATGCAAACAGCTGCAATCGCAGATCCGGTGCCTGTAAATGGTAACGATCCGCTTTATATTTTATATACCTCAGGCACGACAGGCACACCCAAAGGCGTAGTGCGCGAAAATGGTGGTCACGCAGTGGCAATGCAATACAGCATGGAAACCGTTTATGGTATGAAGCCCGGCGACGTATTTTGGGCAGCGTCTGACATTGGCTGGGTAGTTGGGCACTCTTATATAGTTTACGCGCCGCTAATGTATCGCTGCGCGACCGTATTATATGAAGGTAAACCGGTTAAAACCCCCGACGCCAGTGCATTTTGGCGCGTGGTTGAAGAGTATAAAGTAAATGCATTATTTAGTGCCCCCACCGCCTTTAGAGCAATCAAAAAAGAAGATCCAAATGCCGATGGTTTTAATCAATACGATACCTCAAGCTTAAAACGTTTATTTTTAGCAGGCGAGCGGTTAGATCCTCCCACTTACGAGTGGCTTAAAGAAAAAACCAAACTGCCAGTGCTCGATCATTGGTGGCAAACCGAAACTGGCTGGGCTATTGCTTGTAACCCTGTAGGGCTTGAGTACTTAGCAACAAAACCTGGCAGCTCTACCGTGCCTACTCCAGGTTTTGATGTGCGAATATTGGATATGGATGGCAATGAATGCGCAGCTAACGAGCAAGGCGCCGTGGTAATTAAACTGCCCCTTCCACCGGGTTGCCTTCCAACCATTTGGCAAGATACCGCTCGTTTTAAAGCAAGCTACCTAAATGAATACGAAGGTTATTATTTATCTGGTGATGGTGGTTATATTGATGAAGACGGCTACCTATTTATTATGGGCAGAACCGACGACGTTATAAATGTAGCAGGACATAGGCTTTCTACTGGCGAAATGGAAGAAATAGTAGCTGCGCACCCCGCCGTTGCCGAATGCGCTGTTTTTGGTGTAAACGATCCTCTTAAAGGACAACTCCCTATGGGAATGATTGTGCTTAAAAATGATTTTATGGGCTCAAGTACCGACGTAGAACAAGCGCTTGTTTTAAGTGTTCGTAATCAGATTGGCGCTATTGCGTGCCTTAAAAATATAGTTAGCGTAGATAGGTTGCCCAAAACACGCTCGGGTAAAATACTGCGTAAAAATTTGCGCCAACTGGTTGATGGCGAAGAGCTACAAATACCTTCAACCATAGACGACGCGAGTATCTTTGAAGAAATAAACCAACAACTAACACAAAGATAAACCCAACCAACCTATCTAAAGCCATTTTTATAATGGCTTTTTATTTGATCCTTTTACTTAAGTTTAGGTTTAAGCTTTAATTAAACAAATCACTGAAATTTTTTACAGTTTTATGCTTTCTTCTTTTAATAGCGTTATTAATTTAATCAATTTTAAAAGGAATGGTGTATGCCCCGCTTGCTACAAAAACTATTAACTACAGCCTTGTTATTTATAGGCTTTGCCACACAAGCCTTTGAGATTGAAGACTTAGGCGATGGCTTACACCGCTTTATAGACGACAGACACCGCTCAGTATTTTTAATCACTCCTGAGGGCGCAATTGTTACCGACCCGCTTAATAAAAAAGCCGCCACCTGGTTAAACGAGCAAATTAAAACTCGCTATAACGTACCGATAAAATATGTAATTTACAGCCATAATCACAGCGATCATATTTACGGCGCCGAGGTATTTAAAAGCCCGCACACCACTTTTGTAGCGCATAAACTCGCCGCGCAAGATATTAAAAACACACAAATGAAAACGGTAATGCCCAGCCTTACTTTTGATGACGAGCTACTGCTTACCCTTGGTGATTCCACAGTAAAGCTTAACTACCATGGTCCAAACGATGGTCGTGGTTCGGTTAGTATATTATTCGAAAAGCAAAAAACACTATTTATAGTTGATTGGATCGTTATTGGCAGAATGCCGTGGCAAAAGCTGTGGAGTTACGATATTCAAGGCATGATTAACTCAACCCAAGCGGTACTCAAATATGACTTTAATACTTTTGTAGGCGGACATGCCGATATTGGCAGCAAGGCTGATGTAGCGCGCTATTTAACTTATATAGAGCTTTTATATAGCCAAGTAACAGCAGGCGTTTTAGCTGGTAATACGCTTGACGAAATTAAACAAAATGTAAAATTAGACCAATTTAGTGACTTTAAACAGTTTGATGTATGGTTACCACTTAACATAGAGGGCGTGTACGAGCGTTTAATGGAAGAGTCTGGTATGGGTTGGCGCAGCGATTTATAAGTGTGAACTCAGCGGACTAAGCTCTGAGCTCTAAACTCAATATTATAAGCATTGGTATTGGCGTATTTAACGCAGTACCAATGTACCTATTAATTAGTTAAATAGACGTCAAACGCCATATAAACCACCTTTACAATGTCCTAGCGCGGTTTTTATATTTCAAATCTAAGTATTAAAAAGTCTATTAACTAAAATCGACCACCACTTCATAACGCCCTGGCATGTCGTTTACTTCGTATACCCAACCGTGTCGTTTTATTATTTTTTCGCTTAACTCTAATCCTAAACCGTAGCCAATATTGGTAGGCTTATTTGCGCTATTAGTAACGTGTGACGTATCAGTTTGTGCGCTGCTATTTACTATAATCACGCGGCTACCTTGTTGAGTAATACGCACTTGCCCTTGTTGCGTATGCTGATACGCATTACGTATTAAATTTGTAAGTACTATGTGGCATGCGGTGGCTTCGGTACTAATAGTCGTACTGTGGTTATCGGTATTTATAAGTACATCAACTTGTTTTGAATTGAGTAAATAATCGAGTTCGTTACCCAAAGTCGTTATTTTAACGGCTAGGTTTACAGGCTCTGGTGAACTTTGCTGGTCGTCATTTCTGCTAAGCCACAATAACGTCTCAGTTAAATCACTCATGGTTAAACCGGCGCGCTCAATTCGCTGCAGTGTAAGTTGTTGCTTATCGCTTAAAGGCGCTTTTTCGCTTAAACGGTTCAGTAACTCAACGTTGCTGCGAATAACCGAAATTGGCGTACGTAACTCGTGGCTGGCATAACTTAAAAAGCGTTGTTCACGCTCTACACTTTCGTATACTGAAAGCAAGCTGCTGCGTATTAACGTTGCCAAGGTATTTAGTTCGTTATAGGTAAAATCGGGCGGTGTGTGTTGTAAGTTTGTTTGATTTAACGACTTTGCCCAACCCCGCAGGGACTCAACAGGCTTTGCTATCTTTTTCATTACCATAAACAAAAAGAAGGTAAACAGCGCTATTGCCGTTATTCCCGTTAACGCTATCCATAATAACCTTTGTATTGGTTTTTCGGGTGTTCCTTTTTTTGGAAGGCGGTTTTCCTCAAGCATAATACGTGATACATAACGAGCTTCACCAGCAGGGTTTTCAAAATATACAACAAAATATAAGTCTTTTGGCATAGAAAAAAACGCTGTTTTTTCTTGGCTTTTTTGCAATATACCTCGCTCTGTAGGCTTTATAAAACGTTTCTTAATCTCATTTGGCACATCCTCCCAACGACTCGCTATATTAAAGCCAATCATTTCTTTCGGTTGCCCGTTTTTAACTTCAGCCGATTGCGAAAGTGCATGCATTACGCCATTCAAGCCTTTGTCTAAACCATCGGTAAAATAGCTAACACTTAAAAACGAAAAACCAATAGCCATTAACGAACTTAAAAGCACCATGCTGACAAAAAAGTACAACCTTAAACTAGGTCTTATTTTCATGCATGTGTCTCATTTTTTAGTTTTAATACAAACCCTACACTAGGAATTGTCTCAAGTACCGCTTGGCAATTAGCTTGCTCTAACTGTTTTCGTAAATGGTAAATATGTACTTTTAGGCTGTTACTGTCGGGCTGCTCTTCTCCCCAAATGGCTTGCATAATTGCGTGTCGGGTAACTGGCTTTTGTTGCTCTCTAATAAGTAATTCTAATAACTTAAAAGTAATAGGAGATAGCTTTAAGTTACCTGCTTCGACTGTTGCCGTATGCGCGGTTAAATCAAGTGTTAAATTAGCAAATGTAAGGCGTTTTACTTCACCACTTTTGCGTTTTGCTAATACTTTAACGCGCGCTACTAACTCTTTCATAGCAAATGGTTTTACGAGATAGTCGTCACTACCGGCAGCAAATCCCTCAAGCTTACTGTCGAGGCTATCACGCGCTGTCAACATTAATACTGGTGTATCAATGCCTCGCTCACGTAATGTTTTGCACATGGTTAAACCATCCATTTTTGGCATGTTTACATCTAATATAATCATTTGATATTGATTACGTTCTATTAAATTTAAATCCATTACGCCATTGCTTGCATGGTCACACTCTATTGACTCAATTTCGAGATAATCAACAATGGTGGTTGCCAAGTCGATGTCGTCTTCAACCAGTAGTACGTTTATCATTAAGAGGCTGTTTCCTGCGTTTTATTTTTAGCACCTAGCGATTTTAGCATAGTAGCTATACCGCGTTTAACGTCGGTTTGAATCATCAATAATGCAGGTATAAGTATTAAGGTAATAACCGTGGCAAACAAAATACCGTAACCAAGTGATGCAGCCGCAGGGATTAAAAATTGTGCCTGAATTGAGGTTTCACTAAGAAGCGGCACCAAGCCTGCGTAAGTTGTAATTGAGGTTAGTAAAACTGCACGCAGACGACTTGTACACGACTCAACAATGGCGTCATGCGTATTCATATCCTCTTCTTTTGTTAGTTCGTTAAAACGCGAAACAAGTAATAGGCTGTCGTTTACCACCACACCACTGAGCGCCAATATACCGTTTAATGACAATATGCTAATGGTTAAGTCGTTCCACCAATGCCCAAGTATTGCACCAACTACACCAAACGGAATTGCCACCATGATCAGTAAAGGTTGAACATACGATTTAAGCGGAATAGCCAACAGTACATATATAACTAATAAAGCAGCGACAAACATGGCAAGCATTGACCCTGTTGTTTCGTCTTGCTCTTCAGCTTCACCAGCAAAATGAATATTCAGAGTAGGAAATTGCTGAGTTAATTCTGGTATTAAGTCGCGTTGTAAATCAGCCACTAATTCGTTTGGAGCAATCACACCTTTATCTACTTGCGCACTTAAATAAATTGCACGAAGTCCATCAATACGCGTTATCTCATCGTGTTGGTATTCACTGTTAATTGTCGCTACGTTTACAAGCGGTACAACGGTGCCATCAGGCAATCGGATACGCGATTGCATAATATCGGCAGGTGTTTGACGGGCGTTCTCTGGATAACGTACACGTACTTTTATTTCGTCTTTATTACGTTGATAACGCTGTACAATTGCGCCGCCAAAGGCTTGCAGTACTTGCTTTGATAAGCTCGCAGTATCCATACCTAGGGCGCGACCTTGCGCGCTTAGTGTAAATTTTAACTGCGGTTGACCGGGATTTAAATTGTCGTCTATTCCGTTAACCCCTGCCGTATTTTGTAAGTGCTCTTTAAATAGTGCGCCTGCTGCCATTACGGTTTCGTCGTCCCACGCTTTAAGCTCAACTTTAAAATTATCAACCATTTTACGCGTAGCTAATATTTGTAGCTTTTTACTGCCCTCAGGGCTTGCGGCTAAACGCTGCCATTCTTGAGCAAATTCACTTGCTGTGAAAGCGCTATCATCTAATAACTCAACGCTTACCGTACCACTTGTATCGTTGCTACTAATTACTTGTAAACTGGTGATTTCACTTTTATCTGAATTAAACTTAGTCATTAAGTTTTGCTCAGCTTGTATTGCACTTTGCTCAAGCATTAGTAAGTTTTTGTTTGTTTGACCATAAGCAGCATCAGTTTGCATAACCAAGTTGGCGGATACAGTATCGCCCAGAATGCTTGGGAAAAAACCTACTTTTACTACGCCTGTCATTGGCATACCTATGACGAGTATAAAAAAAGCAATAAACCCAGCAACGACTGCATATCTAAAGCGCAATGAGAGTTCAATAACCTTACAATAAATGTTTTTGCTAAACCAATTTAGACCGCTATCGGCGCCATGTTGTATTTTGGACCATACCCCACTTAACCCTTTTTTAATTTGGCGCTTGGTACTTACATGGGCTAAATGCGAGGGTAATATAAGCTTTGATTCAACAAGCGAAAGCAGTAAACAGATGGTCACTACAGTGGCAAATTGAGAGTAAATTTTACCTAGATTACCAGATACATTCGACAGTGCCATAAATGCAGCAACAGTGGTCAATACCCCAAATATTGTCGGTACAGCTACTTTCATTGTACCCAAAACCGTATTATTTACTGTGTCGCCATGCTTTTTACGTGTAGTGTAAATACTCTCGCCGACAACAACGGCATCGTCTACCACTATGCCCAGCGCCATAATAAAGCCGAAGGTAGTCATTTCGTTTATGGTCAGTGCGGTGTAGCCATCGGTCATAAAATACAGCGTGCCAAAAAATACAAATGGCAAGCCACCAGCAACCCATAAAGCCACACGTACATTTAAAAATATGGCTAGTATTACAAACACCATAATAATACCGGTCACCGCGTTTTTAGTCAGTAGCGATAAACGTTCGGTGATCATGGTGCTTTTGTCATTCCAGCTTTCTAGCTCTACATTTTGAGGTAATAAACCACTTTCGTGCCACGTTTTTATTACATTATTAGCCTGCTCAACAATGGTGATTATGTCGCTGGTATCACCCATCAGAATTTCAACGCCGACTGCATTTTGTTGGTTATAACGACTTAGTGAGTTGTTATCTTCAGAAAAACTGTCGCTAACAATAGCAACATCACCTAATTTGATTTGTGCGCCAGATGCGGTAGTGAGTAAAACGATATTGGCAAAATCGCGCTGCCAGTAAGCTTGGTCAGCCGCTTTCAGACGTATAATTTTACTGCTATCGCGTAAACTAGTTGATAGTGGGCTTGATGACTCGTTATTAATCACCTCACTTATGTCACTAATGGTTAACCCATAGGCTTGTAATTTACCTTCATCGATTTCTACTGACATCATCGGATCGAGAACACCCAACTGAGTTACATCAGTAATACCTGATTGCGCTAATAAATCGGCTTTAAGTTTTTCACCCAGGTTTTGTAATGTATGGCGATCTGCATCCCCAAAAAGCTGTAGTGTTAATGCATGATCTTGCCTGCGCGCTTTATCAATAACAGGTTGCTCAGCATCAACCGGGAAGTTGTTAATTGCATCGACTTGATTTTTTACATCAAAGAGTAGCTCATCGAGTGAATAATCTGTTTCTTTTTCAATGCTAACATGGCTGCCGCTTGCATCAGATGTAGAGGTAATGCGCTTTATACCTTGTACTGTTTCAAGAGCTTCTTCTATTTTGAGCGCAATCCCCTCTTCAGCTTGTAATGCATCACCACTGTCATAAACAACTGACACCGAAACAGTATCAGGCTCCAAACTCGGAAAAGCTTCTTTACGCAACGTAGAAAGCGACATAATCCCCATTACAATCACGCTTATTAACAATAAATTAGCTGCAACAGAGTTATTTGCAAACCAATTAATAATACCGTGCAACGGGTTATTACTGCTAGGTACTTGAGGTGGCTGATGAGGGCTCATTATTGTACCCCTTCAACAATTGGATTTACCCTCATGTCGTTTAAATAACTAACAAGTGGACGCACAACTACTTTTAATTTACTAACACCCTCTATTGGTGAAATGTATACGTAATCTCCACGCTCAAATACTTTATTGGCTTGTGTGCTTACTAAGTTGTTTTTATCATTCACGTACCAAATTAAGCCATCTTGTGATACCGCTGAAGCAGGCAGTTCAATTACGTTACTTAATTGTTTACCTGCAATTTCAACCGCTAAAAATGTACCTGGTAATAATGGCGTCGCTTGCTCAAACGGTTTATCAAGAGCAACTATAACGCTGCGCTGGCGAGAGCTTTCGTCTAGGTGTTGTTCAAAACGCTCAATGTAGCCAGTCCATTTGGTATTAGTAGCTACATCACTTAAAATCACCTCATTTGACTTATTATTTGCCAGATTTTGCCACTGATTCAATGAAAGCGGCACGGTTATTTCTACTTTGTCAGTGCTGTTTAATGTGGCAAGCGTATCGCCAATACCAACATAAGTACCTAAATCAATATCTCGCGATAAAATAACGCCATCAAATGGAGCACTTAGCTGGGTATTATTTACATCACGCTGTGCTGTTTTAAGTGCATATTGAGCGTCATCAAGCGTGGCTTGCGCGGCTTCTAGCTGCAAGGTTCTAAATACCAGTGGTGAGCTTGGCGCTTGCGTAACACCTGAGCGTTCCCATTCACGTTTTGCTTGTTCCCCTAGATCTTGCTCTTCTTGCAGTGCGAGTTTCGCATCAGCGAGTGTGGCTTTGGCATTTGCGAGGGCTTGTAAGTATTCAGTATTATCTATTTTTGCAAACACCTGCCCTTTAGATACAAAGTTTCCGGTTGCAAACTGCTCACTCATATTAGTCACTTCGCCTTTAACTTGTGCTTTTAAGGTCAGTGTCCAATGCGCCTTTGCTTGACCATGTCCGTTCACATAAGCTTTGTAAGTACCCGCAACAGCATTAATTACCGATACATTTGGTGCAATAGTTCTAACTGTGGCAGATTTTGAGCTATTAGCTTGTTCATCCATTTTTTTAGCGTTATACGCAACAGCAAGCCCTATACTAATAATTGCAACAAGGGTTACAACAACAGGTGTTGGCGAAATTCTCATGACGATACTCCAAGGCCCAAAGCAAGGCCTAAATCTATGCGGTTAGTTAAAAGGGTGTAGTTTATTTGACTAAGTTGAGCTTGCAGGTCGTATACTTTTTGTTGCACTGTTAGCAAATCTAAAATATCAACCAAACCTTGTTGATACTTACTTTGATAGTTACTAAAGCTGCGTTGAGCGCTGGCAAGTGCATTGCTAATTTGCAGTTGTTGCTCGGTTAATGATTGCTCCTGCCCGAGTGCATTTTCAACTTCGTTTACCGCACTTAGCAGCGTATCTTGGTACTGCCAAAACGCTTGCTCGGCATTTAATTTTGCAATATCAACTTGCGCACGCAGTGCTCCACCTTTAAATAAAGGGGCACTTAAACCCCCCAATAAACTCCACACAGGGCTAGTTAATAATGCTTGGCTTGGCGTGCTTGCTAAATCACTCAGTGATGCCGAAAGCGAAATACTCGGTAGTAGCTCTTTGTACGATACATCAACCAAGTAATGCTTTGCCTGAATGTTGTAATAGGCACTTTGTAAGTCAGGTCGGCGCGCTAAATCTTGCTCTGGTAATGTACTTAATGGCTCAATAACGCTTGGCAGTGTTAATGTACTTGGCAGGTTTTGAAGTTTATCAGTGCCTACAATTAGCATTAAAGCACGCTTTGCTTTTGCTATTTGCTCTTGATAATCGGCAATGGTTGCGCGAGTAGATGCCGTGCTAGTACGGGCAGTATCAAGCGCTTCTAAATCACCTAACCCATATTGGTAGCGCTCTACAATACTTTGCTCATTATTTTGTAAAACAACTAAACGTTGCTGCTCTATATCGAGCAAATTTTGCTGCAAAATAATATTTAAATAAGTACGAATAACACTCGCTACTAATGTGTCTTTAGCACTTTGATAAGTAGCTTGGTTACTGGCAATAGTCATATCTTGCGCGGCTACGTTGTCAGCAATTTTTTGCCATATATCGGCTTCCCAACTTATACCTACTGATGAGCTATATTGCGTGCCTTCGGTTTCACTGCGCTGCGCGTCAAATCCTGCATCTACACTAAACCACTGACTTGCAGCGGTTACATCACGCTGCGCATAAGCTAGTTTTAATGCAACATGCACTTGATTAAACGATGGGTTATTAGTAACAGCTTGCTCAATAAGCGAATCAAGCCCTTCTATATTCACCAAATCGGTAATGTAATTTACTTGCTGTGCGTTACTTTGCGTGTACTGCCAATTTGCATGTTGCTTTAGCGACTGCTCAGTACTATTACCTTGATAGCTTGGCTGACTACTACATGCAGCAAGTGTGCAACTAAGTGCAAGTAAAAAACCGGTTGAGTGCTTTTTAAAATAAACCATTTAACTATGCCTAATTCATACCATTGCACATAGCTTATTCGGTCGAGGGTTAAGGAGAGGTTAAATGGCATTAACCTATTTAATTTTGATTAATAAATTTATTAAAAATACTAAGCCGATGCAAACTCATATTTTAAGCTATTTTATAGGTGGTAATTTTGTTCAGCTCCTACATTTAATAATGAGAAAAGCTTTCATTAGTTAAGTATATAAATACTTTTTAGCTGAACTTAAAATATTTACATTAGCTATACACCTTTCTACTTTAACGTCTCTTTGTTTTTTAAACCCTTGATTAGTTAAAGGTAACATTCTTATTTTTAACATAAATACCGACTTTGAACTGTGAAACACAATTGATATGCGTTATCATTCGCAACATTATTAACTTCTAATATTAACAATAATGAACAAACTCATTAAATTTACCCCTATTTTATGCGCACTCGCTTTAGCTGGTTGTGGAAGCGGCTCGGGCAACAATGCACCATTATTTACCCAATCAAATTTAAGTTTTACGCTTAACGAAGATACCGCTTTTTCAGGACAGGTTTCAGCCACTGACGACGACCCGCTTAGTTATACTTTGGCGCAATCTCCAAGTAACGGCATTATTACATTAGAGGCTAACGGTGAATTTACTTACACACCACACGCTGATTTTTTTGGTGAAGATAGCACGACTATTTCAGCAAGTGACGGCAGTTTAAGCGCTGATGTTGTTGTACGTTTTATTATTGAAAACATTAATGATGCACCTACTATTTCAACAACTAATGTTACATTTACTACCTCAACAACAAGTGTAGGTAAAATAAATACTAGTGATGTTGATGGCGATGCAGTGAGCATTACGCTACTTACACCGCCAAGTAGTGGTGTAATATCTATAAATAGTGAAACTGGTGAATTTAGCTATGAGGCACAAACACTCACTACGCAAAATGATGAATTTACCGTTAGTTATACCGACGGCATTATAAGTGAGCCATTAACTGCGACTATTTCACTTAGCCCCTCTTATGTAACAAATGAAGACAAACGTAACTACTACTACAGCTCAGATAAGTCTCATTTAAAACAAGCCGATTTAATAACAGAAAATATTAACGATGAACTATCTCGTTATAGTATTTATCAAACTCAAGCTGCAGCTTATGCGCGCGCTGGTTTTTTAACTACCGCACAAGAGTATTTAGCGCTGATTAACGAACAAACAGCCTATGCCGATGGGCTTTTAAAAGTAGCCAGTGCACTGGATACGATTAATCGCTCTGAGCAAGCTATAGAATATAGAGAGCTAGCTTTAACATCTTATAACCAATACCTTGCTGAAAAAGGATTGGATAATATAGACAGAAATGATGCATCTTGGTTGTTAACTATTACACGAGACTATTTAGATGCATTACAACTGTCGCAAGCAACTAGCTTAATTGAACAAATTGAAGGCTATGCATTAAACGCAGCACAGGATGAATTTACAACTACATTTGGGTACTTTATTACTGCATTTTCAAGTGCTGCAAGCTCAACTCTTGAATCATATGCAGCGACACCCACTGCTGAAAACTTAGAAACTGCAAAGTTATTCGCTAAATCGTTCGCTCAATTAAGTAATAAAACCGGCTACGTAATAGCAAAAAATGGTGATTATAAAGGAGAGCCAACTCACCGCTCTCGTATACTATATTTAGCATGGTCGGCAGAGTTTTTATTACAAACTAATCAGTTAGAACTTGCCCGTGAATATACTAATAAAGCACTCGCTCTTTATGGTATTACTAATTTCGATAGTAATTATAATTATGCTGCCTCACCTTATTCACAAGCAACTCTTAGCTACTACCCGTATGCACTAAGTAATTTAGCTACACTTATCGAGGCGCTGTACGACACAACTAAAAACCCTGCATATGAACTAATTACATCTGAATGGGAGCAATCATTTGCACAACGCTCAATGGTTTCATTTATTGTGGCGCAGCGTTTATTAGCAGGCGAAGATGCCACAACAGTACTCGATGAAGTTGCTCAACCTTTTAAAGATAAAGATGAATATAACGTGCTATTTCAGGGGTTAACCGATACTACAAACTTACCTGGTACTGCACTTATTTTGAGCCAATTTAATCGAAATGATTTAGCTCAACAAGTAATGAATTATGCCGGTGATTTACTTATTTCAGATGAGTACATACAAGCCGAGAGTTATGCAACGTATCTTACTGGTTTTAGAGGCTGCTCTGCTTTTGTTGAAATAAGCGGTCGCGTTGGTATGGATGAAAAAGTTCAAGCTGAAAAGTGCATTACTATGCTCGAAAAACTACAAAGCGGTGAGCTACAAACACTCTCATCTAGCAGCCAAATTTCAGTTCATAGCAATGTAATAATGACGCTAACTCGATCTGGCTCAACGAATGATATCCCAGCTATATATACGCAATTACTTAACTATATATCAGAACTAGAAACCCCTGAAGATCGCTTTGAGAACCGCTTAGAAACACTTGGTTTTATGATTGATGCGGGTTATTCAACACAAGCATTAGACACATTTACTTTATCGGTTGAAGAAATTACGCCTTTAATTTCAGAGTTTGATAGCAACCAATTAACCGATCTAGTTGAGCTTTTAAAAGAGTATATTTTAGATATTGAAGCGCCTAAAACTGGGTATTTCACTATTTACAGTGCGTTGTCATCTATGGGGGCTAATGCTCAAAACATTAATGACTATGAAGCTAAATACCAAGGATTTAAAGCACCAACGTCTACGTTAATTAATACTTTAGAGGAACGCATTACTGCGCTTTCAGACACCGCATTACAAAGTAATATGATGGACTTAGTTTCTGCTCATGTGCTTCTTGGTGATAATGCTAAAGCAATTTCGTTAATTGAAAATAGCGTAAATGGCTCAGCAGATAAACTCAACCTTTATACTGAAATGGCAAGTTTAATAGCTGCCCGTGATGACTTTAGAGAAAAAGCAGTTGCCAGTGTAGATACCGATCACGACGGACTTCCTAACTTTTTCCTACCAAATGTAAGCGAAGACGACATAACAGCCTCAGGTTTAATAGCCGATCAAGATGCCGACAATGACGGCATTATTGATAGCGAAGACAGTACTCCACTTGGTAATTAATTAAGAGATTTAAATGCAGACACCTAGCACCTTAGCGTGTCTGCTTTTGCTTACCCAAAACGCTTATGCAGCGAACGAGCAAGAGCAGACCGACCAGTCAAAACCCATATGCAGTACTTTACAAAATGAAGAAAAAAAACGTTGTGAAGCCTTAGAACACATAGAAGTAAAAGGTCAGTACATAGGTATTGAAGTGCCTGAAGTAATTGGTCGCTCATACCTCGACCGTAACTTTATAACCTCGACCGCTAAAGGTAATGGGGATATAAATGAGTTAATTGCCCTCCTCCCTGGAGTACAACTCAGTAACGACGCTTTTAGTATTGAAAGCTTGGCTGAAATTAGCGCACCCGAAATATCTATTTCTGGCGCGCAACCTTGGCAAACAGGGTTTTCGATTGATGGCATGAACTACAACAACCGTATTGATCCCGCCAGTGCTACACGAGTTACAGCTACCAGCAATGATGTGTCGGGCGGTGTGCAAAGCATGAATGTAAATTCAGATATTGTTGAATCAATAACCGTGTACGACCATAACATTCCAGCCGAATTTGGTGGTTTTTCAGGTGGAATTGTTGATGCTAAAACCAAAAGTGCTTTTGCAAAAGACAGCTTTAGCTTTGGTGTGCGTGGGAATCAAAGTAGCTGGGGAGAATACCATTTTCTTAAAGCTGATGAAGAGTCTGGACAACGAAATGTTGATGATGAAGCGCTAGAAGCCCCAGAGTTTAAAAAAATAAGTTACTCATTGAGCGCCAATAAACAACTCAATGAACGCCACGGACTTATGGTAAGCGTTAATTACCTTACCAGCGACATTAGTGATTTTTCACTGGGTCAACCAAAAACGCAAAGTCGCCGAAATATTAATGCATTAGTTAAATATGGATACAAAAATGGCTGGGTCGATCAGCTTGATATTAGTTTAATGTACGCCCCTTACGAAGTTGATAACTTTATTGTTGATACCAAAGACAGTAACTTTCACTTAGAAGGTGGAGCAGTGGGCGGCGTAATATCGCTAACAGAAAATTTAAGCTTTGCTACATGGCACAGTAACCTTAATGTAAATTTAAGCGATAGCAGTCGAGAGTCCCAAGATCACTTTTATAATTGGTTGCAGGCAAAAGGAAAGCAATGGGGAGAATTTGCGGACCAAGGATTATCTAATACGCGTTATTCCAAGCAAGGTGGGTATGGGGCGCTCGATAACACACAATTGACCACGAGTTGGAAAAACACTCTCGATTTTAATACGTTTAAATTTTTGAGTGTAGAGCACAATATTAAAGCTGGTATAGAGCTTATACACCAAGAAGTGAAACGTGAACGTTTTCAAAATAGTTACACATACGACTCTCCTATTATTTGGTCAAGCGCCAGTGCACCACTTAATTGCAGCGGTTACACGCTTGATTGCCAATCGCTTGAATCTGCTATTTCTATAGAGCAACTTACCGAGCAATTGGGAGGGAGTATTGATTTTAATAACCCTGAACATATTGCAGCTTATAGCGATAACATTGTAAGTACTGCACAGTATTTTAATGGTCGTAAAGTTACATCTGCTGAATATATAAATGTAGGACTTAACCGTGGCGCTTTATATATCACCGATCATTTAACGCTTGGTCATGTAAATATTAACTTAGGAATGCGCTATAACTATGATGATTTTTTAAAAAATCATAACTTAGCCCCGCGTATTTCGCTTGGTTACGATGTGTTTAATGATGGACGTACAATAATAAGCGCAGGCGTAAACCGTTATTATGATTCAGGAATTATTGGTTATAAAATAAAAGAGCAACAAAACTTTTCGTATAACGAATACCGCCCTATCGAAAACGGCTACTTACAAGGCTGGTTACCCTCTAATTACACTGGCGCATTTAAATATCGTTTTAACGATGTGCAAACACCTTTTGATGACGAGTTAGCTTTTGGTATAGCTCACTCATTTGAAAAAATTGGTAACTTTTCACTTAAGTATGTAAAACGGAAAAAGCATCAACAATTGTCTCGCTCAACTGCTGATACGCCAAGTGAAGATGGCTTCAAATATATTGAAATAACAAACAGCGGTACAGGTAGCTCTGAGCGTTACTCGATTGCATGGAGTGCACAATTTAAAGCACATTCATTCTGGGCAAATGCTTCATATGCGCAAAATAAAGTGTCAAACGACAGCTACAATGCAACCGCAAATAACACCCCTCTTGATGAGCTAGTTTATTACGTTAATGCTAAAGAAGAAGGTGAACTTGTTACACTTAACCAGTTATCTCAAATTCGCACCAATTTTGGAACTCCCGTAACCGGCGCTATGGGTTGGAATGTTGACTGGCTTGATTCACTTAGTACAGGCTTAAACATTACCTATAGTGGTAGCTTTGATACAGCTGTTAGCAAAGGCGCGAGTGAAAGCGTTGAGCTAGACAAGAGCTGTATTAGTTGCCCTATTACATCTACTTTGGTTGATGTTTATGAGCAACGTGTTATTCGTGCCCGCACTATGGTCGGCTTAAGCTTACGATATAATCCTAAAATTAGTGAAAAACACAACGTAGAAATACGCGCTGATGTATCTAACCTTTTAAACGCCCGTACTTACAATGTAAACGAAGGAGCCGCTGGCATTGAACCTGGTCGAATGTTTTGGCTTGGAGTAACTTATAAATATGATTAAGCTACTTGGTTTAATAACATTATTACTCCCCCTTAGTATGCACGCTCAACAATACAGCAACACAGAGCTACGTGGTTTGTATAGTAAGAGCCAAGTAAATTGGCCTGCCATTCAAACCAGTGATGAGCGTATAGTTGAGCCTCTTTCGCTATTGCCAATAGCCACTCCACGGGCAGAGCACGTTGCACTTGGCAATAAGCTTTTTCATGATACACAGCTTTCACGCGATAAAACCGTAAGCTGCGCAAGTTGTCATGAACGAGATAAGGGTTTTCATGATGGTCGTGCCACTGCAATCGGTATAAATGATCAAGTGGGCACCCGCAATACCCCTGCAATTTTTGGTATAGATCAGTGGCAAAGTTTTTTTTGGGATGGTCGCGCTAAAACAGCTGAGCAACAAGCACTTATGCCCATTAGCAACCCAATTGAAATGGACTTAGATCCACAAAAAGCTTTAATGCGGGTCAATAAAGATAAAAGCTATACGGCATTTAATAAAAGTGCTTTTAATTCAAATACGCTCTCCATGGCACAAATGGCAGAAGCCCTCGTTGCATTTGAGCGAACACTCATTGCACCTAATACTCGTTTTAAATCATTTATTAATGAGGTTCAGAGTAATCCAAAAAAAGCGGTTAGACGCTTATCAGATAGTGAATTAAACGGATTACATTTATTTAGAACCAAAGCAAAATGTATGACTTGCCATAATGGCGCGCTATTAAGTGACAACCAATTTCATGGCACTGGCCTTCATTACTACGGCCGTAGTTTTGAAGATAAAGGCCGGTTTAATATTACAAATAATCCAAGTGATATAGGGTTATTTAGAACCCCTTCTCTACTTGGTTTAACACAAACATTTCCTTGGATGCACAATGGACTTTTTGATGACCTACTAGGTATAGTAAACATGTACAACCATGGTGGAGCAAGACCTAAACCTAGGAAAAACCAATTAAACGATCCTCATTTTCCTAAAACGACGAAACTGCTAAAGCCATTAAAATTAACTAAGCAAGAGCGTTTAGATCTTGTTGCATTTCTAAGGATTTTATAAATTTTGCAGCTGCTCTATCAGCCATTTATGAATAGGGCTGTTATTAGTACGCGGGTGCCATGCGCTATTACTTTAAAGGTAGGAGGCAGAGCTTCTTTTTGAAAGGTATCGAAGAAGGATATACACTCTCAATACATATGAGTATTAGGTGAATTAGCTTGCTATATTTTTCAATAATAAATTACTAGCCGTTTAATAACTCAATAATTATTGAGTTATTAAACCATTACTTTATTACGGCCTGCATTTTTAGCTGCGTATAATTTTTCATCAGCTCGTCGGGATGCATCTTTTGGGGCTTCGCCCGCTTTAACTTGTACTACACCAATACTTACTGTTGATTTTATATGGAGTGAGGTATGAGTAACATTCTCAATACTTTCGCGTATACGCTGGGCAACTTCATGCGCAAAACTAAGTGCAATATTAGGTAAAACAACTAAAAATTCTTCTCCACCAACCCTACCTGCACAATCTGTTTGACGAATGTTTTTTTCTATAAATTTAACAGTAGAAATAATAACTTCATCACCAATATCATGTCCATATGTATCGTTTACTTGTTTAAAGTGGTCTATATCAATAACAATGAGTGAACACGCATTCCCTAAAAACTCGCTTTTTTAATCGCGTTGTATTTAAATGCAAATATTGCTCTACGATTAGCGATACCTGTTAATTCGTCTTTTAATGCAAGTGTTTTAAATCGCTGTTTATGCTGAGTTTGTTTATAAGTTATGTAAGCTAAAATCAATATCAGCCCAATAGAAAACAGCAAAGATGCGATTTGCCAAAATGCTTTTTCATCAGCTAAATTTAATAACTGCTCTTTTACCTCTGATGACTCTTGCAGCCTTGTTATTTCTCGTTTTTGCTGTTCCCAGTCAAACGCTAAACGTTGAGATAGTAATGTATTATCTGCAATTTCTTGCACTTTTCTATCTGCGATTTTTAATAACTCTCTTTGAGCTAAGGCTTCTTGCTGATAGTTATTTTTTTGCACTGCTAATTCACGCTTAAATTCTAAAAAACGAGTTAAAGAGTCGACTGACCATACTTGAGAACTATTTTGTTCAAAATCTAAATAAAGAAGCTCCGCTTCATCTAGGCGACCCTTTTTAATTAACCACTCAGCTGTTGTTATTGATTGAATAAATTTAATCCACTCACTATTTAGCGTTAAATCCCTGGCTTTATTTAAGTATTGTTTAGCCTCTTGCAGCTCATTTAATTGAATATTTATTTGTGCAATTTTAAAGAGTAAGTAAGCATTCCCTTCATCGTCTTCATACTTAGTTACGGCAGGGAGTATACTGCTGTACAACACTATCGCTTTTTGATAATTACCTTGAGCTTCGTAAGCTTGGGCTAGGCTATCTGTGGCTATGTACCATTCTTGCTCATTATAATTTGTCAGCTCATTAATTGCTCTTTGCAATTGTTCTTCAGCGAGCGAAAAATTGTGAAGATCGGCATGGATAAGCCCTATCTCTTTAAGTATAAGCGCTTTATCGTAAGAAAAGTCGCCTTGTTCAAAGGTATTATAAGCTTGTTGAAATGCCAAAAAAGCTTGCTGGTACGAACCTTGTGAACGAAAAATTATCCCTAATATTAAGTTAGCTGTCGCATGTTGATAATAAAGCTCTGGATTTTTAGAGGTGGCACTAATAACATTTTTAGCCATTGAAGTGGCTGTACTTACTTTGCCTTGTTGGTATAAATGAAATGCTTGGCATGTTTGTAAATCGAGTTTTAATTTAGGCGAGCCAGCTTTTTTGATTGCTTGATTAGCATCTGTCAGTAAATCATTTAATGCTATGTAATTATTGTCATTTTGGGGGTCATAAAACCAACACTTTACAGTTTTAACGCGAGCAGTATCGAGCGATGAAGAATAAGGTAAATTGCGCTCTAACTTATCCATAAGCCCACGACTTTGACTACTCGTTAAATATCCACTTAGTATCTTTTCAACATCTTCTTTTACTGTGTTAGCAAAAGTACTAAAACAAAGTAGAGAACAAAAAACACCAAAAAATAACTTAAACATTTAGCTTTATAATTCCTTTACCGCACTTAAAACACAATTGTAGGACACTGTAATTAGCTGACGACAATCTTTAATAACTATTGTTAATTATGGTAACAGTATTTGCTTTAATACTTACATTAATACTTGTATTAAAGTTTGCTGTTATAGGTTTTGTAATTGCTCTATCAACCACTTATGAATTGGGCTGTTGTTAGTACGTGGATGCCATGCGGCTATTACTTTAAATGTAGGAGGCAGAGCTTCTATTTTTAGCTGTTTAACTTTGCTATTTGGTAATAATCTTGATGGGTAAAACGCTAGCATATCGGTTGTATGTAAAATGTCAGGCACCGCTGAAAAGCTCGGTACCGACATTACAATATTACGTTTTAGCCCTTGGCTTTCAAACCACTGATCGTGCGACCCGCGTAAATTAGCACGCGATGGCGATACCACTAGCTGAGGATGCTTTGCAAATTGCGCCAAGCTCAAAGGCTCCATGTAAGTGTTGTTACCAACACCAGAAATACACAAATGCTGCTCTTCAAACAAAGTAATATAAGAAAGATTGTCGGGTATAAATTCCGGAAAGCTAATCAATAAATCAAGCTCGCCTGCCGTTATAAGTTGATTAACGTTATCGGATGCAAAGTCGCGCACTATCAGCTTTAAACCGGGGGCTTCGCGACGGGTAATATTAAATAATTGCGGTAGTAAAGCCTGCGTGGCGTAGTCGGTTGCGCTTATGGTAAACACGCCTTTATAAGTTTGCGGACTAAACAGTTCGGGCTCTAGTAACGATTCTAATTGCTTTAAAATATGGTTAACAGGCGCCTTGAGTCCTTGCGCTTTAGGAGTAGCAACCATGTTATTACCTTGGCGAATAAACAAGCGATCGTCAAATAAGTCTCGTAGCTTTCGTAGTTGCTCACTAATAGCTTGTTGCGTTAACCCCATTTTTTTGGCTACTTGCGAAAGATTTTGCAGTTCTAATAAGCTACTGAGTACTCTTAACTGTTTTATATCGAGCCGACTAATACCATTCATAATTGTATGCTGCACAAAAAAGTGTTGTTTCAAATTGTATCTTTAAATCTCTATGCTGCCAATGTTGCTTAACCACTATTTAAGCCTTTGTTTGCTTTATAAGAGAATTTAAAATGAAATCAGAATTAGTTAATACCGCCCCTTTATTCTCATCAATTGAGCTTGGCCCTTTTACACTTAAAAACCGTATTGTGATGCCACCTCTTACTCGCTCTCGCAGCACTCAGCCTGGCAATATTCCTAATGAATTAATGGCTGAGTATTATGCGCAGCGGGCATCGGCTGGTTTTATGGTTACCGAAGGCACACAAATAGAACCTCGTGGACAAGGCTACGCTTGGACCCCAGGTATTCACTCACAAGCACAAATTGAAGGCTGGAAAAAAGTAACACATGCAGTACATGCTAAAGGCGGTGTTATTTTTGCTCAGCTTTGGCATGTAGGGCGCGTATCGCACGCCACACTACAACCAAATTCAGGTAAACCGGTTGGCCCTTCAGATATTATTGCTGACAATGTAAAAGTATTTATTGAAACCGCACCTGGTGAAGGCGCATTGGCTGACCCAAGTGAGCCTCGTGCACTAACAACAACTGAAGTTGGCGAACTGGTAAACATGTATGCGCAAGCTGCACGTAATGCTCTAGAAGCAGGCTTTGATGGCGTAGAGCTTCATTGTGCTAACGGGTATTTAGTTAATCAGTTTATTTCTGAACATACTAATAACCGTGACGATCAATACGGTGGAACGCTTAATAATCGCCTGCGCTTTTTAAAAGAGATAGTTGAAGCGGTAAGTGACGTTGTAGGCTCTGATCGTTTAGGTGTTCGCTTTGCTCCTTTATTTGAAAGCACAGATGAAACACGAGTGTATTTAGGACTTGTTGAATCAAACCCTCATCATACTTATGTACAAGCCGTTAAAGTGCTTGAGCAAGCAGGTATTGCTTACTTATCAATAGCGGAAGCTGATTGGGAAAATGCTCCTGATTTACCACAAGAATTTTATAAAGCAGTACGAGCTGAATTTTCAGGTCGCATCATTTATGCTGGTAAATACACAGTAGAAAAAGCGGTACGTATTTTAGGTGAAGGTTACGGTGACTTATTTGCATTTGGTCGCCCATTTATAGCTAACCCTGATTTACCAGAGCGTATAGCGAATAATTGGACGTTTAACGAGGCCGATGCAGCCACTATGTATGGCGGTACTGAAGTAGGTTATAGCGATTACCCTTTTTATCAAAAGTAGTCAACCTAAACGATATATGGAATTGGTATAGAACCAATACGGTTTTATACCTGGTAGCTTAATCAAGCTACCTGTTTTGAGGTAAGAAAACGGTGTTGATAACACAGCTAAAATTTTGTTATTAGTTGTTCTCGACAATTGCTCTTTCATTGCCCTACCCTCTGCATTTATGCAGCCATATATCAGTCATTTTTTAATAGAGTTAACGTTAGATTTAATCCCTCAAATTGATTAAGTATTACTACGGATTGGTATTAGCGTCAAGAATAGTAAAGATAAGTAAAAGGGTGTAAAGCCTCCCTAAAGTTGCCCTGCATGCAGTTGGCATTCAGTTTCAAACGTCAATACTAGCCATGTTAACCACAAACGAGGCAATATTATGAAACTTACATTTATACTACCTGCACTATTAGTTATTGGCACTTTATCTAGTTCTGCATTTGCAGCACCACATGATAGATATACAAAGCAAGAATATAAAAAGGTTCAGCTAAAACGAGAACTGAAAAAAATTAACCAAACTAAGGTAATCAAGTATGTTCCAGTTAAAGTTGTTAAAAGAAACGTTAATAACACAGCATTTGTTAAAGTTAATGTCATAACGTATCACCCTAGCCTTAAATTTATTAAAAGATAAATGCGCACTTTAAAATATAAAGTCATGTTTGCGGCAATAAATAACGCGCCGCAAACTTAGCTTTTTACACCATTTAAACTCTGTTATTGGTATTACCCCATCTTAAAATGCAAGGAAATAACGTTTTCTAAGCACAACAAAAAAGTCCAAATACATAATTTAATAGCAATATTATTAAAATATCTCTCGTAATAAATATACTTACAAAGAACAGGATTACCCTCAAAAATCGTCAAAAATAACTAAGTATGTCAATAACTGTCAGTAAAATGTAAAAAGCTGTAAGCATAGCTCCGTTTGCTGTTGTATGTCAGTTAACATTCAGTTTGAACCGCTAGTATTGAACCCAGTTATGTAAAAACATAAACGAGGCAATACTATGAAACTTACTTTTTTACTACCTGCACTGCTCGCCATTGGCGCAGTATCAGGCTCTGCGCTTGGAGCACAAAACGAGCGAGAGAATGATAAAAGCTTTAAACGTGACCACGACAAACGTGTTGAATATAAACGCGATGAACGCCGCCATGAAAAAAAGCAGCGTATTGAGCATAAAAAAGAAAAACGAGAAGACCGTAAGCAAGAAAAACGTAAACTTGCTAAGTACAAGCAGGAAAAGCGTGAACAATACCGCTACAACCAGCGCAAATATAACTACTTAACAAACCATAATAATTCAGTCGCTTACAGACAAAATCGATTTATAAACCATTTACCACGCAATAGCGCATCGATTAGATTTAATGGTATTTCGTTTACGTTTAACGACGGCCTTTACTACCGTAAAGCTAAAAGAGGCTACCATGTAGTTACGCCACCTAGAGGCCTGCGTATAAATACGCTACCAAAAAATCACAGGCATTTTAAGCATCACAATACCACCTACTACACATATCAAAACGTGTATTACGTCGCAAATAATGACGGTTATACAGTGGTTGATGAGCCACCAACCCGTCTTAATCAGGCAATAAAAGTGGGGAATGTGAATGATTATAGCTTGGGCCAAACTTACGATTCATTGCCTCAGGCAGCGCAGGCCGTAATAATTAACTCGCAGCAGTATTTTAAATACGGCGATATTTATTTTTTACCGCAAATAAGTGGTGACGACATAAAATACCTTGCTATAAAGCTAGGTTAAATCCGCTATAAATTAAAAGGCCTTGCTACCAATAGCAGGGTCTTTTTCATTTCCCCTGTAGGTAATAACTTAAAGCAATAAAATCAATTCCCTCTCTAAGCATTAACATGTCTTAGTATTTGTAAGCTTTTTTGCTAAACTAGCTCGCATATTAATAGTGAGAGTGTATTTATGTCGGGTGAGTTTCCACGTGCTGGTTTTTGGCGCCGTTTTGCGTCGTTAGTTTACGATACGTTAGCCATTATTGCGTTTGCGATGTTAACTGTAGTGCTGTATTTATTTGCAGTACAAGGGCTTATTTCTCTCGATGTAATTAGTTTAAATGGCGCAGAGGATGTATCTGCCTTTATTCAAAATTCAAATCTTCTTTCGGGTATTCGTACCGCTCTTTTAATTATTGTTACCTTAGTATTTTTTGGCTACTTTTGGACTAAAAGCGGGCAAACCATTGGCATGCGTGCATGGCGTTTAAAAGTACAAACTCTTGAGGGTAATTTAATTAGCTGGCCGCAATCAATTATCCGCAGCGTTAGCGCTTTACTCGGTTTAGGTAATTTGGTGGTGTTAGTCGATTTTAAAAACAAAAAAGCACTGCAAGATTACATCTCTAAAACAGAAGTTATTGCGCTTACTAAAGAAGAAAACAGACGTATTTATAGTGAGCTTGATTAATACCAACTTTTCAAATCGTGAGTTAAGCGGTAGTTAAGCAGTAGTTAAAAAGCAAAAAGGGTGACCAGTGGTCACCCTTTTTAATGCTTTGAATAGGTACTCTATACCCGTTTATTCATCAAATAGGTCGCAAAGCCTATAAATATAATACTGGGCAATACCGCACCTATAATGGCTGGTATTTGGTAAACCATAACGACAGGGCCAAATATTTCATTAGTTAAGTGAAACACAATCCCCGTTACAACACCCATAATAATACGTGCGCCCATAGTAACGGTACGCAGCGGGCCAAATATAAACGAGAGCGCCACCAGCAGCATTACCGCAACAGATACTGGCTGCATCAACTTACGCCATAGAGCAAGCTCGTAGGTGCTTGTGTCTTGTTCGTTTTGCTCTAAGTAACTTAAATACGACCAAAGCCCAGTAAATGAAAGTGACTCCGGTTTTACCGAAACAACCCCTAACTTTTCAGCTGTGAGTTGCGAAGGGTAAAACTCTTCTGGTAATTGCTCTGTTGTGGTTTTTTCGCTAGTAATAATAACCTTATTTACGTCACGAAGTAGCCAGCCTTCTTTTCGGCTCAGTGCATCTCTTGCTTTAGTAATTTGGGTAAGCTCTAGCGATTTATCAAAGTGGTACATGTGTACCCCGTTGAGCCTGCCGTTTTCATCAACATCTTCAATATTAATAAAATTATTGCCGTCTTTAGCCCATACACCTTTTTGTGTATTAAACACATCGCCGCCATGTATTGCTTGGTTACGCATTTCTTTAGCGTGTAATTGCGCTTCAGGTGCACCCCATTCGCCAAGTGCCATCATGCATACAGCCATAAATATGGCTGTTTTCATCACAGAGCCAATTATTTGTAAGCGCGACATACCAGCGGCTTGCATTACTACCAGCTCACTGTTTGAGGCAAGTGCCCCCAAACCCGTTAAGCCACCAATTAGCGCAGCCATCGGGAAAAACACTACTAAATCGCCAGGAATTGTATAAAGCGTATAAAGCATTGCAGTCATTAAATCGTAACTGCCGCGCCCTACCGACTTTAACTGGTCGATAAACTTAATTAAGGTGCTAATACCAACAAGTACCAACAATGCAAAGCCAGTAGTTTGTAAAATACTGCGGCCTAAATACCAATCAAGCGTTTTCATCATGAGCCTAACTCCCGCTTAGTTACAACGGCTTTAAGCCAAGCGCCCAGTGGTCGCCCTTTTATAATTAATAACCCACCTATAAACAGGGCACTTAGATGAATCCACCACAAGCCGATTGAAGGCGGGATTTTGCCATCTTCAACTGCAAATTTAGCGGCATTTAGTAAAATAAAGTAGCCTAAGTACAAGCTAATAGCAGGCACTAGTTTTGCAAATTTACCTTGGCGAGGATTAACCACACTTAGTGGTACTGCCAGTAAGGTAAGTAGCGGGATTGATAACGGAATAGCGAGTCGCCATTGCCATTGAGCAATAGATTCAGGAGTATTAATGGCGAGTAATTGATTAGTAGGCACAGCCTCTAACTTACGGCGTTGATGCTCTATTTCTTGTTCTCGTATTTGTACGCTGTAACCATCAAATTCTGTTAAGTTAAGTGCAGGCGTTGTGCCATCTGTTTCATAGCGTTTACCGTCTGTTAGCACGAGCTGTTGCTCACCATTTACGGCTTCAACCACAACACCTTGCTCTGCATATACTAAGCGCGCTAGGTTGCCTTTTTCGCTATCGGGTAACTGTGCAACAAATACCTTATTGAGCTCTTTGCCACCCTTTTCAATATTATGAATAAACACCACTGCTTTTTCGTTACCGGTTTCTTGGAACCGCCCAGCTCTGAGTGCAGATAACCCCGCATCGGCTTTGGCTTGCTCTTTTAATTGATACTCTTGCTCGCTTGCCCACGGCGCTATATACATAGTCAGTGCTGCGGCTAATATAGCAAGCCCTACACTTGATATAAGTGTTACGCGCACAACATACCATTCACTTACGCCACAGGCTTTAAGTACGGTCATTTCGCTATCAGCGTAAATACGGCTGTAGGCTAAAATAATGCCTAAAAATATACTCAGTGGAAGTATTAGCGAGGCTAGTTGTGGAAGTTTTAGTGCAATCATCGATAGCACTAATTTAGCAGGAATGCTGCCCTCAGAGGCATCACCTAAAATACCAACTAACTTTTGTGACAAAAATATTGTCATCAAAGTTAAAAATACGGCGACCTGCGATTTTAAAACCTCAGCGGTCAAATAACGGAAAATTAGCAATGCTCGCCCCTGTTAAACATGGA
This sequence comes from Pseudoalteromonas sp. SWYJZ19, assembly GCF_015864375.1. Classification (NCBI taxonomy): domain Bacteria; kingdom Pseudomonadati; phylum Pseudomonadota; class Gammaproteobacteria; order Alteromonadales; family Pseudoalteromonadaceae; genus Pseudoalteromonas; species Pseudoalteromonas sp. SWYJZ19. The sequence continues at coordinate 115,727 of NZ_JADYXI010000003.1, forward strand.
ATTTCACTACGATAGTGAGAATTGAATAGTTAAATAGCTATTTTACCCAATTAATACCGGCAAATAGGCTATTATTATAAGCCATCAAATTTAATTATCCTACCTAAGTGCACGATATAATGTTGCATTAGTAGCCCTTAAGCATATAAAGTTCAATTACACAGTAAGAGTCTAGCAAAATCAGCTAAAATTAAAATTATCCGCACATAAGTTACGTAGATAAGACTAGAAAATACTTTTTTAGCCCCAACTTACTAACTTAAATGACTCAAAATCAGGAGTGACAATGGAATTTAACGTAAAAAGTGGTAGCCCAGAAAAACAGCGCAGCGCATGTATTGTGGTTGGCGTTTACGAGCCACGTAGGTTATCCCCCATTGGTGAACAACTCGATAAAATTAGTGATGGCTATATCTCTAATTTACTTCGCCGTGGCGACTTAGAAGGTAAGCCAGGCCAAGTTTTATTATTGCATCATGTACCTAATGTATTAAGCGAGCGCATATTGCTTGTTGGTTGTGGTAAAGAGCGCGAGCTTGATGATAAGCAATATAAACAAATTATTTCTAAAACTATTAATACCTTAAACGAAACAGGCTCTATGGAAGCAGTCTGCTTTTTAACAGAGCAACACGTTAAAGGTCGCGACACTTACTGGAAAGTTCGTCAAGCAGTAGAAACAACACAAGATTGCTTATATACGTTTAACCAATTAAAAAGTAAAAAAGTAGACCCTCGTCGTCCGCTTCGTAAAATGGTGTTTAACGTACCAACACGACGCGAACTAACGATTGGCGAAAGTGCCATTGAGCATGGTTTAGCCATTGCTGCAGGTAGTAAGCTGTGTAAAGACGTGGCTAATATGCCACCAAATATTTGTAACCCAGTGTACTTAGGCGAGCAAGCACAAGAGTTGGCAACTAATTTTGACAACATCACTGTTGATATTATTGGCGAAAAGCAAATGGCAGAACTAGGTATGAATTCTTACCTAGCTGTTGGCCGAGGTAGTGATAACGAATCAATTATGTCGATTATTAACTACAAAGGCGCCGCTGACGACCAAGCCCCTATTGTACTTGTTGGTAAAGGCTTAACGTTTGACTCAGGCGGTATTTCATTAAAACCAGGCGAAGGCATGGACGAAATGAAATACGACATGGGCGGCGCTGCAGGTGTTATTGGCGCAATGCGTGCACTTGCACAAATGCAATTGCCAATTAACGTTATTGGTGTTTTAGCTGGCTGTGAAAACATGCCTGGCTCAAACGCGTATCGCCCGGGTGATATTCTAACAACAATGTCGGGGCAAACAGTTGAAGTGTTAAACACCGACGCTGAAGGTCGTTTAGTATTGTGCGACGCACTAACGTACGTTGAACGTTTTAATCCAGATACGGTTATTGACGTAGCAACACTTACTGGCGCTTGTATTGTAGCCCTTGGCGCGCATGCGACTGGTTTACTATCAAACCATAACCCACTTGCACACGATTTATTAAAAGCGTCTGAGCAAAGTGGCGACCGCGCATGGCAGTTACCGTTATGGGATGACTATCAAGATCAACTAGAGAGCCCATTTGCTGACTTTACAAACTTAGGCGGACGCTCTGCGGGTACTATTACTGCGGCATGTTTCTTGTCTAAATTTACTAAAAAGTATCATTGGGCGCATTTAGATGTTGCCGGTACAGCTTGGCGCAGTGGCGCTAAAAAAGGCGCAACGGGTCGTCCTGTTCCTATGCTTACTCAGTATTTACTAAATAGAGCTGGTGTAAGTGAAGCCGCTCAAGATTAAACACACTGTTTAGCTACTTATAAGGCGCCATTTGGCGCCTTATTTATTTGTGTATTAATTGAAGCAAACCCCGTTATATGGCAAAATCTGCCTCTTAATTTATGTATATCAATTTGGTATGCATTCAATGTCATGGGAAACCCCGATACAATGAACATGAACGCTAAATTTTTCGTTCTAAAGCAACAAGATGAGTCTAAAGCTAAAGCTGACGATCATTTTGCTTTGGCTGCTCAAATTGCGGCCGATCAGTATCGAAATGGGCAGCGTGTGTTTATTTGTGTTAACGATAACGAAGCAGCCTGTGCCATTGATGAAATAATTTGGGCATTCGATCCAGATAGTTTTGTGCCACATAATTTACAAGGTGAAGGCCCTAAAGGCGGCGCACCGGTAGAAATTGGTATTACGCCACCTGTTGGCAATCGTAAAGTTTTAATTAACTTGGCTACTCAGTTACCGGATTACATTCGTCGGTTTAACCAAGTTTTTGATTTTGTACCCGTAGAAGCAGCTGCTAAACAGGCAGCCCGCGAGCGTTTTAAAAAGCTACGCCAACTCGGTGCCAATCTCACCACGCAAGATATTAATAGCTAGCCAATCAGGCAAACTAACCAACTAATTTAAGTACTTATTTAAGGTTCTGTGTAATGGATAAAACCTACAATCCGCAAGATATTGAACAGTCTCTATATCAAGACTGGGAACAAAAAGGCTACTTTAAGCCATCTGGCCAAGGCGTACCGTATTCAATTATGATCCCGCCGCCAAATGTCACTGGTAGCTTGCACATGGGCCACGCCTTCCAAGATACAATAATGGATACCCTAACGCGTTTTAAACGTATGCAAGGTAACAACACATTATGGCAAGTAGGTACTGACCACGCAGGTATTGCAACGCAAATGTTAGTTGAGCGTAAACTGCATGCCGAAGAAGGCAAAACACGCCACGATTTAGGCCGCGAAGATTTTATTAATAAAATCTGGGAATGGAAAAAAGAATCGGGCGGCACTATTACCAAGCAGCTTCGTCGCCTTGGCGCATCGGTTGATTGGGATCGTGAACGCTTTACCATGGATGATGGTTTATCTGAAGCTGTTAAAGAAGTGTTTGTACGCCTTCACAAAGAAAACCTAATTTACCGTGGTAAACGCCTAGTAAACTGGGATCCTAAATTACATACGGCTATTTCTGATCTTGAAGTTGAAAACAAAGACAAAAAAGGCCACATGTGGAACTTACGTTACCCACTGGCTGATGGCGTTACAACGCAAGACGGAAAAGACTACATAGTAGTCGCTACAACTCGTCCAGAAACCATGCTTGGCGACTCAGGTGTTGCAGTAAACCCTGATGACGAACGCTACATAGATTTAATCGGTAAAGAGATTTTATTACCTATCGTTAATCGTCGTATTAAAATTGTTGCTGACGAACATGCCGATAAAGATAAAGGCACGGGCTGTGTAAAAATAACCCCAGCGCACGACTTTAACGATAACGAAGTGGGCAAGCGTCATCAAATGCCGATGATCAACATTTTCGATAAAGACGCCGCTATTCTTACCCAAGGTGAAACATACACCTTTGACGGTAAAGAGCTTGAGTTTGATGCGCCAATTCCTGAGCGCTTGCGCGGGCTTGATCGTTTTGCAGCGCGTAAAGCAATTGTGGCTGAATTTGAAGAACTTGGCCTACTTGAAAAAATTGAAGACCATGGTTTAACGGTTCCTTACGGCGATCGCTCTGGTGTTGTAATCGAGCCACTACTTACCGACCAATGGTATGTACGTGTTGCACCACTTGCTGAGCCTGCAAAAGACGCTGTTAAAAACGGCGATATTCAATTTGTACCTAAGCAATATGAAAACATGTACTTCTCATGGATGAACGACGTACAAGATTGGTGTATTTCACGCCAGCTTTGGTGGGGTCACCGTATCCCAGCTTGGTACGACAATGAAGGTAACGTATTTGTTGGTCGCGACGAAGCTGAAGTACGCCGTGAAAACAACATTGCAGATAACGTAACGCTAAGCCAAGACGAAGACGTACTTGATACGTGGTTCTCATCAGCGCTTTGGACTTTCTCTACACAAGGTTGGCCTGAAAATACTGATGATTTAAAAACCTTCCACCCGTCTGACGTGTTGGTAACTGGTTTTGATATTATTTTCTTCTGGGTTGCACGCATGATTATGATGACGCTGCACTTTGTAAAAGACGAAAATGGCAAACCACAAGTTCCGTTTAAAACCGTATATGTAACTGGCTTAATACGTGACGATAATGGCGATAAAATGTCTAAGTCAAAAGGTAACGTACTTGACCCACTAGACATGATTGACGGCATTGAACTTGAAGACCTAGTACAAAAACGTACTGGTAATATGATGCAGCCAAAACTTGCCGCTAAAATCGAAAAAGATACGCGTAAAGTATTTGCAGGCGGTATTGAAGCACACGGCACCGACGCCCTTCGCTTTACGCTTGCTGCAATGGCATCTACCGGTCGTGATATTAACTGGGATATGAACCGCCTTGAAGGTTACCGTAACTTCTGTAATAAATTATGGAACGCGAGCCGTTACGTACTAATGAACACAGAAGAGCTAGATTGTGGTTTTACTGGGCTAGGAAGTAATGTAGATACTGTATTAACAGATAAAGAATTCTCATTAGCTGACCGTTGGATTTTAGGTCAATATGAAGCAACAGTTAAAACCTACACAGAACACCTAGATAACTACCGCTTTGACTTAGCTGCTAACACGCTTTACGAATTCACATGGAACCAATTTTGTGATTGGTACTTAGAACTAACTAAGCCAGTACTGTTTAAAGGTAATGAAGCGCAGCAACGTGGTACACGCCATACGCTAATAACGGTACTTGAAAGTTTACTGCGTTTAATGCATCCAATGATGCCATACATCACTGAAACTATTTGGCAACGTGTTGCACCACTTGCAGGCCTTGAAACAGCAAACACCAGCATTATGGTTCAGCCGTTCCCTGTATATAATGAAGCAAGCGTTGATGCTAAAGCGATGGATGACTTGGAGTGGGTTAAACAATTCATTTTAGCTATTCGTAATATTCGTGGTGAAATGGATATTAGTCCAAGTAAACCGCTTAGCGTATTACTTGCTAATGCATCAAGTGACGACATGCGCCGTATTGAAGAAAACAAATCATTTTTAGCATCACTTGCAAAAATTGAAGAGTTTACAATGCTTGAAAACAAAGACGATGCACCAGCATGTGCAACGTCTTATGTTGGCAACCTTGAGATCATGATCCCAATGGCGGGCTTAATTGATGTGGAAGCCGAGCTTTCGCGTATTAATAAGCAACTCGAAAAAGCAGAAAAAGGCCTAGCACAAGTACAAAACAAACTTGCTAACGAAAAGTTTGTAAACAACGCACCTGAAGCGGTACTTGCTAAAGAAAATGCAAAACTGGCTGAATTTAGCGATGCTAAAACTAAGCTACTTGAGCAAAAAACTAAAATAGAAAGCTTATAATTTTAGTTATTATGCCTATTAACACTATTTAATAGGCATTAAAAAAGCCGCTCACTTTAATTAAAGTGAGCGGCTTTTTTGTGCCCTGTGATTAACCACAAGACACTTCTACATTAAAACTTGTAGTTGTACTGAGCGCCAATAAGTACTGCATTACCTTCTGACTCAAACTCAAATCCATCTTCTTCAAAGTTCTGAGTTTTACCACGGATAATACTTACACCAAGATCAACGTTAGAGCTTTGATCAATTGTGTAGTTACCACCGAATGAGAACCAAAAACGATCTGTATCTGGGATAGAGATCGACAGGTGATCTTGTGATACTGGAGACTGATCAAATGCTACACCAGCACGAAGTAATAAATCTTCGTTATATTGGTAATCTGAACCAACAGCGAAACGGTATGAATCAGAGAAGCTTTCATCTTTATTAAATGCGCTAAATTTATCGCCAGTTGGAGCTGTAACTTGTGCTTCTAATGAATCAAAGCTACTCCAACCTGTCCATAAAATACTGTAATGAAGACCAAGTTTTTCATCTAACTGATGAGAACCTGAAAATTCAGCTATTGCAGGAAGTGTTATTTCAACAGAACCAGGTAATTCAGTTCCATTTAATCCACCAAAAGCTGTTGGTATTTGATTCGAGTAATCACCTTCGAATGTAATATCTGTTTCTGTACGATAATTAAAACCAAAACGGCTGTTATCATCTAGCTGATACATTAAACCAACATTTAAAGCGTAACCTGTATCATCACCTTCCAAGTTCACAACTTCAGTGCTTGAAGCAAATGGTAAACCAGAGCCAGCATGACGCACAATAGTTGCATCAGCGTAAATTACGTTTAAGCCAATACCATAGCTAAACTTTTCAGTAACTTTATAAGCAACGCTTGCATTTAAGTTAACGGTGAAGATTTCTGTTTTACCAGCAATCTGTCCTGCTGAGTAGTCATCGTCAAAGTCTGTTGATAAACCAAAGTTAGAAAATGCACCAAAACCAAGCGATACTTTATCGTTGTAAGGCATAGTAAAGTAAGCTGCTGGTACCACTGCACTTGGTGCAATGCTATCGTCATCTAATGAAGATTGATCAATACCAGTTGGCGCGCCTTCACCTTCTAAGCTTACATCTGGGATTACGCCAATAGCAGCAACACTTAGTTGCTTTTCTTTAAATAAAGTCATTAGTGCAGGGTTACGTGCAACTACAGACGCGTCGTCTGCGATAGAAGCTTCACCAGCGTATGCGCGGCCTAAACCCGATGCATTTTGCTCTGATAATTGAAACGCAGCTGCAAAGCTATCAGCTGAAACAAATGCAAGCGAAGCTGCAATAAGGGTTTTAGAAAATTTCATTGTTGAGTCCTTAACCAAACTGACTGTCTGGGTACTATGTGTGTTGTTATTAGGATTTAAAACGTGATTACACTACCTTAATTTTTTGTAAAAAACTCTATGAATACGTCAAAAGACAGTAAAAAACATGTTTTTTAACGACATTTTAACAACTATTTAAAACTCATCGGATGAGAAGTGTGGTATTAGAGTAAACACTCTAAATGTAATTAATTATCATTTAGATTGACTTGGAATTAGTAGCAACTTACACTCATTATAAAATCGCAATGGAAGTAAAACTGTGATCATTTTATTTATTATTACAGGGCTAATATTTTGTGGGGCGAGTGTGTTTTGCTTTTACAAAGCAAACTACTGCGCATGTACTCAAGCAGGACAATGCGATAACCCCGTAAACCATTATTGGCTAGGGGCAATGTTAAATGCGTTAATATCTTTAGCGCTGTGTTGTTTTGCATTGCACGTAGAGCTAGGCACTTTGTTATGGTTAACACTGATGGGAAATTGCTTTTTGGGTGCGTTTATTTCTGCAAAACAAACTAAAAAAAGGCAATGCAGTAAGGCTAGTTCAACAAATGCTCTTTTAGCAGGCGAGACAAATTAATCTGATAATCTAAGGGCTTAACACTTGATAGTATTTTAAGCTCTTGGGTGTGCTCACTTAAATCGATGTCTTTCGGTGTAACATGATGATTGTGCTTAGCATTATAAAATAGCTTAATTTTAGGTTTAATAGGATTTAATACGTTCCCTTCAAGCACTAAGGCTAAACGTTCATTCGTTAATTTTACAATAGTTCCTACCGGATGAACCCCTAAACACTTTATAAAACGCTGTACTAACTCACCATCAAACAATTGCTTATTGGCTAATAAGTACCGCAATGCGTTGATTGGTTCATCACCATCTTGATGCATTCTATCGGCAGTCATTGCATCGTACACATCTACAATTGCCATTATACGCGCTGGACGACTTAACTTCTCTGACTGTAGGCCTCGCGGATAACCAGAGCCATCTAAGCGCTCATGATGATTCACTATCATATCAAGCATTAGGGGTGTTATACCCTTCTCGCCTTTAACTAAACCCAAACCTTGCGCTACATGCTTTTTAATCGCTAAGAGCTCATTATTAGTAACCTTAGTTGGCTTTGAAAATATACCCTGCGGTAATTTAGCTTGGCCTAAATCATGAAGTAACGCGCCCATGGCAAGCTCTTGCACAACAGCCATTTTGTACCCTAAGTATTTAGCAAATACAGCGGTAAAAATGGCGCAGTTGATCATATGCCGCCAGTTATAGCTGTGTTTATCTTTTATACGAGTAAGAATAGTCATGGCGTTGGCGTTACGAAAAACTGAGCTGACTATTTCGCTGGCTATTTCATCAAGCACTTTTATATTAACACTCAGGCCAGATGTTAAGTCACCGTATAACGACTGTAGCTTTCGGCCATGCTGATCGTAATTGACACTCGCTTTAGCAAATTCTTGTTCAATTGAGATTGCTATAGGTGTTTTTTCGGCTTTTTGCTGGCTATTAGATGTTTTAGGTTTGCTTTGAGGCTTATATTTGGCAGGAACTGGGGCATCACCTTTAGCAAAATCTATAAGCAGCTCAAGCACCCCTTCAGAGACTAAACGCTTAATAATAGATCTATCGCGCACTAAGCCACTGGTCTTAATTTTTATGCTATTGATCCCTTCATGTTGCTTAGTAACGCTATCAACATACATACCAGGAGTAAGCTCAGATACGGGCAAAGTAATTAGCATAAAGGCGGGATTTTTCTATTAAGGAATATGTACCTTAAATAGCATTAATTAAGCCTAAAAGTCTAGTTTTTGAGTTGTAAGTAGTTATATATAACTAAAAGCATTATTTACAGCCCTATTTGAGCTGCATTGTAATTCTGATTATTTTACTTTTTAATAATTAAACGCTTTCATCTCAACTACACTAAATTGCTTATCACTAAAAAGCAGGTGATTTAGCTATAAAATTTATCTAATCATTATAAAAAAGCGAACTTTATTAACCTTTCTTGAACATAATATTGTTTTGCCTCGGTCTCAATATACACAGCACTTAATAACAACTGCTTTAAATTCTTAAGAGTACTAATATATGACAAAACTAAACCACCCCGTATCAAACCTAAGTGTGGCTGCAATAAACACAGCCTCGCCTTTGGGTCATATATTAAAAGCAGCCGCTCCACTGCTCGATAGCTTATTAGGTATAAATAAACTGCGTGATATATACCTCTCTAATAATTTATCGGGTTTAGATAAGCAGGAGTTTAGTGAAAAGCTTTTAAATGTATTGGGTATTAATGTACTTGGCGCACAAAGTGTTATTAACAAAATACCTAAGCAAGGCCCTTGCATAGTAGTATGTAACCATCCTTATGGCATGATTGAGGGCGTAATAATTGCCAAATTACTCACCCATTATCGTAGCGATACTAAAGTAATGGCTAACGTTGGTTTAAAAATATTTACAGAAATTAAAGATTATTTTATTTTTGCTAATCCACTAAAACCAAAAGCAGCCATTAATACCAGCGCAATTAAACAGTGTTTTAGTCATGTTAAAAATGATGGCCTACTTGTGGTTTTTCCTGCTGGCAGGGTTTCGTTTTTTCAATCAAAAAAACAACGTGTAACCGACGGTCAATGGAATCGCTTAGCGGCTCAACTAGCCTTAAAAACACAAGCCCCTTTATTACCTGTGTTTATTAGTGGTCAAAATAGCCCTATGTTTTACAATTTGGGACGTATTTACTACCGATTTAGATTATTAATGCTAATACGTGAATTACTTAAAATTCAAAAAAGGTCCATTAATTTAGGTGCTGGTAATTTACTTACACCCAAGTTATTAAATAAATTTGAGAAAACTGACGACATTAACGATATTGCACGCCTGCTTTGCTATTTAAACGATGAACGCTTTGTAACACCTTGGCAAGACGATGCCCAGTCAATGCAACTAAAAGCGATTATGCAGGATGTTGATAAAACAAAAATGACGAGTGAACTTGCTAGCTTACCAAGCGAGCAGCACTTATTAGACTTTAAAAGTTACTCCGTTTATTACGGTTATCAAGATCAAATACCTAATTGTGTTGCTGAAATAACACGCCTTAGAGAAATAACCTTTCGTACATTAAACGAAGGAAGCGGCGAGCCATGTGATACCGATAAGTTTGACGCAACCTACATGCATTTATTTATTTTTGATCATAAAAATGAAGAGATCATTGGAGCTTATCGAATTGGACAAACTGATTTATTACAAAAAAATAGCGACGTGAGCGCCCTTTATTTATCGCAAATGTTTAATTTTGAACCCTCTTTTATTAATCAACAACAGCCGTGCTTGGAAATGGGTCGCTCGTTTATAGTTCAAAAACATCAAGGCAGTTACCATGGCTTATTACTGCTATTTAAAGGGATCGGTGCGTTTATGGCGCAAAACCCACGTTATAGGACTTTATATGGCACTGTTTCATTAAGTAAGCTTTACGACCCTCGTTCTGTCGCAATTATTGACCATGCAATGGTTAATAATAAACAAGGTGTTAGCGCCAATACGCCTTTTAATAATAAAATTCATCCAGAGTTTGAAGACTTCATTAGTGATCACACGTTAAACATAGATCATGTATCAACATTGGTTATGGGAATAGAAGAAGACAAAAAAGACATACCAATTTTATTAAAGCAATATCATAAGCTAGGCGCTCAATTTCATTGTATGGGAATTGACAGTAACTTTAATCACACCCCAGGATTACTTTTAAGTGTGCACCTACCAAGTGCGCCTGAAAAGCTACTTAAGCTCTACCTTGGTGATAAAAAAGATGATTATATAAATCACTCATAATTTTCATCTGCTGTATTAATACTGCAGATGAAAATAGAGCAACAAAAAAGTCGACGCAATTAATTGCGTCGACTTTTTTAGTTATGTAACAGCTATAAAAATATTTAGTTAAGCTGCAGCCACTTTTAAACAACTAATGCTGCTAATGAGCTGAGACTGCTTATCAAAATAATTAAAGCGTATAGTGTTACCAACTTTAATATGACTAATACTGACTGTCATTGCATCTTCTCTTTGCATATTTACACCATATTGGCCTTGATCAGCTTTGCTGTAATGAAATGCTAAAAACTGCTCACTTGCAGGATATCTTAAGTCAATAAATTGCTTAAATTGTTGTTTACGCTTTTGTGTAACTGTTTCTAGCTCAACGCCAGACGACGTTGCAAGCGATTCAACTTGGCAATCGATTAATTTTTTTGTGTCCCACCGAACAAAAGCGATGTGCCCATTATTTAGCGATAATTTATCCGGAAAAATACACAATTTAAAAGGCGCGTAACCCGATAAATCCATATTTTTTAATTGAGACAATGCAGGGGTATTATTGCTTAGTAAATGCGGGATTAAGAGGCCTCTGCTGTGCTTTACGGCAGTTATATCAAATGCACTTTGATAATCGTTTAATAAAGCTAATGTTTGCCCCCAATGCGATACACCAAGCCAAGTACCACCCCCTTGCGGATCGATAGGGTAAATTGCGTTATCTGTGTGCTTACTCGGGGCGATTGCCATTTCTCGCGTTTTTTGTTCATCACGATTAAAAAACAACTCGTAGCCATCATCAGTTAGAAAGTAACTTAAAGTGCACATATTAACTTTGCAGTGATTTTAATTGGCTTTGTTGGCTTTTTTCTCTCAAAAAAGTGGCTGTACTTGGTGCTAACCCAAAGTTCTGGTCGAATGATGCTTTTTGTGCAAAGGTAATTTGTGAAATCATCGCATAGTGATGTACTGCATGGCTTCCTACAAATATAAGCTCTCGTGCTAATGAGGTTGTTACAGTTTGTACATTTTTACTTTTAATTGATACTTCGCTTGAAAGTAACAGCGGTTTATTAAAATCATCTGGACTTAGCTGTTCAATCCACGATGCTATCTCGGCAATTTTTTTTATAGCTTCACAGGGGTTACTTTCAATATTACTGCCGCGTAGGCGACTATCGTAATCAATATTATTTATACCAAAGCCCGTCATTAAAGATTGGTAATGATCGATAATGTGGCGCATATGTGACCCAACTGAACTAATGAAATTAGGAGCAACGATTTGCGAATAATCCTCTTTAGTTACACTTTCAAGATAAGCATGTCCTTGAGCGAGTATTTCTAACTGACTATTTAACATTGAATCGGTTTTCCTCATTTATAATTTCGTCGTATATGCATACATAACGTTAGATAACATTTTGAATAATGCAATTTTGCATTGTATAAATAACTAGAAAGCTGTTCTTACAATAAAATTTCAAAATTTATGCAGTAATACATTTTTAAATACAAAAGTAATTAATGAAAAGCTAGATAATATAGAGGGGAATATTAGTAGATGTAAAAGCAAATGGCGCTCTCGGTAGGGATCGAACCTACAACTTAGCCTCCGGAGGGCCACGTGATATCCATTTCACCACGAGAGCACATTTGTTGCCGCCACACCAACTCGCGATATCAGTGCTTTAGCATCAGCAATGATAAAGAGATCTTTAAATAAATACCAGTAACATCAGCTTATATGCTTATTAATTAAACTCTTTTAAATAAAACACTTCACAATGGCTTAAAAACACGCTATTTATTCTTATTGAATAGGAAACAGTAACGGTTTAGTAACATTGAAACTATGATTGTCGCTGTGCGGATGGATTTAATACGAGGAAATAATGATGAGTTTAATGTCTACTGAGCAAGTTGCTGAATTTTTAGGTGTAAAAGTAGAGCGTGTAAAACGTCTCTCTAGAGAAAGTTTATTAATTGCTAAATCAGAAGATGAAAATGGTGAACCACAATTTGATACAGCCGAAGTAACAAAATACAAAGAGCTCGCCGAGCGCTTTGGTGGTCTTTAACATCTACAAAAAGTATTATTAACGAGTTTAGTTAGCTGCGCGCGTAACATTACAGATTTACTAGTTATGCTGCGCTCTTCATACCAGCCAATACATAACACTAAAAAAAACAGCTTATAATAATTCAGCTTATCCATTGAAGGATTAAACGTTTTTGTTTTATCGATACTATTTTTATAGTTATTTAACAATGCACTTTCACTGCTCTCATTAAGATTAAAGCTCACTGCAAGGGCTGACAAATCAAAATACACATCGTTAGTTTGTGCATATTCAAAGTCAATTAAATACATGCCTGAAGCATTTACAATAATGTTATCTTTTACTAAGTCGTTATGACAAAAGCCTCCATTAAATGACATAGCTGCAACGGCTTTGAGTGCCTTCTCTATTTGAGGTTTGTATTGCGTATATACGTGGGTGCTTTGATAAAAATGAAGCTCTTTAGCTATATCCATTGGCGCGGTAGACACTTTGTAATTGTGCACTTGAGCAAGTTTATTAATAAAGCAAAGCGTTATATCCGATTGCGCGCTCTTGCCTTCAATATAATTAAATACCGCACGACCGTTTTCTTTATCAAGCCAAATAGGCGCAGGGCATATATTAAAGTCACTTAAAAAGCGCTGCGCTTCAAGGCCGTCACTTGGCCAATGGCTTTTATAACACTTTAACAAATACCCTTGTTGCTCGGTACGTATTAAAAAATTATCGTTACTAAAGCCATTAAGTAATCGCTCGCTTGAAACAATGCTTGTAGGCTCTATAAACGCACTACACATTTTTACTAACTGAGTATGCTCAATCATTGATTAAAGCTGTGCTAGAGGCTTAGCTTGGCTTTGTTCGTACTCTTCGTACCAGGTTTTAAAGCCCCACGCTGCCATAATGGTATAAAATATAAAGAGTGCTAGCGTTGGGTAATAGCCTTTTTCGTAATATAAATACATAGAAGCGGCATCTATTACAATCCAGTACAGCCAGTTTTCGAGGACTTTTTTAGCCACTAAGTAAGTAGTTACTACGGCAAAACATGTTGTAAAACTATCAAGATAAGCAAAATCGGCATGAGTATAATTTTGCATAACGTAACCAATAACTATTGCAGCTACGGTTGTTAAACTAATTAAAACAGCATGACGGTTTATCGACCACGATGTAATATTTAAATTTGCAGCTTTGCCTTTACGCCATACAACCCAGCCAAATACAGCCATATACATATAATAAAAATTAAGTAACGACTCCATAAGTAATGCGCCATTCCAGTACATTATTGTATAAATGAGCGTGCTAAAAAATGCCGCAGGCCAACACCATAAGCTTTCTTTTATTGCTAATAATAAATAAGCCATCGACAACCCTACCGCAATATACTCCCAATGCGACATTGCTGTAAAACCACTTAAGGTTTGTGTTAAAAAGTCCATATTATGCAATTACCGTTTAGTTGTGCCGATTGTTATACCAATCTGCTTATATACGGGGTCTATTTAACGTTAAGAAAATTACGCTAGAACTAGGCAAAAATTTTTGTATCTAGTTGTTCTAAATAAAAAATTTTTAATGACGTTATAGTGCAATTTAATTCGTTAAATTGATCAAATATTTATGCAGGTTGGTATTATAGGTTATTCAGGCGATAAGTCGCCAGAGAGAAACTTACATACAAAAATAGCTTTACCAAATTCTTCATATGAACGTTTAATTTCGGTATTTAACACCTGCATTACTAAATCGTAATCACCAAAAATTTGCGTTGATAACGTGTTAGTAATCACTTTTAAATCATCGTATTCGTTTAATCTGTCAATAAAGCCCTGAATAAACGGGATATAATCTTGGTGAAGTGGGTATTTACTGATCTCTACTGATAATTTCATTTTTGACTCTTTATTTTAATTACCGATTACAACAAGTCATTCAATGCTAGAGCCGTTATTAAATACAGTGTAAAATCGCTGCAACACTCAATTGAAATGAGCTTAAAATGGCACGTAGAATAACCTACAAATATAAAAACGAACCGCGCGAGATTAATTTCGCTAAAGATAAATACCACGACATGTATCAAGCAATTGCTGCCGCCGAAGGTATTGATCTGACTAATTACTTAAGCATGGTACAGCAAATAGAAATGACCTCAAAAGGGTCTGCTTCTGTTCGTAACTTTCGCGACCAAGAATTTGCCCGTATGGGCTTTAGCGACGTTTACTTTATAAAAGAGTAAATACCGCTTTATAGCTGTATTAACGCTGATACTCATAACTTACGCGCGGTGTAATATTACATAATAGCTCGTAAGGGATAGTATCAGCGCATAATGCTATTTCTTCAACTGGTAGCTCAGGGCCCCACATAGTGACTCTGTCGCCCACTTTAATATTGTGCTCATTAGCGCCTATATCTACGCTAATCATATCCATAGCAACACTGCCAACAATACCATAACGCTGCTTACCAATTATTACTGGTGTGCCCTCTTTAGCGTGCCGAGGATAACCATCGCCATAACCCATAGCCACAACAGCTAACTTGGTTGGTTTATCGCTTTTCCAACGTCCGCCATACCCTACCGCCTCATTAGCTGGTACATTACGCACTGCAATTACGCGCGTAGTTAAGCGCATAACTGGTTTTAATTTATGTTGTTGCCCAATACTATTTGCCATTGGCGATACGCCATATAGCATAAGCCCAGGGCGCACCCAATCACCATGACCGCTCGGCCATGCAATAATACCAGCAGAATTTGATAAACAATGTGCTTGGTCAATGCCATTCACTAAGTTATCAAATAACGTGATTTGTTGAACCGTTTTGGCATTATCAACATCATCAGCACACGAAAAATGGGTCATTAAATTAACGGTATTTTTGGCGTTAGGTGTTTTTTGTAAGCGGTTATAAAACTCTTCAAACTGCTCTGGCGCAATACCTAGTCGATGCATACCTGTATTTACTTTTAACCAGCATGTTATTGGCGCATCGAGCTTTGCTTTTTCAAGCGCGGCTAATTGGTATTCGTCATGAATAATAGTTTGAAAGTTATTAGCGAGTAAAATAGGTAAGTCGGCTTTGTTAAAAAAGCCTTCTAGTAAAACTATTGGCTTTGTTAAGCCCCCAGCTCGAAGGGCAAGCCCTTCATCTATTCGCGCCACAGCAAATGCGTCAGCATTATTTAAATGCTGCGCAATCGTTACTAAACCATGCCCGTAAGCATTTGCTTTTAGCACCGCCATTACTTTGCTGTTAGGTGCAAAGCACTTAACTTGCGCTAAATTATGCGCAAGTGCAGCTAAATTAATTTCAGCAGTGGCTAGGCGCATTAGTAATCGTCATCTACCGCTGGTCCCGCGTAATTATCAAAGCGAGAAAATTGACCTTGGAATGTTAAACGCACTTTACCAATTGGGCCGTTACGTTGTTTACCTATGATAATTTCGGCAATACCTTTGTCAGTACTGTCTTCGTTATAAACTTCATCACGGTAAATAAACATGATTAAATCGGCATCTTGCTCTATCGACCCCGACTCACGTAAATCTGAGTTAATAGGACGTTTATCGGCACGTTGCTCTAGCGTACGGTTAAGCTGCGAAAGCGCAACAACCGGACATTTTAGCTCTTTTGCTAGTGCTTTAAGTGAACGTGAAATTTCAGCAATTTCTAGCGTTCGGTTATCAGCAAGGCTTGGTACACGCATTAACTGCAAGTAATCGACCATGATCATACTAATGCCACCGTGGTCACGGGCTATACGCCTTGCACGTGAACGCACATCGGTAGGTGTTAAGCCCGATGCATCATCAACGTACATTTTACCTTTTTCCATCAATAAGCCCATTGTTGATGAAAGTCGTGCCCAATCGTCATCATCTAATTGACCAGTACGTACCTTAGTTTGGTTAATACGGCCAAGAGACGCTAACATCCTCATCATAATTTGTTCTGAAGGCATCTCTAGAGAGTAAATTAATACTGGTTTGTCTTGAGTCATTGCAGCATGTTCTGCAAGGTTCATCGCAAAAGTGGTTTTACCCATAGATGGACGCGCTGCAACAATAATTAAGTCAGAAGGCTGTAAGCCCGTCGTCATTTTATCAAGATCGGCATAACCTGTACTTACACCCGTAACACCATCTTGTGGTGATTGATAAAGCTCTTCTATTTTATCAACGGTTTTTTCAAGGATGCTATGAATGCTTTGCGGGCCTTCATTATTTTTTGTTCGTTGCTCAGCTATTTTAAACACTTTGCTTTCGGCAAAATCGAGTAAGTCGTGACTAGTACGCCCTTCGGTGTTAAAGCCGGCTTCTGCAATTTCGTTCGCTACGCCAATCATTTCACGTACAACAGCACGTTCGCGTACAATACTTGCGTAAGCGTCAATGTTAGCAGCACTTGGCGTGTTTTTAGCTATTTCTGCTAAATAAGCAAAGCCACCAATTCCTGCCAGTTTATTATTTTTTTCTAAACTTTCAGAAATAGTGATTAAATCTATCGGATCGCCAATCTCAGCAAGTGCCGTCATCGCCTCAAAAATTAACTTGTGCGTGCGGGTATAAAAATCCTGTGATACAACAAGCTCCGCTACGCGGTCAAAAGCTTGGTTATCAAGCATTAAGCCACCTAAAACAGATTGTTCAGCTTCTATTGAATGGGGAGGAACTTTAAGTGTATCGACTTGCTTATCTGGTTTGGCCATAACTTCACAGTAGTAAAATTGAATGGCTCTATTCTATCGACTTGAAGGGGCTGTGCAAATAGAAAAGCAGGAAATCTTTTCCTGCTTTTTGTAATCGTGAAGGTGAATGAGCGTTATTTAATACGAAGCTCTATGCGCCCGCTAATTGTATCCATTTCAACATTAGCATTACCGCCATTAATGCTAAATTCTAAATCACTGGCTGGGCCGTATTTAGCTTTACTGACTTTATCGCCAGTAACTTTATTAATGATTTTGCCATTAGCGTGCGCTTTAATTTCAAAATTTGCAGATACGCTGTCAGGAAAGTAAAAATCACCATCGCCACTTACCGATTCAAAACGTACATCACCGCCTTTTAAAAGCTCTTTAATATGTACTTCGGCTTCGCCATTCACCGTGTTAATACGTAAGTTTTTAATTGACGATAGCGTAAAATCTATATCGCCATTTACATTTTCAAGGCGCACATCATTGGCGCTTGAGGTTGATTTAATATCGCCATTAACAGCGCTAAAACGTAGTTCACCACTTGATTCTCTATCGTTAATTTCGCCATTTACGGTTTCAAATTGAATATTACCACTTAGGTTTTCTGCATTTACATCACCATTTACGGTGGTGAGCTTAATGTTGCCAGTAATATCATCTACCGTAATTTCGCCATTAACCACGTCAACTTCAGCGCCATTTTTTAGCTCTTTTGCAGTCACCGATACATTAACGCCAGCAAACTCTAAACTACTGCTTTTAGGCATAAATATGGTTAGGCTTGAGCCATCGCCATTATTACTCCAATTTGATTTACGTGGCATTTTTACAATAAACTGAGTTTTATCACCATTTGTTTTAAGCTCATAACCCTCGGCTTTGTCATCAAGCTCGCCAGATACTTTAAATTCGTTTTTATCCCAGCCTGTAATATGTATATCACCGCGTTGGTTTTCAATAAAAATAGTGCCGCCACTTGGTACGTCTATTTGCTTATCTATTTTTTCACCCGCTAATACCGCCAACGGAAATAAGCTCAGTCCTAATAAAATCGCTTTCATGTAGTACTCCTAAATGTGCTGCCAACGTGGCGCATGCACCTTGTTAATTAAATCAAGTTGTTGTTGATATATTTGCGCTAACATTGTTAGTAGCGCTTGGTTTTGTGGCTCATTTTCAAGAACTTGCTTTATTTCTTGCTCTGCGTTTTCAAGCTCTTGTAGCTGCGTTTGCCAGTTAGTGGTCAATGCTTCTTTATTTTCATATTCAACCAACAAACTGTTTTTTTGCGCCGAAAAGTAATCACTTATAGCCACTACGGGTTGTGGCTCGGGCGCTATAACAAATAAATTTACAGCAATTAAAGCCGCTAATGTGCAGGCAGCTATTGCTGTTAGTTTTGGCCAAATAGCAGTGCCTTTTAGGTCCTGCTTATTACTAACCATTGCTCGCTCAATTCCCGCCCACAGGTCTTTTTGTGGCGTAATGTCTTTATCAAGCGTGTTTAATGACTCATTTAAATAGTCGTCAAAATTTGGTTTATTCATTTTCATACCACTCTTGTAGTAGCTGCCTAGCACGATGATATTGCGACTTACTTGAACCAACAGCCATACCTAACTGATCGGCTATTTCCTCGTGCCTGTAACCTTCGATTGCAAACAACACAAACACCATACGTGCGCGCTCAGGAAGCCTTACTATTAATTTATCGAGACCATTTAAGCCTTTGCAGTCATTAGCTGATTGCTCATCCATACCGCAGTGTTCAATGCTCACTACTTTTTGCAGCCAATTTTTTTGCTTGCGTAAGTAGTTAATCGCAACATTACTGGCAACGCTGTAGAGCCAAGTAGAAAACTGCGAGCGACCGTCAAATTGCGCTATTTTACGCCATACCTGTACAAACACTTCTTGGGCTGCATCTTCAGCATGCGCTTGGTCCGCTAATAAGCGTAAACATAAACCGTAGACTCGTTTTATATGTAACTCATAAAGCGTTGTGTATGCGCCTTGATCACCTGATTTAACTCGCTCAATGAGTTTAGCTTCGCATAAAGGCGTTTGTTCGGGTTTAACGTGTAACATCCGTGATGCCGCCTTTTAATTATTATTATTGAGTTAGTGTATTGATAAGTTAGACGTAATAACAGTTCGAAAAGGTTTAAAGGGAATAAAAAAATAATTGAATAAAAAAGGGGCTTGTACGAGGCTTTATACCAATTCGCTTAATTAAGTGATCTATTTTGAGGATGGAAAAACGTGTTGATAGCTAGACAAAAAATTCGCTATTTAGTTGTTCTCGGCAATTGCTCCTGCATTGCTCTACCTTCTGCATCCACGCAGTCGTAAATGAGAATTTTTTAACACAGGTAGCGACACGTTTAGCCCCGCAAAATGATTAAGTATTATTGCGGATTGGTATTATTTAACTGTGCCCTTAACTAATTAAAGTTAGCCAAATTACAGACACAAAAAAGCCGTGCTAATAGCACGGCTTTTGTCGCTTAATTAAAAATTAAGCTTCAGCGATTACGATTACTTTAATAGTAGCCGTTACGTCTGAGTGAACTGAAATTGATACGTCAAATTCACCTGTCTCACGGATAGTACCTAGAGGCAAACGAACTTCTGACTTAGCAACTTCAACACCAACAGCTGAGATAGCGTCAGCGATGTCACGAGTACCGATTGAACCGAATAACTTACCTTCGTCACCAGCTTTAGATACTAATGTAACTTCTGCTAATGCTTCTAGTTTTTCAGCGCGTGCTTGTGCAGCAACTAACTGTTCAGCGATTTTCGCTTCAAGTTCTGCACGACGAGCGTCAAACGTTTCAATGTTAGCTTTAGTCGCAGGAACTGCCTTACCTTGAGGGAAAAGGAAGTTACGTGCGAAACCAGATTTAACTACAACCTGTTCACCTAGGCTACCTAGGTTAGCGATCTTATCTAGTAGAATAACTTGCATGTTTCTACACCTTTTAAAAACTGTTAATCCGCTGCTTACTTATGTAAGTCAGTGTATGGAAGAAGGGCTAAGTAGCGAGCACGCTTAATAGCAGTTGCTAGCTGGCGCTGAAATTTAGCGCTAGTACCTGTGATACGGCTAGGTACGATTTTGCCACTTTCTGTAACATAGTTTCTAAGAGTAGCTAGATCTTTGTAATCGATTTGTTTTACGCCTTCCGCTTTAAAGCGGCAGAACTTACGACGTCTGAAATAACGTGCCATGAGATTAATTCCTCAAATAATTCTTTCTATATGCTGAGCATGCAAAACCAATTGGCTAAGGCCGTTACGACCTTCGTGGCGATTTAAAAAACCACTCACTTGCAATGCCTGCCCAACGTGCAAATGTTGAGTCTGTTGTTGCATTTGCTTTCCACTGGCAACTACCTGAAGCCTCACGTAACTATTACGGTTAAGGTCTGCTTCGGTTTGCATCGATTTATGTTCTACAACAAAAATACAATGCGGGATGCCAGCAGGGCTTTGACTAAACTTGGGAGTTTTACAAACTACCCCAGATATAACCAGCTGATTCATATATGGGCTAACCATTATAGTAACTGCTGATTACATGCCATGCTAGGACTCAAAACAATTAAGCAGCTGGTGCTTCTTTCTTCTCTTCTCTTGCAAGAGGAGACGCTTCAGTTTCAGCAGTTTTAGTGCGGATAACTAAGTTACGAAGCACTGCATCGTTGTAGCGGAAAGTAGTTTCTAGCTCGCTGATTACTTCAGTTGGTGCTTCAACGTTCATAAGAACATAGTGAGCTTTATGAAGCTTGTTAATTGGGTAAGCCAATTGACGACGGCCCCAATCTTCAAGACGGTGGATAACACCACCAGCTTCAGTGATAGAACCAGTATAACGTTCGATCATACCAGCAACTTGCTCACTCTGATCTGGGTGAACCATGAATACGATTTCGTAATGACGCATGGATATTCCTTACGGTTAATAGAGCCTTCTACCGTTTCGGCCGGTCGGTTTAAGGCAAGGAATTAATAGTTTAAAAGCCGAAATGAGCGCGCATTTTACGCTTAGATGGATAATTAAGCAAGCAGGTTTTTTAAGCTTTTATGGATAAGAGTTAAAAGGTAATTATTACGAGCTTCGCTCGTCGCGTCAGCAAGCTGCTCGCCTACCGCAAAAGTTAAGCACAGAGTGTAATATCTCTTGTAGAAGCCGAGCTTACTCGCGTGAAAAGCGATAGCTTTTAATTGCTTAAGCTTTATGTTTACCCCGAAAATATAAACATTTACTCAAGCTTAAAGCCGTGCAATTATTAAGCAATACATTATTAAATAAGGATATTTATGAAGCTCTTACTATCGCTTGTATTAATACTTACTTTTAGTACACCATTTTTAAGCCACGCAAAAACCAATACAACTGACATAACCGTTGGTAAAAAAGTCATTCTGCAGTCAAAAATACTTAACGAAGACAGACCCATTAAAATTTTCATACCTGACACTGTAAAAGACGATCAGCCGCTTTATGTTATTTATTTACTTGATGGTGTTGAGCACTTTCATACGGCGTCTGGTGTTATTAAATCCCTTGTTGATTACGAGCAGATACCTAACGCAATGCTCGTTGGTATTGATACAACTAACCGTGTTCGCGATTATTTACCCAAAGTAGAAGGCGAGCCTAAAACAGAGTTTCAAACTTTTGTTAAAAACAAATGGCCTGAAGCTGGGCAAACCGACAAGTTTTTAAACTTTGTGTCTGATGAACTCATGCCTTATATAAACAGTAATTACTCAACTAACGGCTACAACACCTTAATTGGCCACTCTAATGCAGGTACTTTGGCGCTTTATACTTTAGTTAATCAGCCTGAGTTATTTAATAACTATATAGCTATAAGCCCAAACAGTTGGTGGGGTGATGAGGAATTAAAAAATAATATTATAAAATACACTAAAAACCCTAAAGGTGATCAGGCGTTATTTATTAGTGTAGCAAGCGAAGGAGCACGCTTTTATACAGGCGTATTAAATACTTTGGTAAATTTAGAACAACAAATGCCCTCGCAGCTTAAATGGGAATATAAGCATTACCCCGCTTTTACTCATATGGGCACCATACTACCAGCGCTTAGCGATAGCCTAATTCACTTATTTAGCGACCTAATATTTAAGGTTACTGACGAGCACGGAAAGTTTGCTGATGTATCGCTCATTACAGGTTATTACCAAGCACTTAGTGATAAGTACGGGTTTGAGCTTAAAATTCCACAAGATGTTTACGTAGAGTTTGCTCATAGCCAGCAAAAGTTTGGTAATACAGCTAAAGCTATTACAACGCTTAAACACTTTACTACCGATTACCCAAATGCAACTTATTCTCACATGCGTTTATCGCAAGGGTACACTGCAGACAAACAGTTTAAAGAAGCCGTTACCAGCATGAAACACGCACTCGAGCTTGCTAAGCAAAACTCGCGAGATCCAATGTTAGTTGATGCGCTCAAAGATATGGTGAATGAAGCACAAGAGAATTTGTAACTGATTTAACGCAAAGCGCTTTTTAACTAACGATAGTAATTACGAGCTACGCTCGTCGCGTCAGCAAGCTAAACGCCTACAGGTAAAATTAAGCTCAGTGTTAAACTTTGCATGTAGACGCCGAACTTGCTCGCGTGAAAAGCGCGGCTTTAAATATGTTCAAAACTATTTTAAAACAAAAAACCGATGTTTAAACTAAGCATCGGTTTTTTATAATAACTAGAAAATTTAAAATAGGTTTCGAGTTAAAAAACGCTCACTCATTTATTTACAAGTGTTTTTTAAGAAACTCAGTAACCTCTTTGTATTGTACTTTTAAGCTTTCTGGGTCATCAAAAAAGTGTGTTCCGTCATCAATTTCAACATACTTTATATTTAAATTTCGCTTTGCTTTATCATAAAAATATTTTGATTGTCGATAGTCAACTCTCGTATCTTTTGTCCCATGGATAAGTAAAAGTGGGGCTTTAATTCGGTTAATCATATTGATTGCCGAAACCTCAGATAATGCATCAACGGCTTTACTATCAGTCATATCAACAATATTACCTAGGTAGGCATCTTGTCGCTCTTCATCTTCAACTAACCCTTTTAGATCCGATATTCCAGAAATACTAATAATACATTTAAAGCGATCGGGCTCTTGCCATGCAGCTGTTAATGCAACATAACCACCATAACTTGCGCCATAAATACATGCATTATTTTTTGATGTTAATCCGGTTCTAGTAGCCCAATCCATTGCATCATATACATCTTGTTGCATACGTTTACCCCACTGATAATAACCATCAGTTTCAAAAGCACTACCAAAACCTTCTGAGCCCCTGAAGTTCACTTGCAATACCGCATAACCTAAACTAACTAAATATTGAAGCTCTCGATTAAAGTATTTGTAGTCTCGACTATGAGGTCCTCCGTGAGGCATTACAATTAGCGGCGGAGTTTTAATCCCTTCTGGTTTTGTAAAATAGCCTGAGATTTCAGCTCCATCGCTCGCCTTAAAGCTATAGTTTTGCACTGGTACAAATTTATTACGTGCTAAATAAGGAAATTTAGATAACCAAGCGCCGCCCTTCTTTGTGTTTAAATCAAAATAATAATAAGTAGGGCTGACTGAATCACTTATTACATTTACAAGAATTCGTGTTCTATCTTTACTGCGGCTAACAATACTAGCTTGCTTATCACCAAATAAATTAGTAACCATAAGCTCTTGCTTACCGTCTACCTCTGAAAAATAATGGCTCTTGTAGAAATCATCATAGTAGCCAACCCCTATAAAATCGCCCTCACTATTAACGATTGCATTATTTATATCGTATTTATCATTGCTATAAACAAGCTCTTCAAACTCCCCTGACTCGATATCATATGACCATAAAGCTTGTCTGTGTAATACACGATCAGAAAGGACGTAAGCTTTTGTACCATCTTCATTAAGGCCTTGGATGGAGAAAGTACTATCTTCACCCAAAATATGGGTATGAATCATTTTTAATGCTTCATCTTTCTTTGCTCGATACCATATTGAAGCAATAAACTTATCATCTTTTTTATCAATTGCGATCCCCAGGCGTAAAACTCCCTTAGGATCTGCATACCAACTTCCAATATTTTCTTTATTCCTCTGAATTTTATCAAAACTAGAATCACCTAATTCAACTTTAAAAACAGAATAAGCTTTATCTTTTTCATCAAACGTTGACACTAGCGCGAAATCTGGCTCATTTTTAAGTGAGGAAACGAGCCTGAAACTCTGATATCTATACCACCTATATTCAGAAAAACGTCGCGTAGTTAGCATTTTACTTTCATTGGTTTCAACATTGATCGAATATAACCTTGAAACTCTCATGTATTGACCATTGACATATTCAGGGTAACTAGCAGAAACAATGATATATTTATTACCTGACCAACGAATAAAGTCGACTCTGTCTTTATCTTTTTTGAGACTTGCTAATATATTGAATTCGATACTAGGAAATTTAGCTAAACTGATAGTAGGACCTTCAGCAGTATTATAAAGTGTTGCTATCATTTCTCCATTTGGCGATATTTGTGGTTGCTCTACCATTGGAAGTTTAGCGTAAGACTCCCAAGGTTTATCTTTTGCATAAACTACAGATGTAGTTAATAAAAAAAATAAGAGTATTATTTTTATCATTTATCTCTTCCCTAAAATTTAGTAAAAACTTTTTATTATATTTAATATAAAAATAACAAAGTTTACCGAAAAAGCATACTAAGGAAGTACTTAATTTATTCCAATAAAAAACCGATGTTTAAATTAAACATCGGTTTTTTTAGTAAAAGCGAATAACTAGCTACTTTTTTTCGTTAGGTTTCGCTTCGCTCTTCCCAACCTACGTTACTTTCCTATCGCTTCTTTGGCGAACAGGTGCTTGATTGCCCCAAGATTATCAACTAATGATAGCCCTACTCCACGAATAAGTTTTTTAACTGGGTTTGCACCTTCAAATAACTCTTTTAGCCCTTGCATCATAGCGATGTGCTTTTGTGCATCGAGCTTACGAGTGCGCTCGTAATCGCGCAGTGTGCGAGTGCTTGCAAACTCCTTGCTGCTATCGCTTGTTAAAAGCTCAATTAAATAAGCCGCATCTTTTAGGCCTAGGTTCATACCAAGCCCTGCAAGTGGATGGATTGTATGTGCAGCATCGCCAATGAGTACCACTTTGCCTGAAACCCATTGCTGGGCGTAGCGCATTTTAAGTGGGAAAGCCGCGCGCTTACTTTGCACTTCACACAGGCCACATTGACCATCTATTGCAGCCATTACGGCTTTATTAAAGGCGGTGTCGTCCATTGCTAATAATTCATCACAATGATTGGGGCTGGTAGACCACACAATTGAATGAGTATGCTCATCGCTCAATGGTAAAAACGCGAGTGGCCCTGTTGGTAAAAAGACTTGGCGTGCGGTGTTTGCATGTTGCTCTTCAGTTTTAACTGTCGCGACTAGCGCATGGTGATCGTAATCTTTAAAGCTAAGCGCCATATTAAATTGTTTACGTATAGCTGAATTTGCACCATCAGCCGCCACCAGCAGTTTTGCAATAATTGGCTCGCCGCTTTTAAGTGTTATAAATACATCAGATTCGCTTTGATGTATTTGCTGATACTGTGTATCAAACATTAGTGTTGCACTACTTTGTTGCTCTAGCTCTTTTATAAGCGCAAAGCGGATAATGTCGTTTTCAACAATATAGCCTAAATGTTCAAGCTCAAGTTGCTCGTTATTAAACGCTATTTTGCCAAAGCTGTCGGCGTCACGTACGTCCATATGTGTATAAGCGCACGCTCGCTGTGCGATAATTTCGGGCCATACATTTAATTGTTCAAGCAAGGTTTGACTCGCAATGCTTAGCGTACTTACACGCAAACCATATTCGTCAGTTGGTAACGCTTGTGTTGGTGCGCCGTCGAGTACAACGACGCTTATATCGGCTTTTGCCAATCCAAGTGCTAGTGTTAGCCCTACACAGCCGCCACCTACAATACAAACCTGTGCTTGCTTCATAAACGCCTACCTTGTTTAACTTGCCCCATTAACTGTTTAGCTAATGGCGCTTTTAATGCGGGAAATAAATCCATCGAAAGCAACCCAATACTGCGCCCCAATGCGAGCACTCGCGATGAGTTCGAAAAAAGCCTAACAAGTGCATCGGTTAAACTCATTACGGTTTTTATATCATCACTGCGTTTTTTTGAATATTCACGAGTAAACGCATAGCTTCCTAAATCGTGTTGGCTATTTGCTATTAAATTACTAAGTACTTGTACGTCGCGAAGACCTAAATTAAAACCCTGCCCTGCGATAGGATGAATCGCATGTGCAGCATTACCAATAACCACTGTACGGTGCGCAGTTAAAGACTCAACTTGCCCGTAAACGAGCGGGTAACTCGTGCGCATGCCCACTTTAGTAAATTGACCACCGCGATAACCAAACGCGCTTTGCAGGGCACTTAAAAAACCTTGTTCACTGAGTGCCATGTATTGTTCAACCTGATCTTGGCTCATACACCATACTAACGAATAACGGTTGTTGCTCATGGGTAATAACGCCATAGGCCCGTTTTGTGTAAAACGCTCAAAGGCATGATTATTATGCCCACCAGCCACTTCTACGTTAGCAATAATAGCGCCTTGTTCATAAGGCTGGGTATTAAAACCAAGCCCGAGTAAATTACGTGTGGGTGATTGTGCACCATCAGCAATAACTAATAACGTTGCGTTTAATTGCTCGCCGCTTTGTAGGGTGAGTGTATTGCTATGCAAAGTTTGATCAATGGCAGTTACGCTATCGGGGCAGAAAAGCGTAATATTTGACTGCGTTAAACGCTGGTGAAGCGCTCGGCCAAATGGATTTACTTCTACTACGTAACCAAGTGAGGGCTTAGCAAATTCATCGCAATTAATGTGCGCCTTGCCAAAGTGACCTCTATCAGACACGCTCACTTTTTTGATTACTGCGGTGTAAAGGGCATTTTTCTCAAATAAATTGAGGCTTTGTAAATACTCTACCGATTGCTGAGCAAGTGCAATGCTTCTGTCGTCAAAGCTTGGGTGGTAATCGCCAGTTACTTGATTAGCTTCTACAACGGCAATATTTAACGCGGGATTAGTTTTAGCCACACTTAATGCGCAGCTTGCTCCCGCTAAACCACCGCCAATAATAACTACATCAAACTGCTTAGTCACTAGATTCTCCGAGCTTTATACGTTTTTAGCACTTTGCATAAGTGCTTCTATATCGCTAATTTTTTTAGGTACGCTTAGGGTCAAGTTTTCATGGCCGGTTTCGGTAACTAACAAGTTATCTTCGATACGAATACCAATGCCTTTGTATTTTTGCGGTGCGCTTGAGTCTTCGCTTATATAAAGCCCTGGCTCTATGGTGAGTACCATACCCGGCTCAAATGCTCGCTCAACGTTATTTACTTTATAATCGCCAACATCATGTACATCTAAACCAAGCCAATGCCCTAGCCCGTGCATGTAATATTCTTTACACGCACCTTTTGCCATTAGCTCGTCAAAGTCGCCGGTTAAAATACCTAGTTCGAGTAAACCTTGGGTCATTACTTCCATTGCTAGTTTATTGGCGTGCGACAGGTAACCACCGGGTTTAACTTCATCAAAAGCAACTTCTTGCGCTTTAAGTACAATGTTATAAAGCGCGGCTTGAGGCTCGCTAAACTCTCCATTTACGGGGAAAGTTCGCGTTATATCAGCAGCGTAGCCTTGTAGCTCACAACCCGAATCTATAAGTACTAGGTCGCCATTTTTTAATACATCGCTATTTTGTGTGTAGTGCAAAATATTAGCGTTGTCGCCACTGCCAACAATTGTGCCGTACGCCGGGTGCCGCGCACCATTCATAGCATAATGATGATGTAGCTCAGCTTCTAGCTGAAATTCAGTAGCTCCAGCATGTGAAAAACGCATAGCGCGCATGTGCCCTCGCGCACTAATTTCACAGCCTTCTCGCATAACATCTATCTCGCTTGGCGATTTAAACAAACGCATTTCATGAATAAGGCCACGTACTTCTTTTAAAGTACTCGGTGCTTTGAGCCCTTTTCGAGAGCCACTTCGAAGTGTACCTAGTAACGAAAACACTTTGGTATCAAATGAAGAGTAGGCGCCTTGTGCAAAATAAATAGCATCTTTTGCATTTAGTATATCTAGCAGCTTATCGTTTAATTCACTGAGTGGGTAAGCTTCATCAAACAGGTAGTCACTTTTAGCTTTATCAAAGCCAACTCTGCGGCCATGCCAAATTTCAGCTAGTTTGTCTTTATCTAGGCAAAATAAAGTACTGGGTGCATCACTGTTATTACACAGTACTAAAACAGCGTCGGGTTCGTTAAAGCCAGTTAAGTAAAAAAAGTCGCTGTCTTGTCTAAACGCATATTCGGTATCGCGGCTGCGCGTCACTTCGCTCGCAGCGGGAATAATAGCAACGCTATTTTCATCCATTTGAGCAAGTAAGCGCTCGCGACGTGCTTTAAATTCTGACTTTTGTACTTCAACCATTATTAACCAACCCGTTTTGCTTTTTAAAAGTTAATGAAGTGTTTTTTTAGTACTTTGCGTGCTTTGCTCTTTACCAAGCTCTGCAAAACAAAGTAGTGCTGATACACGCACATATTCAATCACTTCGTGCAGCGCTTGGCTGTCTTCTTCGGTTTCTTCAAAAGTAGTATCTAGGCGAGTGATTTCGCTAAAGTCAGTAATAACTTCTTTAACATCGCTCGATAGTTTACCGTAGTCTTTTTGCTTTAAACCAAAACCAAGCATAAAACCCGCTACCCATGATACGAGGCCATTAGCCTGATCGATGAGTGTTTCGTCGTCGCTTGGTAAAAATAAATCAAACTGAAATTCATCATCATTAAAGCTCGCGACTACTTGCTTATAAATAGTGCCAAAAAACTGCTTTAAATCGTTACTAAACGATTCACCATCGTTAAACACATCGCTCAAAAGGCCTAAGTATTCTTTGTCGTCAATGGTTAAACCACACGCAAGTAAACCACTAATCACACCATGCGCTTCGGCAGGTGATACAAATATTTCGTTTTTTTCTAAAAGCAGTTGAGCTTTTTCGTAATCGGGTAAATCGTTCATAATCGAATCTTCGCTTTGCAAGTTAAGGCAATGCTACCACTCGATAAAAAGCAACTCCAATTAATTGTATGATCAAGCTCAAAAACCATGCGATAAAGTAAATGATGAGTTAAAGGTGCGGAAAAACTAAGCGAACGGTTTAATTTTTTACGTTTGGGGTTTAAGGATTGGATTATGTCTTATATACTTAAATTGTTCCCTGGGGTACCGGAGCTTAGTTAAGTCCCTGAGCCGATAAATTTTATACCAGGGTTTCTGTTCGTCTACTATTGTGCAGGCTCGGCATGTACCGAGAAGCCTACGGTAAACCGCAGATTCCCGCCCTGAAACCTTCTGGTTTCAGGACTGAAACCGAGTACCGTATCTTGGGGAACACCTTTTTAGCAAACCCTCGCCTTTAAAAGGCTTTATCAAAAAAAATTAACCTTCCTGTTTATTCTTATATTTATCTAAATTTTTTATTCACTTATCTTCAATTGTCTAATATTACTTTTTAGCTTATAAAAAAGCCGCAGGTAATTGCTTACCTACAGCTTTAATAATCACGTATTTAAGAGTGAAGTTATTTAAACCAACCTTGAAAACGCTCCATTAGCATGTAGTTTATTGGTACTAACAATAAAGTAATAAAGGTAGCAAAAATAATCCCAAACCCTAAGCTCACTGCCATTGGTATTAAAAACTGTGCCTGAGTCGCTTTTTCAAACAGTAATGGCATTAAGCCAATAAAGGTCGTTAAACTAGTTAGCATTACAGGGCGAAAACGTGATGCACCTGCAATTTTTATAGCATCGAGAACTTTACCACCTTCACTGCGCTTTTTATTAATAAAATCAACGAGTACGAGGGAGTCATTTACCACCACCCCGGTTAGCGCAAGCATACCGAGTAAACTCATAATAGTTAAGTCCATTCCCATGATCCAATGCCCTACTACAGCACCTATCATGCCAAATGGAATAACACTCATTACTATGATTGGTTGTAAGTAAGATTTAAGCGGTATTGCTAATAGCGCATAAATAATAAAAAATACAAACACAAGTGCCCAAGCCAACGACCCAAACGACTCTCTTTGCTCTTTAGCCTCACCTTCTAGTTTGTAATCTACTCCAGGATATTGCTGCATTAACCCATCTAAATACTCCGTTAGGTCAGCCTGCAGTATGGTCATGTTGGTATTATTTTTTTCGATATCGGCTGTTACGTTTAATGTGCGGTAACGGTCTATTCGATTAATAGTTGATGGACTTTGCCCAGCAGTAAGTGTTGCCACGTGCGATAAAGGCACTGAGCCTCCATCAGGCGTATTTATAAGTATGTTTTGTAGGTCAGCTACAGAGCGGCGCTCATCTATAGGTAAGCGTACCATTACACGTACGTCATCCCTGCCTCGCTGAATACGTTGTGCTTGCGAGCCAAAAAACGAGTTACGTACTTGTCCTGCTACATTGACTCTATTTAAGCCCAGCGCTAAACCTTGTTGCGTAAGCTCTATTTGTAACTCTTCTTTACCGTCGGACATACTATCGGCAATATCAAATACCGTTGGATAGGTCGATAAACGGGTTTTAATGTGATCAGCCACGTCTTGTAAAATAGTCAACGAAGTGCCGCTAAGCTGAACATCAATGGGGTCTGAACTTCGGCCAATTTCGGCTCTAAACGTTAAACTTTCGGCGCCTGGTATGACACCAATTAAATCGCGCCATTCGCTGGCAAGTTCTCGTGATCCTATGTCTGATTCACGCTTTTCAGCCGGTGTTATTTCAAAGCGTACAGAGCCTGAATTAGATACACCACCACGCCCGCCTGTTGTGGCTAATATATTTAAAATAACGCTTTCGCCAGTATCTGGGTCGCGGTATTTTTCTTGTAATTGCTGCGCCTTTTGCGACATGTCAATTACGTATTTATTAGTTACTTCAAACGGTGTACCTGTTGGTAGTGTTAAGTTAACGCGGACTGTTTCGCTTGGTATGCGCGGGAAAAATACAAACTTAGTCCAACCGCTGGTGATCATGGTTAAAATTATAACAAATACACCAATAAACAAGCTTACCGAAGCCAATTTATGGCGCAGTGCTAAATTTAAAGTGGGTTGATAGTATTTTAAAATCGCGTTTTCAAATCCATCTGCAAAACGCTGTTGAATAACATCAAACTTTGAAGGTTCGCCTTTTTCGTGGCGTAGTTTTATATATTTTAAATGTGCTGGTAGTACAAATTTAGATTCAATCAATGAAAACAATAATACCGGAATAACCACTACCGGTATTTGTGCAAACAAGGCACCACGCGCCCCTTCAATAAAGGCCAAAGGTAAAAAGGCAGCAACGGTAGTCAACACACCAAATGTTACTGGTGTTGCTACTTCTTGAGTACCTAAAATTGCGGCTTGCTCGCCCGACTTAGCCGTTTTTAGATGGGTGTAAACGTTTTCACCGGTAACTATGGCGTCATCAACAACAATCCCCAGTACCAATATAAAGCCAAATAAGCTCATAATATTAAGGGTTACGCCAAAAATAGGCATCGCTATAAACGCGCCCATAAACGAAACCGGAATACCAATAAATACCCAAAATGCAATTGCAGGGCGTAAAAACAAAGTAAGTAAAGCCAGTACTAAAATACCGCCTTGTAAAGCATTGGTAGTAAGGGTCGAAATACGACTTTTAACCAGCTCCGAATCATCATCCCAGTAACTTAGTTCAAACCCTTGCGGGAGAGAGCTTTGTTGCTCTTTTATGTAGTTTTTAACATCGTCAGCAACTGTAATCGCACTTTGTGGACCAATTCGATATACGTCGATAAATGCAGCTTGCTTACCATTAAAGCGAGTACGTACTGGTGTTTCTTCAAAATCATCTTTTATAGTCGCTATATCGCCTAAGCGAATAATAGTGCCATCGGCTTGGTTTTTAACAACAATGCTGGCAAATTCATCTTTACGATATGCTTGCCCTTTAGAGCTTATAAGTACGTCCCCGCCTTCTGTTTTTAAGTTACCAGCAGAAATATCTGAGCTTGAGTTTGAAATAGCACTCGATATTTGTGCCAAGCTTAAATCGTACTGACGAAGAATATCTTGGCTTACTTCAATGGCTATTTCGTAATCACGAACGCCACTTAGCTCTACCTGCGTTACATTAGGTAAACGTAGGATTTGATCGCGTACTGTTTCTGCGTATTCGCGGGTTTCTTTTTCGCCATAGTCACTCGATACGGTAACCGCGATAACTTCACGAATTCGCTCAGCAAGCGCTACTATCGGCTTTTCAGCATCGGCTGGAAAAGTGTTAATTGCGTCTACACGACTTTTTATATCAGCTAAAAGCTCACGAGGGTCGTAACCGCTTTCCACTTCTATTGTCACAGAGCCTGAACCTTCAGAAGAGCGACTAAATATTTGCTTTATGCCCTCTAAATCTTGCACTGCTTCTTCTATTCGTATAGTTACACCTTGCTCTACATCCTCTGGTGTTGAACCACGCAAACTTACATTTACGCTTATCATGTCAGTTTCGAATGAAGGAAATACCTCAAGCGGTATTTTGCTTGATAAGCTAAAAAGTCCCGACAGTAACAGCGTTACTAGCAATAAGTTAGCAGCAACATGGTTTTTGGCAAACCAAGCGATCATGGCTTATCTCCTTGCTTTGCTGCGCGGCGTTTTTTTAGCTCTTCAACACTAATACCCTGCTCTTTTGCTTTTTGCTCAAGCTGCTCTGGCGTCGGGCGCTTTCCTTTGCCTTGCCCATTAGCTCCTCGGCTTTTAGGTTGCTCTGTGCTTTGTTCGCCTAAAATACTTACCTGAGTACCAGAACTCACTTGCCCTAGTGGAGTAATAACCAGTTTATCATTTGGATTTAATCCCGTTTTTATCATCGCTTGTGTCGCATTTTGCCAAGCAAGTGTAATGTCTTTACGCTTAAGTACACCCTCTTCAACAACATAAACATACGTCCCTTGATATATTGTACTGTTAGGGATTATAAGTGCGTTAGGAACTGTTTTACCGGTAATTTGCGCTTTTATGTATTGCCCTATTTTTATTGGGTACTGGTTATTAGCCGTTGCTTTATATGGGTCGTTAATTTTAGCAACTACGTAAAGCTGTTGTGCACCTTCATCTATAGCACCTTCGGTACGCGCTAGCTGCCCTTGCCACGTTTGCTCACCCACTAAGTCAGAGGTAAATTTAACAATTGAACCTGCTTGATTTTTGGCGCCATCACGATATTGCTCTGGTAAATTTACGAACGGAAGATCTTTATTTTTAATCGGTAAACGAATCTCTACGCTATCGATTGCGTAAATAGTGGCAAGCTGGGTATTGTTAGTAACAACTTGCCCCAAATCAACACTACGGCTAAGTATACGACCCGCATATGGCGCGGTTACTTTAGTGCGCTCTAAATCAAGCATGGCTTTTTCAAGTACTGCTTGAGCCGATAAAACTTCTGCTTCGGCTGCTGCAAGTTGTGGTTCACGCAGTACTAGGCTGCTTGCCTGATTTGAGCCGCCAAGGCGTTTCCAATCAGTAATAGCTTGTTGTCCACGCGCTTTTTCTTCTAATAAGCCTTGCTCTGCCGTTAATAAATTGGCTTGAGCAGATTTAACTTCAGCTTGATGATCTCTATCGTCTAGCTTTAAAAGTACGTCGCCCTTTTCAAAAAAGCCACCTTCTCTAAAGTCATCACTTACTTCAATTATTTGCCCAGATGCCTGAGCAACTAATAAACTTTGTGTACGTGGTTTTACCGTACCGTAGCTATCAATCATCACTTGGTAATTTTGTGGTTTAAGCTCAAGCGCAGCCACACTTATTGATGCTTTAGGAGGTGAGCCAAAGCGTTTAGCCTCTGGCGGATTACCTTTAATAAACATAACAATTAAAATAGTGGCAATAATAACCACCGCTGGAATAATAATTTTTGCTGTTTTAGTTTTCATCATTATTGCTCTTTAGTTCACTTGAGGGCTTTGCAAAATCACCACCAAGGGCAACGTGTAAGTTAATTCTGTTAGCTATTAATTGGTTTTTAATGTCGATTAAGGAGCTTTGTGCATCGAAAGACCTATCTTGTGCGTCAAGCACCGTAGTGTAAGTTACCAAGCCACTTTGATATTGCTCAAACGACAACTGCTCTGCTGCAAGTGCGTTTTCTTGCGCCTCAAGGGTGCTGCTATATTGTGATTTAAGAGACTGCTGCTGTGAAATCGCATTTTCTACATCACCAAATGCATCGTAAAGCGTTTGCAAATAAAGTTGCTCTTGCTTTTGAGTATTAAGGCGCGCTATTTCTTCATTCGCTTTTAAGCGTCCGCCCTCAAAAAGTGGTGCTGAAATACTACCTAATAACGACCATGCA
Organism: Pseudoalteromonas sp. SWYJZ19; assembly: GCF_015864375.1. Classification (NCBI taxonomy): domain Bacteria; kingdom Pseudomonadati; phylum Pseudomonadota; class Gammaproteobacteria; order Alteromonadales; family Pseudoalteromonadaceae; genus Pseudoalteromonas; species Pseudoalteromonas sp. SWYJZ19. The sequence continues at coordinate 150,645 of NZ_JADYXI010000003.1, forward strand.
AGGCTTGATGGAGAAAACAAGTCGCTTACTCTGTCGGTGCTATCACTTAGTGAAGCTGTTAAGTTTAAACTTGGAAAGCGTTGTTTGTGCGCATACGCAAGTGATGCGTCGGTGGCTAAAAGATCATACCAACTTGCTCGCAGCGTAGGTTTACGTGTTATAAGTTCAGAAGGTAAGCCTAGTGGAATATCGGTATTAATAACGGGTAAGTCGCTACTAGCAGTAATGGCACCTTTTGGGTATTCACCCAGTAAACGCTCAAGTACGCGTGCTGAAGCCGATAGGTTCGCCGTTTGAGTGGCAATGCGAGCGCGTTCAGTATTGAGCTCATTACGAGCTAAGTAAACATCGAGAGCTTCGTTTATACCTTGGCGATAGCCAGACTCGATAATATCTAGGTTTTGCTGTGCGTTAGCTTCTCTGCGTTTAAATAAATCGAGTAATTGTTGTGATGTAACAACATCAAACCAGCCTGTTACCACATCAGCAACGAGTTGCTGTTTAGCTTGCTCAAACCGTGCCTGTTGCGCTAAATAGTTAAGATTAGCTTCGCGCTTTGAATCCGAAAGCTTACCCCATAAATCAACCTCGTAAGTTAAGTTTAAACTAACTGAACTTGCGTTGTCGTAGCTCACTGGGCGGTTGTCTTTACTACGGCTAGTACGCGTTGATAAATCGAGGCTAGGCCAAAGCGCAGCACCCGATACTATAAGCTGTTGTTTTTGAATTTCTACATCGTAACTAGTTTGTAAAAGCTGTTGGTTGTTTTTAAGTGCTTGTTGTACAAATTTGTTAAGCGTAGGGTTTTGTAGTTGTGTAAGCCATTGCTCTTGTACTTTTAATACCGAGCTTGATGCTTCTTGCTGCCATTGCTGTGGCATATTATTAGGCGCTTGCATGCGCTGCGACGAGTTAAAATCACTCGCACAGCCGCTAAGCAGCATCACACTAATTGCCAATAGGGTTGGCTTGCATTGCCAAATCATAATTAAACCTAAATTACTGCTATTTATGAACGTAATTCAAGCACTTTGGCAACTTTTGCTCAACCTACTTTACATAACATTACATAGCTAGCGATGAACTAACATAATAGCCAGTTATACGGTAAAAATGAGCAAATGATCAGCAATTTTTAATAATAAAAAATTAACTTTTTGTAGTGTGTCTAAGAGATTATACCAATTCGCTTAATTAAGTGGTCTATTTTGAGGTAAGAAAATCGTGTCGATAACAAGGCAAAAATTTCGTTATTTAGTTGCTCTATATCAGAAATTTTTAACGCAGTTAGCGTCAGGTTTAATCACTCAAATTAATTAAGTATTATTGCGGATTGGTATTAGACATATAGAAACAGAAAAGCCCCGCTATAAGCGAGGCTTTTAAATAAATGGTGCCGACTAACCTAGTCGAACGGATAACTTATACAGACTATTGATTACAAGTCAGTTGCTTTGCTCTTAACTATGGGTATTTTTAATTCTCAAGTTGAAAACAAAAAAGCCTCGCTATAAGCGAGGCTTTTGAATAAATGGTGCCGACTAACCNAAGCCTCGCTATAAGCGAGGCTTTTGAATAAATGGTGCCGACTAACCTAGTCGAACGGATAACTTATACAGACTACTGATTACAAGTCAGTTGCTTTGCTCTTAACTATGGGTATTTTTAATTCTCAAGTTGAAAACAAAAAAGCCTCGCTATAAGCGAGGCTTTTGAATAAATGGTGCCGACTAACCGAGTCGAACGGTTGACCTACTGATTACAAGTCAGTTGCTCTACCAGCTGAGCTAAGTCGGCACACAAAACTGTGTGCTAAGGCACGTTCAATTTTAAAGATTGATAACTTTTATAAAGCACTTAAAATAAAAAAACCTTGCATAAGCAAGGCTTCTCAATAAATGGTGCCTCGACGCGGAATCGAACCACGGACACGAGGATTTTCAATCCTCTGCTCTACCGACTGAGCTATCGAGGCACATAAACTGTGCTAACTAAAAGTTAAATAATTATTTAACTTTTAGCTTTATAAATGGTGCCGACTAACCGATTCGACGGGTAATTTGAACAGACTACTGATTACAGCTTTCTTTTCAAACTACTTTAAATAAATGGTGCCGACTAACCGAGTCGAACGGTTGACCTACTGATTACAAGTCAGTTGCTCTACCAGCTGAGCTAAGTCGGCACACAAAACTGTGTGCTAAGGCACGTTCAATTTTAAAGATTGATAACTTTTATAAAGCACTTAAAATAAAAAAACCTTGCATAAGCAAGGCTTCTCAATAAATGGTGCCTCGACGCGGAATCGAACCACGGACACGAGGATTTTCAATCCTCTGCTCTACCGACTGAGCTATCGAGGCACATAAACTGTGCTAACTAATTGTGATACTTTACAATTAACTTTAAATAAATGGTGCCGACTAACCGAGTCGAACGGTTGACCTACTGATTACAAGTCAGTTGCTCTACCAGCTGAGCTAAGTCGGCACACAAAACTGTGTGCTAAGGCACGTTCAATTTTAAAGATTGAGAACTTAAAGTAAATGGTGCCTCGACGCGGAATCGAACCACGGACACGAGGATTTTCAATCCTCTGCTCTACCGACTGAGCTATCGAGGCACATAAACTGTGCTAACTAAAAGTTAAATAATTATTTAACTTTTAGCTTTATAAATGGTGCCGACTAACCGATTCGACGGGTAATTTGAACAGACTACTGATTACAGCTTTCTTTTCAAACTACTTTAAATAAATGGTGCCGACTAACCGAGTCGAACGGTTGACCTACTGATTACAAGTCAGTTGCTCTACCAGCTGAGCTAAGTCGGCACACAAAACTGTGTGCTAAGGCACGCGTAATAATGTTTAAACTGTTGATTAAACACCACTACTTTAATAAATGGTGCCTCGACCCGGAATCGAACCAGGGACACGAGGATTTTCAATCCTCTGCTCTACCAACTGAGCTATCGAGGCACTTAAACAGTGCTAATTAAAAATCTTAAGGGATTTTTAATGCAATTCCCACTCATCTCTAGCGACTGAGCTATCTGGGCGTGCGGCGTATTAAACGAGTTTTGCCCTTACAAGTCAACTTTTTTTTTCTTCTTTATAACTGTTTGAACGGTTTTCAGACAACTCAGTACATTTTTTATTAATAACGTTCATTTTTACCACAAATCGGGCTATAACTATAAATAAATATAACTAAATCAGACTAAAACCGTAGTGAATTATTTTTTGTAAATGTTACGATTAGCTTAGATACGTACGATAGGGACTTATCGTAGTAAAAACACATCAATTGGAAACAATCAATGCAGAGTAAATTCTCATCGCCAGTAAAAGGCTTACTGCCACTTTTTTTAATCATTAATATTGCTGTAACAGCGCTCGCTATTGTTGCCCACTCATTTTATACACAAACTGAAGTTAAGACAGCCCAACCAGTATCATCTATTAATATTGTAACGCTTGCCGATAGATTAGACTTACCTATGGTTGATGCATTAACTATGTATGGTCAAGGTAAAGTAAAACAGTTACTTGATTTAACCTCCTTATTAGACGGTGACTTTGAATATACTCTATATCGCTTCAATGCTACATCAGATACTCAGTTGGTATATAGCAGCAGTAAACCAGCCATCGCTTCTGTTAAAACTGAAAAGCACTTAAAAGAAGAAGGTATCCTGCATCACCTACTATTGTTAAACGATCAACCCATTGGCGAGCTTATTATTAAGCAAAACATACCAGCCACGCCTTTAAGCGCTCAAGACTCTCAAGTTATCGCTTACATCATCGCGATAGCGAGTGTTGCTGCATTATTTATACTTACTTTAATGTTTAATATGTACATTAATACGCGCTTACGTAAAAGTACTGACACTCTTACTCAAGAGTTACAGGCAATCACTGAAGATGCTAATTATAATAGTAATGTTGATGAGCAACTTGATATTGGTTTAGGTGTAGTAGCAAAAAACATCAACTTATTGCTACAAAAAGTACAAACTGCAATGAGCGAGAATGACTCTGCACAAAAAGAGCTTTATAAATTACAAAATGGCCTAGAAGCCGAAGTGCAAAATCGTACCTTAGCGCTTGAGCAAGCCACATTAAAAGCAGAGCGAGCAAGCGAAACTAAAACAACATTCTTAGCAACGATGAGTCACGAAATAAGAACACCGATGAATGGTGTTATAGGTACTATTGATTTACTGCGCCAGACCGAACTTGATGGCGCTCAGCATCGTTTAAGTACGATTATTCGTGAATCAGCATTTTCGTTATTGAGCATTTTGGATGATATTTTAGATTTTTCTAAAATTGAGGCTGGAAAGCTAAATATTGACCCGATCCCATTTTCGGTAACCGATACTATTGAAGAAGTTGCTCGTGTGCTCTCATCAGTTGCTAAAAAACGTGAGCTTGATTTAGAGCTAGCAATAGCACCAGATATTCCTATAAATCTTACCGGTGATAGCGTACGTGTACGTCAGGTTCTTTATAACCTATGTAGCAACGCAATTAAATTTACGAGCACTGATGAAAAAACCCAAGGGCATGTAAAAATATCAGTAGAGGTGGTACATAATACGACTGATCACTTTACCTTACGCTTTTGCGTAACTGATAACGGTAAAGGCATGTCGCAGGCACAACTACGCGAAATATTTAATCCGTTTATTCAAGCCGAAAATTCGATTACCCGAGAATATGGAGGGACAGGTTTAGGTCTTTCTATTTGTAAAAGCTTAACTGAGCTTATGCTAGGGACTATTCATGTAACTAGCCATACAGGAATTGGTAGTGAGTTTACTGTTGAACTGCCGTTTAGCACATCGGGTAGAATTAAGTACGCACACAAAGGTGCATTAAATGGTAAGCAAATTGTTGTAGTTAGTAATCACCTAGAACGTGAAAAAACAATGTACCGTTATTTATCGTTTATGGGCGCTAAAATAGTTTATGCACACACAGAAGAAGAAATTGAAGAGCATCAACATTCGCAAGATATTATTTGGGTGGCTGATGGCATAGACAATATGGATAAAACAAACGCGCTGCTAAGACGCTTATTTTATTCATTAGAAGATTATAACCAACAAGTTGTTGTACTAAGTAAGCTTGATGAAGCGGCTATAAATCATAATAATATTTTTTATATTAATGCCTCTCCTTTATGTAAGTCTAACTTTATGCTGTCTATTTTAGTCGCTGCAGGTTTGCATACACCTAAACAAATTAAAAAAACCAAAACACTTAATAACTATTTAAATGTTGAGCAAGCTCGTAAATCAAACAAATTGGTTTTACTTGTTGAAGATAACCTTCTAAACCAACAAGTGCTGACCGATCAATTACACATACTAGGTTTTGGCGTTGAGATAGCAAACAACGGTGAAGAAGGCTTAGATATGTGGAGAAAAGGTGATTACTCACTTATTTTAACCGACTTACACATGCCTAAAATGTCGGGTTACGATATGGTCGAAAAAATCCGTAACGAAGCAGAGCTATTAGAATCAATTGATGCACAGCCTTACATTATTGCTGTAACAGCAAACGCACTTAAAGGCGAAAAAGAGCGTTGCTTAGCCGTAGGTATAAACGACTTCATTACCAAACCTATAGAGCTAAACGCGTTAGAGGACACTTTAAAACGCTGGAGCGATAAGCAAAGCCAAAACCCAAATGTAGTTATCCATCAAACCATGGCGCTACCTATTGATATGGAAGCAGTTGCTAAATATGTAAATGGTGACGAAGCTAAACAGTTACGCTTTTTCAAAATGTATTTAGAACAAAGCCAAGGGCTAATTAAGGGGATTAATTCAGGCGTTATGGTTAACGATTTAGATGAGATTATTGAAGGGTGTCATCAATTAAAATCGATCTCTAAAACAATTGGTGCCCTAACGGTGGCTGAACTTTCAAGTGCATTTGAAGATAAATGTAAAAAAGGTGAACTCACTACCGATGAATTAATAGACTTAAGAGATAAGTTAGAAATTGAATACTCTAAGGCAGCTCAATTTTTAAAAGAACAAATTAAAATCTCTGAGCAAGAAGATGAGTTAAGTGATTAAATAATCGCACACAAAAAAAGGGCTATTTAGCCCTTTTTTTATGTTCAAAATATTATTTTTCAGGCGGTCGATAACCTTCAATTTCCACATCTTTGTTTTCAAACAAAAAGCCAACCATTTGCTCTTCTAAAAATGTGCGGTGCTCTGGATCCATCATATTTAAATGCTTTTCGTTAATAAGCATTGTTTGCTTATGCTGCCACTGACCCCACGCTTCTTTAGAGATGTTATTAAAAATCTTTTCACCAACTTCACCAGGGTATAACTGAAAGCCAAGCCCTTCGGCTTCTTTTTGTAACTTTTGACAAAATACTGTACGTGCCATGATTGATTCTCTCTAACGCTAAATATGGGGCTATTCTATACTATTGCTGTAATTTGTTTAACCAACTTTTTAGTTGGCGCTGCTAGGCCAACCTCTATTGATTGATCAAGCGGATACCACACTAATTGTTTGTCATTTACTACATCAGGAATGTTCTTAACATTGAGCACATGCGGATTAATCGTCAGCTCAAAATGTGAAAACACATGAATAAACGCTTCAAGCTCTACTAAGTTGGCTTCTAATCCTTGCTGAGCTAAAAATATTTGAAGCTCCTCGTACTCATTAAATTCAAAAAAGCCAAATAGTCCTCCCCAAATACCGCTGTTAGGGCGTTTTTCCATAAGCACTTTATCGCCGCACTGAATAATTAACTGATGACAACTCTTCTTCGGCACTGCTTTTTTAGGTTTAGAATGTGGAAACTCTTTTACTTTACCTGCATTAAAAGCACCACAACCTGAATTTAATGGGCAAGCCTCGCAATCAAACCGGCTGCGTGAGCAAACACTCGCACCTAAATCCATCATAGCTTGATTAAATTCGGTGACATTATTTTTAGGTGTTAATTGCTCTGATAAATGCCAAAGCTGGTTTTCGACTTTTTTAACACCGTACCAACCTTCTATCATAAAATAGCGCGCTAAGACTCGCTTAACATTTCCATCTAAAATTGGATGATGCTGCCCAAGCGACAATGATAAAACAGCCCCGGCAGTAGAGCGTCCTATTCCCGGTAAATCCATTACTTCATCAAGCGTTTGCGGAAATTCGCCTTGGTACTTGTCACGTACTATTTTAGCTGTTTTATGTAAGTTACGCGCACGAGCGTAATACCCTAAGCCGGTCCAGTGATGCAGTACTAAATCTTCATCAGCATCGGCTAAAGCAATAATATCTGGAAAGCTTTGCATAAATTTTTCAAAATATGGGATAACAGTAATAACTTGAGTTTGCTGGAGCATCACCTCAGACACCCACACTTTATAAGGTGTTTTGCCCAACTGCCATGGAAGTGTTTTACGCCCATGAAGGTGATACCAATCAACGACTTGATTAGAAAACGAATTAGACTGTTTTTTATTTAAATCCAACATATTGTACTTTTACTGATGCTCAATGGCGGCTCAGTCTATTGTAGTTAATAAAAAGATCAAGCTATAGGGCGTGTAAAACCAGCTAATACTTGTGATTGCGGGCTCGGTCAGGGATAATATGCAACCATTTTTAAACACATTGTTTTTGTCAGGCCAATAATATGAGTGAATCAAGCAACACTAACCTTGAGCAAGCTAAGCAAGAAGGTAAATACATCCGCACCATTCGCAGTTTTGTAAAACGCGAAGGTCGATTAACCAAAGGCCAAGCCGCTGCAATCGAAAAATGCTGGCCAACAATGGGCCTAGAGCATAAAAACGGTATGCTTGATTTAAGCGAAGTTTTTGGCAACAACAACGATGTAGTAGTAGAAATTGGTTTTGGTATGGGTAAATCGCTTGTCGAAATGGCAACAAATGCCCCTCACCTAAACTTTATTGGTATTGAAGTACACCGCCCAGGCGTTGGTGCTTGTTTAATGGATGCCGATGAAGCAGGCATTACTAACTTACGTATTTTTGAACACGATGCAGTTGAAGTACTTGCAGACTGTATACCTAATGAAAGCTTAACAACACTACAGTTGTTTTTCCCTGATCCTTGGCATAAAAAGCGTCATCATAAACGCCGTATTGTACAAACTGAGTTTGTTGAAAAACTAAGAGCCCAACTGAAAATGGGTGGCGTTTTTCATATGGCAACAGATTGGGAAAACTATGCAGAGCATATGCTCGAAGTAATGAATGTAGCTCCTGGTTTTAAAAACCAATCAGAAACAAACGATTATGTTCCACGTCCAGATTTGCGCCCGCTTACTAAGTTTGAGCAGCGCGGACATCGCCTAGGTCATGGCGTGTGGGATTTAATGTTTGAACGTACTGAGTAATTTGTAACTTTAAGCACTCACTTTTATTTTTAATAAAACTAAACATACTGTAAGGCAAAGCCATTTATGAGCGTACTAACCAACCCAAGTTTACTGTTACTTCGTAATAGCGAGGCACTAACGGGCAAATCTATCTTGGTGGTCAACTTTGTTCAAGATGGCTTTTTAACAGAGCTTAAAAAACTTAACCCGCAAAGCAAGGTAACTGCATTTAGCTACAACCATGCTAACGGTGAGTTTGCTAAAAACACCAAAGACGTTGAGGTTTGTGTAAATCACACAATACCTGGTAACGGCTACGATTTAGTTATTCTTTACTATCCTAAATCAAAACCTGAGTTATTAATGGCGCTTGATAATATTAGATCTGCTATTACTGACGATGCCGAACTATTGGTGGTAGGTGAAAACAAAAGTGGTGTTAAATCAATTGAAAAGCAATTAGCTGGTAAAGCTGAGTTTAGTAACAAAATTGATTCAGCTAAGCACTGCGTTCTTTACTCATTTGCTGAGATTACCCAGCATCCTGACTTTGATATTACGACCTACCATAAAAAGTTTGTTGTTAATGTTGCCGACACCGAGTTTACAGCTATTAGTGTCCCAGGGGTGTTTAATCACGGTAGTTTAGATATGGGAACGAAAGTTCTACTCGAAAACGCACCGACAATTAAGCAAGGTAGGGTTCTCGACTTTGGCTGTGGCGCAGGTTTAATAGCAACCTTTTTAGGGCTGCATAATCCAGCAGTCGAGTTTGTGTGTAGTGATGTAAGTGCACTGGCAACTTACGCAACACAGCAAACTCTAAAGCTTAACAGCATCAAAGGCGAAGCGATATTAAGTGACGGCCTTAAAAGCATTACCGGTAAGTTTGATTTAATTATTAGCAATCCACCTTTTCATACAGGTATTGCAACCGACTACACAGTAGCAGAAACATTTTTAGCAAATGCAAAACAGCATTTAACTAAAGTAGGAAAGCTGAATATTGTTGCTAACAGCTTTTTAAAATACCCGCCTATTTTAGAAACGCAATTTGAAAGCTACCAAACGGTATTTAAAAATAACAAGTTTGCCGTATATAGCAGCTAGTATTATTTTTAAAAATGCTTGAGTGCAAACGCGCTCAAGCTAACCTTCGCATAAATATAAGAATTAATTTAGCTTTTTTCCTTCATTTTCTCCCGTCTTTGCTAAACTAAAATTCTAAATAATCAAAATTAATTCAGGCGATAACGAAATAATGCCTAAAAAAGTTCATCAAAGTAGCATTCGCAAAGCACTCATAAATTTAATTATGCTTATTACAGCTATTTGCTTGTCGCTATCTATTTCGATATCTACTTATTTAAGCGTAAAAGAGCAAAAGCAATTAATCATTAATAAACTCGTCATACTTTCTGAAATTGTAGCTTTTGATGCTGGTAAATCAGTAGTTGAAGATGATAGAAAAACAGAAGAAAAACGCCTCAAGTCATTTGAAAATATCCCTCTTGTAAAAAACATACATATTTATTCAATAGAAAAAGCATCTCAAAAACCTGTTTTTTTTATTAGCTTTAATGCAAAAAAAACGCCTCCGGTGCCGTTAAGAATAGACAGTGTTGATGAGCTAAAAACGCCACGAATTACGAGCGATCATATTGAACTAACCCGCCCTATTTACGATAACGAAAAGTTGGTAGGTTATGTATATATGCGAGGGAGCCTCGAAAGTTTAGAGACTTATATTGAGAGAAAAATATTAATAGACGTGCTATTAACTCTATTAATTTTAATCGTTGTTTACTTTATTGCTATAAAAGTTCAACGACGTATAGCCAAGCCAATAGAGCAGTTAAGCATGCTATTGCAGGATGTATCTAAAAATCATAACTATGATGCACGCGCGCCAATAACCGATGTAAAAGAAATAACCGCTCTTTCAAATAGTTTAAATATCATGCTTACACGTACCAAAAAGCAACTTGAGCGCCACGAAAAAGATAAACAAGAAATAAAACAACTAAACCAGAGCCTTGAAGAAAAAGTAAACCAGCGAACAATCGCTCTCAGAGAAGCAAATCAAGAGCTTTTATCAACCCTTGAGAGAATGCATCAGTACCAAACGCAAATTGTTGAAAACGAAAAAATGGCATCGCTTGGGCAAATGGTTGCTGGGGTTGCCCATGAAGTGAATACACCAATAGGGCTAGGTATTACAGGCTCTACATTACTTCGAGATAAACTGGCAGATATACAGCAAAGCTTTGACGATAAAAAACTTACCTCAAGCCATCTAAAACGCTTTATAGATGAAGGTATTGAAAACTTAGACTTAATTTATCGTAATCTAAATCGTGCCGCAGACCTGATATCTAACTTTAAAAAAGTGGCCGTTATTCAAGACGACGGTGTTAATACCTATATTAATGTACATAAATTAATAAGTGATGTTTTAACATCGATTCAATCTGAACTACTGCCTAAAAAGCCTGTCGTTATTATTAACTGTCCGACCGACTTGGCTATTCATAGTAAGTCTGAACCTCTGCAACAAGTGTTTCAGCAGTTGCTTATGAACTCTGTGATTCATGGATTTATAGGTAAAGAAAATAATGAAATTCGCTTTGACGTAGAATTAGTAGGGAAAAAATTAACAATAGTTTATTCTGACAATGGTCAAGGTGTTGATAAAAACATTAAAAATAGAATTTTTGACCCGTTTGTAACTTCAAAGCGCGGACAAGGCGCAAGCGGCTTAGGCATGCACTTGGTCTACAACCTAGTAACACAAGCACTTGGCGGAAGAGTTATGTTTGATCTTGAAGAAAAACACGGTGCTCGCTTTATAATTACTATTCCTTAAATAAAGATCACTAAAAAGTGCATATATTTAAAATTTATCCTTGAATTAGCATTTAATGACCTCATTAATGAGGCATGTGATAAGCGCGTAACATTATTTAATTGCATTAAATAAATATTACCAAGCGATTTATGAACTTTTTTATCTTTGCTGTATCACATACATTGATGAAAGGTTAGAAAGTGATATAGTTTTGCTTTGAATTAGTCTGATTATTTTAAGTACCTTGTTTGATTGAATGATGTATCAATTATTAAAGGAAAATGGCTTCGACTTTATGATTCAAATAGCTACATCCACGTATATATCAATTAAACAGTAGTTTTTGCACTGCCCTTTTTAGTAGACTTTGGACACCCTACTGTTTTATTTTTATCCAATTTGTTTTTTCCTTGTTAACAAATGGGTATAATCCTATAATCTCTAGTAATCGGTTATAAATTCGTCACCGGTTTTTTTTATAAATAAAATATTCCAAAAGGTTAATTAATAATGCAAACGCCAGTCATTCTAATCGTAGAAGATGAAGACGTAACTCGACTGAACCTAGTTAGTTTATTTGAAGCTGAAGGGTACAAAGTTATTGAAGCCATTGATGGCGATGATATGCATGACAAGCTTACAAATAACGATGACGTTAATCTTGTAGTTATGGATATCAACCTTCCTGGTAAAAACGGTCTTATTTTAGCCCGTGAATTACGCCAAAAGCGTAAAGTAGGTCTTATATTCCTAACCGGTCGTGACAACGATGTTGACCGTATTTTAGGTCTTGAAATTGGCGCAGATGACTATGTTACTAAGCCATTCAACCCGCGTGAATTAACTATTAGAGCTCGCAACCTTATTACTCGTACTGCTTTAGGCGGTGAAGAGTCTGCACTAGAAACAAATGGTGTTATTACGTTTAACGGTTGGGAACTTGATGAGAATAGCCGCTGTCTTACTTCTCCAAATGGCGACGCTAAACGTTTACCAAAAGGTGAGTACAGAGCACTTCGTTTAATGCTTGATTCTCCAGGTCGTATTTTTAGTCGTGAGCAATTAATCAAGCACATGACAGGCCGTGAGCTTCGTGCAAATGACCGTACTGTTGATGTTACTATTCGTCGCATTCGTAAGCATTTTGAGAGTGATAACTCAACGTCAGAGTTAATCAGCACCATCCATGGTGAAGGTTACCGTTTCATTGGTAAAATTGACGCTTAATTAGAGCTAATTAGTTTTACTCTAATTGCTGTAAAAATAAATGAAGGGCTTTTTGTCCTTCATTTATTTTATCTGCTAAAACATCTAACCACTGCTTTAACACTTCATCAGATTCATCAATCGCACCATGCTCCATTATTTTGGCATGAAGCTGCACATCATTTAAACCTACCGAGCCAGCCGCACCTTTAAGTTTATGCGCTACTGATTCATACTCTTCTCTATCGCCGGCATTTAATGAAGTAAGTAATTCTTGCTGATATTGTGGACTTAGCTTTTCGAATAACTGACTACTGCGTCTAAATACAACTAAGCCCATCGAATTTACAAAGTCTTCTATTGTTTCAATATCTAATAAGTGTGCATCAATGCCCTCTAGCGCTTCTTCACTTACTTTTAGCTGTGGCTCTGTGCATTCACTTTGCTTAATGCCAAATAAGTCAGCCAGCATTTTATCAAGCTTAACTGTGTTAATTGGTTTAGCCAACGCACCTTGTATTGATATACCTTCAAGCTCTTTTTCAGCACTGCGTACATTGGCAGTTAAAGCAACAATAGGTAATTTATCGAAGTGGCTATCTGAGCGTATTTGTTTAGCAACCACGTCACCGTTTATATCTGGCAATTGCATATCAAGTAGTACTAAATCTAAGTCATCTTCGGTTTCGACAAACGAGAGCGCATCTTCACCGGTTTCAGCCCATAACACTTCATGGCCGCGTTGCTCTAATAGGTTTGTAGCAATTTCGGCGTTAAGAGGCACATCTTCTACTAGTAGAATATACAAACCACGGCCAACATAACTTTGCTCTGTTGGTGCAACACATAAACTAAGCGGTATTTGCACTGTAAAACAACTTCCTTCGCCTTCAGTACTATTTACCGTAATTATCCCTTTCATTGCACTTACAAGTGCCTTGGTTACAGCTAAACCAATACCTGAACCTATTGCGTTAGTGCCTTTTAAATCCGGCGCTTTGTAATACATATCAAATATATGGGCAAGCTGCTCTGGTGGAATACCTTGACCGGTATCTAGTACCTTAATAACTAACCATGGGCCTTCTACGCGATTTTCTCTGCTGCATTCGAGTGTTACTTTGCCTTGCTGAGTAAACTTAACGGCGTTGTTAATTAAGTTCCAAACAACTTGGCGTAATCGAGTCGGATCGAGCTGCGCGTAAACATCAAGTATGCCATTGCGCTTAATATCAAACTCAAGCTCTTTTTGCTCTGCTATTAAGCCTGCAAAATTAACTACATCGTTTATAAAGTCTGACACATTAATAGAATTAGTTGCTATATCGAGCTGATCTCTATCTATTTTATCTAAATCTATAATATCGTTAAAAATATTACCGAGTGTTTCAGCACTCGAAAAAATAGTATTGCCCCAACTACGCTGCTGCTTATTAAGCTCTGTATCTAATAACATACGCGTTAAACCAACAATGCCATTTAAAGGAGTACGTAGTTCATGGCTCAGCGTAGCAATAAACTTACCTTTGTCTTTATAGGCAGTTTCGAGTGCTTGTGCAGCTTCTTTACGGCTAGTGATATCACGACCAAAGCCCAGTAAACCAATGTAGTCACCGTCATCATTTATAAAAGGTAATTTACGCAGCTCAAACCAACGTGTTTCACCATTTACTTCATAGCCTACATCTATAGTTAGTGCTTTATGGCTTTGCTCTACTTCTTTATCGGTTGCCAAAACTTCAGCTAAAAAATGACTCGGGAATATCTGCTCAACCGTTTTTCCTATTAACTCACTACTTGATTTTCCCATTACCTCTTCAAACATTTTATTACAGCCGGCAAATACACCGTTGTTATCGCGGTAATAAAATAGATCGGGAGATGAATCAACGATTGAGCGTTGCAACATACTTTGTTGGGCAAGTTCTTGTTGTGTTTTTTTACGCTCAGCAATTTCTCGGCGCAGCTCTTCAATAGCGCGATGCTTGGCATGAAATGCCATTTTACGCTCATCAATTTCAATATTTAAACGACTAATGTTGTCTTTTAGGGTTTGGTTTAAGAGCTTCTCCTGCTTGGTTGCGCTATCTAAATAAGCATACGAGGCATCTAATTGACGAATTGAATTAAGTAATACACTTATAATTAAAGGAGAAACTACAGCCGTAAAAAATACCACAGCCAAAATATCAACAAGGTGTAATTCGCCTATCGCAACATAATAAAACATGCTCGATAAAATAAGAGATACAGTTAAAAATAAAGTGTAACAAATAGCTGCGGTTTTAAATTCACCAAATCGCGTTATTGAGCTGGAAAGTACCCGAGCCCAAGGGCTCAAAGAATAATCGGTCATACGTAATTTTATCTCTTAGCTGTGTGCTTAAATATAAAGAAGGCAATGCGCATGTATAAACATACCATTTTCCCAGATTTTAGCATTTTTCTCCTACCACTACCCATGTTGTGCGATAAAAACAGAATTTTTCATGTTTGATTTTGCTCATCTCTTAAACTCATCATTTCAGCAATAAATTATTTAGTGTAAAATGCCCCGCTTTATTATCTCCAAAATACGAGTAGCGCACATGCAAACCAATATGCCAGATATAGCAGACACTGCACCCGCTTTACAAACAGGTAAATTAGACTGGGTTGGCATGGGCGAAATCGAACTGCCATTTATTTTTGAGTCACGAGACTTATCTCCAGTTACAGTAAATGCCAAAGCTCGTGCATTTGTAAATTTGCATAAAGAAGATGCCAAAGGCATTCATATGTCACGTCTATTTTTAGCACTTGACCTGCTTTCAACTGAGCAGCAAGTCAATCCGCAAACAATAGCGCAAGCACTCGATACCTTTATAACTAGCCACGAAGGGCTGAGCGATAAAGCACAAATTGAATTTAAATTTGAATTACCGCTACGCCGTAAATCACTATTAAGTGGTAAAGCGGGCTGGAAAAGCTACCCAGTTTTACTTACCAGTACAATTGAAAATAACATTATTAGCTACGAGCTAACCGTAGATGTTACCTATTCTTCAACGTGCCCTTGCTCTGCAGCACTTGCACGCCAGCTTATACAAAACGCGTTTAACGAAAAGTTTAACCAAGAAACCTTAAGCCAAAAAGATGTGCACGAATGGCTAGGCACTACTCAAGGCATAGTAGCTACACCTCACTCGCAGCGCTCTATTGCCAACGTAAAAGTAAAGCTTGATAGCAATATTCAAGAATTTGACGTAGTGACTCTAATAAATACCCTCGAAGCTGAACTTAAAACGCCTGTACAAGCGGCAGTAAAACGCGAAGACGAGCAAGAATTTGCCCGTTTAAATGGTCAAAATCTTATGTTTTGTGAAGATGCAGCGCGTAAAATTAAAGCTTTATTAGAAACAGATAATTACAGCGATTACTGGCTGCAAATAAACCATTATGAATCACTCCATGCACACGATGCTGTAGCTATTGCGGTTAAAGGTATTAAAGGTGGATACAAAGCTTAATAGCTACATAGTTTTAGCTTTTATAAACAGTTGGTAATTATTTTATAACTCATACTTTTTAGGCACGTAAATTGCTTTATTTGGGCAGTGTCAATTTGTTGTTATGGAGTTACCGTATGGAATTCGCTTTATTATTAATTCTAGTATTAGTTGTCGGGGCTTCTGTTGTTGCGTCAAAATTTAATGACGATGGCGGAAACCCGTATCCTTTTACCCGCAAGCAAACTGTTTTTACGCAGGTTGAGGGCGCTTTTTTAAATCTTCTCGAGCGTGCTGTAGGCGATCAATATAAAATTGTTAGTCGCGTTAAGCTAATTGACGTTATTGACTGTAAGCAAGGTCTTTCTATTAAATCTAAACGTGCTGCTTTAGCTAAAGCTAAAAATAAGCAACTCGACTTTGTATTAATCGATAAAGAAAAACTAACTATTGTTGCGGCCGTTGACCTAGTTAACAATGCCAATAAAGATGGCCACAAAGCTCAACGCGACTGGTTTGTAAACGGTGCACTAGAGTCTGCGGGTATTCCACATATTCGTATGAAAGTTAAATCGGGCTACCGTCCATCAGAAGTGCGCGATGCAATTATGTTTAAACTTGGTAAGCCTGCAGCAACACAAACGCAGCGTCCTGTTCGTAATCGCTCACACAAGCCAGCGGTACTTTCACCTTCTCAAGCCAAAGCACAAACAACTGCTTTAGCTGAAATTTAAAAACCAAATTAAATACTCTCCTAAAAAGTATTTAAAGCGAGCTTATAAACAAGCTCGCTTTTTTGTTTTTTATT
Source organism: Pseudoalteromonas sp. SWYJZ19 (assembly GCF_015864375.1). Taxonomy (NCBI): domain Bacteria; kingdom Pseudomonadati; phylum Pseudomonadota; class Gammaproteobacteria; order Alteromonadales; family Pseudoalteromonadaceae; genus Pseudoalteromonas; species Pseudoalteromonas sp. SWYJZ19. The sequence continues at coordinate 167,385 of NZ_JADYXI010000003.1, forward strand.
GCTAACTTCACGTATAATCAAGTGATTCAAACTCAGGAATTAAACATTATGAATGTTGGTATTATTGGCGCAATGGAGCCAGAAGTTAAAATTTTACGTGAAGCGATGCAAAACCCACAAATTTTAACTAAAGCAGGTTTCACTTTTTATACTGGTGAATTGGCTGGTAACACAGTAACACTTGTTCAATCTGGTATTGGTAAAGTAGCATCAACAATTGCAACTACCTTACTGATTGATAACTTCAAACCTGATTGCGTAATTAACACAGGCTCTGCCGGTGGATTCGATCCTTCTCTAAGTGTTGGCGACGTAGTAATTTCGTCAGAAGTACGTCATCACGATGTAGATGTTACTGCTTTTGGCTACGAAATTGGCCAAGTACCACAAATGCCAGCAGGCTTTACAGCTCACCCTAAATTAGTTGAAGCAGCACAACAAACAATCGAACAAATCAGTGATGTTAAAACACTTGTTGGCTTAATTTGTACTGGTGACACATTTATGTGTGACCCTGTGCGTATCGATAAAGCACGCAGTGATTTTCCTACAATGCTTGCCGTTGAAATGGAAGGCGCTTCAATTGCACAAACGTGTTTTACGCTTAACACACCATTTGTTGTAATTCGCTCAATGTCTGATATTGCAGGTAAAGAGTCACCACAATCGTTTGAAGAATACCTAGAAACAGCATCAATCAACTCATCTAAAATGGTTGTCGCACTTTTAGAAAAGCTAACTGCAGTGTCTCTGTAAATGCTTAGCAATATTGTTCAAAATCACTTGGACTTTATTGCCTTCATACTAGCGCTCCTTGCTGAGCGCTTTATTCCCCTTATTAGCTGGTATCATCCTAATACAGCGCTAAATGCTGTTTTTGGTGCTATTGGCAAGCGCATATACAAAAGCAAAGAACCTAAAAGCTATCAATATTTGGCAGCTATACTCGCAAGCACGCTCATTTTAAGTGTCATTCTCATTATTGTAGTGTTACTACTCGAGTTTGCTTTTTATCCTGAATTACTCGCTGGCCTTATTTTATACTTATGCTTAGAAAGTAAGAGTATTGATAAAAAAGCACTTCGCATTGCAAAGCTAACTAAACAAAATCAAAAATCGACAGCACGCGAATTACTAAAACCACTGCTTGCCCGTGAAGTTAATAGGCTTTCATCTCCTGGTATTATCAAAGCATTAATTGAAAGCTTAATACTGCGCACTGCTCGATACTATTTCGTAGTTATATTTATATTTTTAGCCTTTGGCCCTATTGCGGCCCTCGCCTATCGATTACTTACTTTAATACAACAAGCCTGGCGTAGTGACATATCCCCAAATAGCTACTTTTTAAAACCGCTTAAAACTCTGTTGTTTATTATTGAGTATATTCCAATGCGCTTACTCGCTTTAACTATTGCAGCAAGTAGAGCGAGCAAACAAAGCATGCACTACATAAAGCATTATGGTAGACATTTTTATCAAACAAATACAGGTTGGCTACTAAGCACATGCTCTGCATCACTTGGCGTGCAGCTGGGCGGGCCTGCAGTTTATTTAGGTACTCGCTTTAATAAAATGCGTATAGGTACTGATAGACTACCTACACCCGAGGATGTACCTGTAATAATTAATAGATTAAATCAGGCGCGTGTATTTTGGTTGTTAGTAATTGTAAGTATTAAAATATTAAAAGTGATTTAGTGACTATTTAGTGACTACCTCGTAACTATTTACAGACCCCAAAATACGAGCACAAAAAAACCAGCCTAGGCTGGTTTTTTAGTTTTCAAACGGTATTTAAGCTACAGTGATGTTTGCAAACTTACGTTTACCTACTTGGTAAATAGCCGTTGTACCTTTTGCTATTTCAAGTTTGGTGTCAGTGATTTTATCTTCACCGTTAAGTTTAACAGCGCCTTGCTTAATCATACGCATTGCTTCTGATGTACTTACTACTAAGTTTGCTTCTTTAAGTAAGTTAGCAATTAAAATAGTATCTTCTGCGATAGTGACTGTTAGCTCTGGGATTTCATCTGGTAGCGCTTTTTTCTGAAAACGCTGGATAAAATCGTCATGTGCACCTTGTGCATCAGCTTCACTATGAAAACGAGCAATTAACTCTTTAGCTAGTTCTATTTTAATATCGCGCGGGTTAGTACCTTGCTCAACACGTTCTTTTTGAGCTGCAATTTCTTCAATAGAAAGCGCGCTTAATAAATCGTAATAACGCCACATTAGCACATCACTAATTGACATTATTTTACCAAACATATCGTTTGGCGCATCAGTAATACCAATGTAGTTACCAAGCGACTTAGACATTTTTTGAACGCCGTCAGTACCTTCAAGTAATGGCATCATTAATACTGTTTGCGGCTTTTGGCCTTCAACTTTTTGTAGCTCACGACCCATTAGCAAGTTAAAGCGCTGATCAGTACCGCCTAGTTCAACATCTGACTCTAGTGCAACCGAATCCCAACCTTGTACCAGTGGATATAAAAACTCGTGAATTGCAATTGGTTGACCGCTGCCGTAACGCTTTTTAAAGTCATCTCGTTCAAGCATACGCGCTACTGTTTGGTTAGCAGCAAGTTTTATCATACCTGCAGCGCCTAACTTTTCCATCCAAGTAGAGTTAAATGCAACAGTGGTTTTAGCAGGATCTAGAATTTTGAATACTTGTTCTTTATATGTTTCGGCATTGGCTAGTACGTCTTCGCGAGTAAGTGGTTTACGCGTTACGTTTTTACCTGTTGGGTCACCAATCATGCCAGTAAAGTCACCAATTAAGAAAATAACCTCATGACCTAAATCCTGAAAGGTTTTCATTTTATTAATTAGTACTGTGTGCCCTAAATGTAAATCAGGGGCTGTAGGATCAAAGCCAGCTTTTATTTTTAGCTTTTTGCTCGACTTTAGTTTTTCAACTAGTTCGTCTTCAATTAATATTTCTTCTGCACCGCGTTTTATCTCTGCTAGAGCGGTTTGTAAATCCACTTTGTGTTACTCCAAAATTCTGCCTACGAAGGGGCGGACTAGTTACTTGTAATCACGGTTTAATATAGGTTTAAACCGAATATATATATGTAGCTAACATAACAAATTTCTACCTAATTAAAATAACTTTTTAAGTTATTAATGCAACTAAACAAAATGAATTGAGTCTTAGTTAGATAGGACGTTAAAAAAGGCTTCCTAACCCTGATTTTAGCGTAGTTTAAGGTTAGTTTAAATCTACAAAGCACTAGTATTCGTACATTATTAAGTATATCCTGCAATATTATGTATTTATTATCTTGACAGCAGAAAAAGGCACGTTATGGTTCACGTGGTTAACACTCTCCCAAAAAAACACAAATTGCTTATTTTAGGTTTAGTTTCTGCTATTGCCGGCTTGGCATTTCTTCCTTCTGAAAAAGCGACTGCTTCTAAAGACAATAATGCAGATGCATTAGAGATAGGCAAGCGCTATGAGTTACAAGTTAAAGTTGATGACAACGAAAAATTAACTGAGTTAAATTCAGAGCAAGCAGCAGAAAAGTTACCAGAATACGACTTTGTCGATCATAAAGTTAAAAATGGCGACAATTTAGCAATTATCTTCAAACGTGCTGGTTTTTCAGCTCAAACGCTCCATAAACTAATTAACACTAACGCAGAAACGCGCAAGCTAACTAAAATTCACCCTGGTGAAATACTTAGCTTTGCGACAGCTGAAGATGGCTCTTTGGCTCAACTGCGCTATGTGATTTCAAAAACCGATACTTTATTTGTTACCTTAAATGAAGAAGGTAACTACGATACAGCTATTGATAGTAAAGAAATTGAAACGCTGACCAAAACCGCTGGCGGCGAAATATCTAACAACTTTTGGACTTCAGCAATAGCGGCTGGTTTAAGCGAACGTCAAATAATGAACTTTGCTGACATATTTGGTTGGGATGTTGATTTTGCAAACGACATTCGTAAAGGCGATGTGTTTGGCTTAATTTATGAGTCTCATTATGTTGATGGCGAGTTTATTGGTACCGGTAAAATTATTGCCGCTGAATTTGTAAACCAAGGTCAGCGCTTTGCAGCGATTCGCCATACCGACGGCAATTTTTATACGCCTGAAGGGCGTAGCATGAAAAAAGCATTTTTACGTGCACCTGTAAGCTTTAAGTATATTAGTTCGAGCTTTAATCCTCGTCGCTTACACCCAGTTACTGGGCAAGTTAGAGCGCACCGTGGTATCGACTTTGCGGCACGCACTGGCACACCGGTGGTTGCATCAGGGAACGGTAAGGTAGTTAAAGCGGGTTACAGCAAGTACAACGGTAACTACGTCTTTATTAGCCATGGCACACAATATGTAACTAAGTACTTACACCTAAATAAGAAACTAGTTAAAACGGGCCAAAAAGTTAAACAGGGCCAACAAATTGGTACTGTAGGTTCTACGGGTCGTGTTACTGGCGCGCATTTACACTATGAATTTTTAGTAAATGGCGTTCACCGTAATCCTAAAACAGTAAAACTTCCTAAGTCAGAGCCATTACCTCGCTCAGAACTTGCTAAGTTTAAACCTATTGCAGATAATTTTATTGCCCAACTTGAGCGCAATCGCGAGCTACAGTTAGCACTTAAATAAAGTTTATTAATAAACATTAAAAAAGCCTTTGCAGGTTAAACCTGCAAAGGCTTTTTTGTGTACGCTAAAAACCATTAGTACATTAATACATAAATGAGCTGAACAACTAAAGATACCATCACTAACGGCCAAATATATTTGCTGTACTTGGTTGCGCCATCAAGCCCCATTTTACTTTGATACTTTTCAAGCAAAGGTATAAGCACCGCAAGTGCTATAAACAACCCAATTAAAATAACGAATATATTCATATCAATGTCCTACTTATGGTAGCTCATGGCCTTTAGCGCTTACATAAAGTGCATACCAATGCTCACGAGTTAGCTGTACGTTTACAGCATCACAAGAGGCTTTAATACGCTTGGCATTAGTTGTTCCAATAATCGGCTGAATAGATGCGGGATGGCGCAGTAACCATGCAATGACTATAGCCTCAGCAGACGTATCATAAAGTGCAGCCAGCTTATTAACTAAAATACTGGTGTTTATATCAGCCTGCGATGCGTTTGATAAATCACTGCCGCTGTATAATCCTTGGCATAAACTGCCCCAGCTTTGAATTTGAATTTCAAAATGGCGACAGTACTCAATACTACCGGGCGTAAAATTAAGATCCTTACCGTCACTGTTACCGGCATATACACCTTCATCAACAAACTGATGTTTTTGTAAACTAGCCTCAATTTGATTAGCCACAATCGGCATATCAAGTGCATGCTGTAAAAAATTCATTTGATGTTGCTGCATATTCGATACTGCAAAATTGCGCACTTTACCGCTTTCTTTTAAGCAACTAAATATGCGAGCAATTTCGTTAGCTTCCATGAGTGGATCAGGACGATGTAGCATAAGTACGTCTAAATAGTCTGTATTTAATCGCTTCAAGGATGCTTCAACTGATTGCTCAATCCACTTTGATGAAAAATCATAGCGCTTTGGCCCTAAGTCATCTTCAAAACGAATCCCACACTTAGATTGAATATACATGTGCTCTCTAAGCTCTGGTCGCTCGCTTAATGCTTTACCAAAAACCTGCTCCGCTTTACCAAAAGTATAAATATCAGCATGGTCAAAAAAGTTAATGCCACCTTCAATAGCGTTATCTATGCATTCATGAGTTTGCTTAACATGTGCATCAGTGATTGCGTCTTTATTCCAACCGCCTCCCAGACCCATGCATCCGAATACAAGTTTACTAACATGAGGTAAGTGCTTTGCTAAAGGTGTGTGAAGCATGATAACTATCCTTAAAATTTTGAAGAGCTGTTACTGTAAACAAAAAGCGCTGAACAAGAAACCATTTAGCGGTGAACAAATTAAGAACAAAAAAAAGCGCAGTAAACTGCGCTAAATCATTTATTAACTACCACGTTAATTATTAGCCAACAAGTGCTAATAAAATACCCGCAGCAACTGCACTACCAAGTACACCCGCTACGTTGGGTCCCATAGCATGCATAAGTAAAAAGTTATGTGGGTTGCTTTCAAGGCCAACTTTATTAACTACTCGTGCCGCCATTGGCACAGCCGATACACCTGCTGCCCCAATTAATGGGTTTATAGGTGTTTTAGATATGCGGTTAAGTCCTTTTGCCATAAATACGCCAGATGCAGTACCAATTGCAAAAGCCAGTGCGCCAAGCACTAAAATACCAATCGTCTCAACAGTTAAAAACTTATCTGCAGCAAGCTTTGAACCTACAGCTAAACCTAAAAATATAGTTGTAACATTGATGATTTCGTTTTGAGCACTGTTACTTAATCTATCAACAACACCCGACTCTCGCATTAAGTTACCTAAACAAAACATACCTACAAGCGGTATAGCAGCCGGTAAAAACATAGCCGTTAAGCTAAGCACCATAAGAGGGAAAATAATCTTTTCCTTTTTAGATATTTTGCGAAGCTCTGGCATCTTAATTTTACGTTCTTCTGGGGTTGTTAACGCACGCATAATTGGCGGTTGAATAATTGGTACAAGAGCCATGTATGAATATGCGGCTACCGCTATTGCACCAAGTAAATCAGGTGCCAGTTTTGATGCTAAAAATATTGCTGTTGGCCCATCGGCACCACCAATAATGGCAATAGCTGATGCATCCTGTAGGGTAAACTCAAAACCTGGTACATAATTTAATAATATTGCGCCAAACAAAGTAGCAAAAATACCAAACTGTGCAGCCGCACCTAATAACAACATACGTGGGTTTGCAATAAGCGCGCTAAAGTCGGTCAGCGCCCCTACTCCCATAAATATTAATAACGGAAAAATCCCCGTATCAATACCCACGTAATAAACGTAATACAAAAGCCCACCTGGGTCTGACAAACCTGCCACTGGTACATTTGTTAAAATTGCACCAAAACCAATAGGTAGTAATAATAGTGGTTCAAAGCCTTTAGCTATCGCTAAAAACAGTAATAAACACCCTACCGCAATCATAATTAATGATGGGATTGTAAAGTTAGCAATGCCTGTCGCATTCCAGAGGTTTAAAATACCTTCCATCCTCTATTTACTCCTAAGCTAATGCAATCATAGCGTCGCCGGTAGTTACAGCATCGCCTTCACCAACCAACACTTCGGCAATAGTTCCGGTATGCATTGCGCGTATTTCAGTTTCCATTTTCATGGCTTCCATAATAATCACTACATCACCTTCATTAACAACTTGCCCAGCTTTTACTTTAATTTTAAAAATATTACCTGCTAACGGTGCATTAAGTGTTTCACCTGATGCAACTGAAGCAGACTGAGGAATGTGCTCAGAGTCTTTTAATGTTACTTCTTTTAGCTCACCACCTTGCGCCACTACTACGTCGTAAACTTTACCATCTACTTTTACGCTGTATTGCTCAGCTTTAACGCTGTTATTATTTGATCCTGATTTTGGTGCTGCCTTATTGCTCTTATCTTCAACGGTAGGAATAGGCTCAAATGCATCAGGGTTATTACGATTTTTAATAAATTTCAAACCAACCTGCGGAAATAATGCATAAGTTAGTACGTCATCAATTTGCTCATCAGCAAGTGTTAAACCTTGCTCTTGTGCTTCTTTTAATAATTCAGCTTCAAGCGTTGCAAGCTCTGGTGCAATGTTATCTGCAGGGCGACAAGTAATAACCTCTGCTCCATCAAGCACACGCTCTTGTAGCTCTTTATTCATTGGTGCTGGTGTTAAGCCATATTCACCTTTTAATACGCCAGCAGTTTCTTTAGTAATTGTTTTATAACGCTCACCGGTTAGCACGTTAAGTACTGCTTGAGTGCCTACAATTTGCGACGTGGGTGTTACTAAAGGTAAAAAACCAAGATCTTCACGTACCCGTGGGATCTCAAGCAAAACTTCATTAAGCTTATCTGCCGCGCCTTGCTCTTTAAGTTGGTTTTCCATGTTTGTAAGCATGCCACCAGGTACTTGAGCGAGTAAAATACGACCATCAACCCCTTTTAAGCTACCTTCAAATGCCGCATATTTTTTACGTACATCTCTAAAGTAAGCAGCAATTTCTTCTAGATGATTTAAATCAAGGTCAGTATCGCGCTCAGTTCCTTCAACTATCGATACAATAGTTTCAGTTGCTGTGTGTCCGTAAGTCATACTCATAGATGAAATAGCGGTATCAAGCATATCAATGCCTGCATCAATCGCTTTTTGATAAGTCGCAGTACTTAAACCAGTTGTAGCGTGGCACTGCATAGCAATAGGAACCGACACGGTTTCCTTAAGTGCTTTAATTAGTTTTTCAGCATCGTACGGCTTTAATAAACCCGCCATATCTTTAATACAAATTGAGTGACAGCCTAAATCTTCTAATTGCTTAGCAAGAGTCAGCCACATATCAAGCGTATGAACAGGACTTACCGTGTACGAAATAGTACCTTGAGCATGTGCGCCTACTTTTATAGCCGCTTTAATCGCTGTTTCTAGGTTACGTACATCGTTCATTGCATCGAAAATACGAAATACGTCAACGCCATTTTTATGTGCGCGTTCTACAAACTTTTCAACTACATCATCAGCGTAATGGCGGTAGCCTAATAGGTTTTGACCGCGTAATAGCATTTGCTGTTTAGTATTAGGCATCGCTTTTTTAAGCGCGCGAATACGCTCCCAAGGATCTTCGCCTAAATAACGAATACACGAATCAAATGTAGCACCGCCCCACGATTCAATAGACCAATAACCTGCATCATCTAGCTTGCTAGCAATAGGTAGCATATCGTCTAGGCGCATACGTGTTGCGAGCAATGATTGGTGCGCATCGCGTAATACCAATTCTGTTAATTTTAATTTAGCCATGTGTGTGCCCCTTATTTATTATTTGATTTGTACTGAGCAATGGCAGCACTAATAGCAGCGATGTGCTCATTAGGCACACCTTGAGATTTAAAAGACGGTGATTTAGCTGGTGATGCCTCTGGTTCGCTATAGCGCGTCACCAAATTAGACATAAGCGTTACTGCACCAATTAATATCGACAGAAATACAAACACCCCAACCATACCAGTTAGCATTAAGCTACCAGCCGTTGTGAGTAGAGCACCTATATCCATTTTTCTCCCCCTTGAAACCCATATCGAAAATAAAAAATCGATTTAATTAAATATTTATTCACTGGATAATAACAAAACTAGTCGCTTTGTCTACATCTTGTAAATTGGTAAAACCAATTAAACTATAAACAACATAACACTCAACAAATTTACATGCCATAACCCAGCAATCATGCGCCCTACAATACATACAGAAAATAACGACTATAGCTAATAGTTATATGGAAGTTGTTAATTAACTATTCAACTTAATAAAAATAACCGCCAAATTTTATAATAAGTACAAAAACACACACCAATTGTTAATTGGTCTTACCAAAAAGATTATTTTTAGTGAATATTTACCGGTAACTTGTAACAGTGTGAATAACTTACATAACAAAGCGTAAAAATTACTAACTAACTAATAACTAAAAACACAGTTAAAAATCATAACCACTTGATATAAAACAAAAATAAACTTTGGCATATAACTGGCATTAGTTATTGTGAGCAAATTTGATAACCAAGGAGAAAACAATGTTACGCTGGACAATTACATTTTTAGTTATTGCTTTAATCGCTGCAGTGTTAGGTTTTGGTGGCATCGCAGGTGCCGCAGCTGGTATAGCAAAAATTATATTTTTTATATTTTTAGTACTTTTAGTGATCTCATTAGTTTCAGGTGCACTACGTGGTAAATCACCCAGGTAGATAAAGCATTCAACTAACAAACACTAAAATTTAATTAACACTTACAAGGAATTACATTATGAATTCAACAACTGTAAAAGCAGCACTAATCGGTCTATTCGCAAGTTTCTTTATCATGGGTTGTGAAGACAATCATGCAGAAGACGCAGGCGAACGTATTGACGAAGCAGTAACTGACGTGCAAAACAAAGTAGAAGATGCATGTGAAAATGTTAAAGAAGGCGTAAACGCTGAAGAAACTAACTGTTAATTCTTCTTGTATCGCTAAAAAACGGCCTTAGGGCCGTTTTTTTGTGTCTGTAATAAAATCACTGACTATAAAGCTGCTCATTTAGCGGCTAGCTTGTTAAAATAAAAAAAACGATATTTAAAGCAAGGCAATATGGCATTTACAACAACCTACACACTAGATAAACCTTACTTTTACGAGTGCTTTGACGAGTCACTCCCCTACAGTAAGCGCGCCAAACCTAAGTACTTTTTACTTGTACTCCTCGTTGCGCTTGGTTTATTTGGCATTTATGTTTTAAACGATCATTACTTAGGATCGTTTATGATCATGCTAGGTGTACTAGAGTGCGTCGCTTTTTACTATCGCAGACCTTGGTGGGTAACCAGACAAATGCTCAGCAGAGCGTCAGGCTCTGAGGTAACACTTACCTTTGATGAAGAAGGCATTAAGTCGGCTAATCATTACAAAAGTTTTGAGCTAACTTGGCAAAACATAAGCGAAGTAATAGATACTCAGCAAGGTATTATTATTAAAAATAAAAGCGGAATGCAGTACATTTCAAAACAAATACTAACCCCTGAAATACTCGCTTTTATAAACAAAAAAGCCACTCAGTGAGTGGCTTTTAGTCTAGTTGAGCTAATTACTCAACTACGTATACGTGTTGATTAAGCATTGCCCGGATTAGGGTTCGACTTTTCAGCTTGTATGCGCATGTAAATCTCTTCACGATGCACTGATACGTCTTTTGGTGCATTAACACCGATTCGAACTTGATTTCCTTTAACACCTAGAACAGTAACTGTTACTTCGTCACCAATCATTAGGGTTTCACCTACTCTACGAGTTAGTATTAGCATTCTCTTGCTCCCATGTTCCAATAAAAATTATAAGATTCCGCTTAAACATACTAATGAAAATTAGACTGAAAAGTAAGTAAAAACTCTCAATCTATCCATTTTCTGTTAAAAATGCTTTGTGTAATGCACGAACTGCCAACTCTAGGTACTTTTCATCTATTAAAACTGAAATTTTAATCTCAGAAGTCGAGACTAAAACTACATTAATATTTTCCTGCGCTAATGCATCAAAAAATAAACTTGCTACACCAGAATGCGATTTCATACCCATTCCAACAGCAGAAACTTTAGCTACTGTTGGTAATCCGCTTATATTTTGAGCACTGAGTTGAGCTTGATCTTCGCTCAATAATTCAAGTGCTTGCAGATAATCATTCGAGTGCACAGTAAAAGCATAGTCTATTTTTTCAAAGATATGATTAACTTGATTAATCATATCTATTTCGATGCCATTATCAGCAAAAAGTTTCAATATTTTTGAAAGATATTGCGTACCGCTTGGCACACCATCTACTTTAATTAAACATTCGTCACGATTAAACGCAATCCCCGATACCACCTTGCTTGGCATATCGTTCTCCTCAAAACTTATTAATGTGCCTTCATCAGGATTAAAACTAGAAAGCACCCTAAGTGGCACATTGTGTCTACCTGCAGCTTCTACCGAGCGAATATGCAAAACTTTTGCGCCTAAACTTGCCAGTTCTAGCATTTCGGCAAAAGTAACTTGGCTCATTCTGCGCGCGTTAGGTTCAACACGAGGATCTGTAGTATATACGCCATCAACGTCTGTATAGATCTGGCATTCGTCGGCTTTTATAGCCGCTGCTATTTCTACAGCCGATGTATCGGTGCCGCCGCGTCCAAGCGTTGTAATATTGCCCTCAACGTCACGCCCCTGAAAGCCAGCAATAATAGCAATGCGGTTATGCTCAAGCTCATGCTTTAAACGTGTAGCGGCAACGTCTTCAATACGGGCTTTACCAAACATATTGTCGGTTTGAATATTGACTTGATCGGCTAATAAGCTCACCGCTGAGTGGCCACGTTTGATAATAGCCATAGCAAGCAGTGATACAGAAACCTGCTCTCCGGTGCTAATAAGTACATCTAGTTCACGGCTACTCGGGCGAGTATCAATTTGTTTGGCGAGATTAATTAAGCGGTTGGTTTCTCCCGACATAGCCGAAAGCACCACAACCACTTGATGTCCTTGCTGTCTGGTTTTAACAACAAGGTCGGCGACCGCTTCAATTCGCTCTATTGAGCCGACCGAAGTGCCACCGAATTTTTGAACAATAAGTGCCACTTAGGCTTAAGTACGCTCAGTTAACCAAGCTGTAACGCTATCTAGTGCAGCAGCAAGGTTTTGTGGTTCACTACCACCGGCTTGTGCCATATCTGGACGACCGCCACCTTTACCACCTACTTGGCCTGCCATGTGGTTAACTAACTCACCGGCTTTTACTTTGCCTGTTAAGTCTTTAGTTACACCGGCAATTAGGCTTACTTTGTCGCCACTGGCAACACCCAGTGCAATAACACCTGAGCCAATCTTGTTTTTAAGGTCATCAACCATACCGCGAAGCGCTTTAGATTCAGTCCCTTCAACGTTAGCTACAAGTAACTTAACGCCGTTAATTTCTACTACTGAGTCAAGTAAAGACGCGCCCGCTGCACTTGCTAGCTTATCGCTAAGCTGTGCAATTTGCTTTTCAAGACCTTTAGATTTTTCAAGCAACGCAGTTACTTTTTCAAGTACCGATGCGCTATCGCCTTTAACTAAAGCTGCAACATCGCTAAGTTGTTGCTCTTGCTCGCTAACGTACGCTACAGCATCTGCACCGGTTACGGCTTCAATTCGGCGAACACCTGCGGCAATACCACTTTCAGATACAATTTTGAATAAACCAATATCGCCAGCGCGCTCAACGTGCGTACCACCACAAAGCTCAATAGAGTAGTCGCCAATAGTAACTACACGTACTTCGTCATCGTACTTTTCGCCAAATAACGCCATAGCACCTTTCGCTTTAGCATCATCAATAGCCATAAGCTCAGTATTGAGTGCAAAGTTACGACGAATTTCGTCATTAACTACACGCTCAATTTCACGTAGCTCATCTTTAGTAACGGCTTCAAAATGCGAAAAGTCAAAACGTAAACGATCTGGCTGAACAAGTGAGCCTTTTTGGCCTACATGCTCGCCTAATAGTTGGCGTAGTGCTTCGTGTAAAATATGCGTAGCGGTATGGTTTTTCTTAATGCTGTCGCGGCGCGTATCATCAATAGTTGCGTCAACTTTGTCATTAACACCAATACGGCCTTGTACAGTACCGTGGTGAGCAAAAGCATTACCAAGCTTAGTGGTATTAGTAACATTAAATTCGCCACCAGCAACTGTAATAGTACCCGTGTCACCCGTTTGACCGCCTGATTCAGCGTAAAACGGTGTGCGGTCTAGTACTACAATACCTTGTTGACCATCTTCTAATAACTGAACAGCTTCGCCACCGGCAAAAATTTCAATAACGGTCGCGCTGTAATGTGTACTGTCGTAACCTTTAAAATCAGTGTGTTTATCTGATTTTAATTGGTCATTGTAATCTGCACCAAATTTACCTGCTTGCTGCGCTGTTTTACGTTGTACAGCCATACACTCTTCAAAGCCTTGATGATCAATTGTCATCTGGCGCTCACGCGCAACATCGGCTGTTAAATCAGCAGGGAAACCATACGTATCGTAAAGTTTAAATACTAAGTCGCCCGGTATAATATCGCCTTTAAGGTCGCTTAAGCTTTCTTCTAAAATAGCTAAGCCACGCTCAAGTGTTTTACCAAACTGTTCTTCTTCAATGCGTAATACTTTTTCAATAATTTCTTGTTGCTTAGCAAGCTCAGGGTACGCTTGACCCATTTGCTCAATTAGCGCAGCAACTAATTTATAGAAAAACGAACCTTGTGCACCTAACTTGTTACCGTGGCGCACAGCACGACGAATAATACGGCGCAGTACATAACCACGGCCTTCGTTAGATGGCATAACACCGTCTGAGATTAAAAACGCACACGAACGAATATGATCCGCCACTACGCGTAGTGATTTATCGTCCATGTCTTGTGCATTAGTAACACTTGCAGCAGCGGCAATTAAGCCTTGGAATAAATCGATTTCGTAGTTTGAATGCACGCCCTGCAAAATAGCAGAAATACGCTCAAGGCCCATTCCCGTATCAACAGATTGCTTAGGTAGAGGCAACATTGTGCCGTCGCTTTGACGGTTGTACTGCATGAATACAAGGTTCCAAATTTCGATGAAACGGTCGCCGTCTTCCTCTGGAGAGCCCGGAGGTCCGCCCCAAATGTGTTCGCCATGATCATAAAATATTTCAGAACACGGACCACACGGACCGGTATCCCCCATAGACCAAAAGTTGTCTGAGGTAGCAATACGAATAATACGATCCTCAGATAAGCCAATGTCTTTTGACCAGTATTCAAACGCTTCTTCGTCATCGTGGTAAATAGTTACTAAAAGCTTTTCTTTTGGTAGTTTTACTTCTTCAGTTAAAAACTCCCATGCAAACTTAATAGCTTCTTGCTTAAAGTAATCACCAAAGCTGAAGTTACCTAACATTTCAAAAAATGTATGGTGGCGAGCAGTGTAGCCCACATTTTCTAAATCGTTATGCTTACCGCCAGCACGTACACAGCGCTGCGAGCTAGTCGCACGTGTATAAGGGCGGCTTTCTGCGCCTAAAAATACATCTTTAAATTGCACCATGCCGGCATTGTTAAATAACAACGTGGCATCGTTACCCGGAATAAGCGAGCTTGAAGGTACAACTTGGTGTTGTTTGCTGGCAAAAAAGTCTAAAAACTGTTGCCTAATTTGTGCGGTAGTCATGTGCTGCATTTGAAAGTCTCACCTGTATTTACTGTGCTTGCATTGCAAAATTAATTTCATCGTAGCTAAAACCCCGATACATTAAGTAGCGCACGCGCTTAGCTTTGTCTTTGTAATCGAGATCTGGCGGTGTATTTGAATATTTTTTATTGTACGCATCCTGCGCAAGCTCAAACCAATCTACTTCAAGCTCCTCTACTACTAATTCAAGTAGCGAACGATCAATCCCTTTGCCCATAGCTTCGCTTTGTATTCGCTTAAGCCCGTGGCATTTAAATATGTGTTTTCTTACAAAGCCTTCACAGTATCGCTGCTCGTTAATAAAATTATGCTTTTCGCACCAATCAAGCAAGTTTTCAATAAACTCTTCTGTAGCTTCTTTTTGCTGTAGCTTAAGCGTTAACTCACGACGCGAATATTCTTGGCGCCCTAGTAACCAAAGTACATAATTTTTTAGCTTTTGCTTTAATTTATCATCCATTAAGCGTCAAAACGCCCGCTTTCTTCACTGCTAAGAGGCTTAACATTAATGTCGTCACTTGGTGGTACAACAGGCATAAAAATGGCTTGATAAGATACAAAAAAGCTAATGTAGCAAATTGGCATTAAAATCAACAGTGGTAAGAACGATAAGAACATCGAAAGCGCCATAAATAATGCGCAAATAAGGCCAAAAACGCCAAGTGGCAAAATGTTATGATAAAACACCATTAACGATTTTTTAAGCGCCGTTAAAATACTTTGTTCATTATTGAAATATACCAAAGGCCCTGCGTAAGCAAATGAAGCTAAGTAAACGAATAGAGCAATCAAAAATAAAATCATATTAATTACCGGAATACTACTCAAAATGCTTTGAAATAATTGAGTGATTTGGGGCATAGTTATATTGGGATCACTTAATATAGCAGCTGTATTAGGATCATTGATAACAGCCTCAGCCTGAAGAAATAACACTTTAGCTAAAAACTCCAACACAAGTGCAATACTCATTTGAATTAATGCTAAGCGAAATAAACCTATCCGATTCCCTGTACTTGAAAATACTTTGAAAATATCAAAGAGGATAATTTTTCCACCTTGCTGTTTTGTTAATACCGCTCGATAAAACCCGATTGTTAAAAATGAAATTGGCAATAAAGCAAGTACTTGCAATTTTTGAGGTAGTACTATTGCAAAAAATAAGTTAGATATACCTATAAATAAAAACATCGCGATAAAGGTTGCTGGCTGGGTTTTAAAAATAAGCCATCCGGCTTTTAACCACTTTAGCCCTGCATCGGCTTTAAAAATTCGTAATTGTGTAGACATACTTGCTCTTAATTTAAAACGAAACACGCCAAGTATAACTTGGCGTGAGGGGGTATTAATAGACGAAACGTAATTAAATACTTAAGGTTTTTTAATTTTCTTAATATCTAACATGTGCGCGCCATGCTTAATTTTAGTTTCTAGGTACGACTTGTTACCCGCAACACCCGCTTTAATATGCGCATGCGTGCCAACAACCGAGTCAACATTAATACCGGCATCTTTTAATGCGTTAAGCTTTTTAGGATTATTGGTCATTAATTTAACGTGGCTTAAATTAAGCGCATTAAGCATTAACACCGCATCCGAAAAATCACGTAAATCATCAGCAAAGCCTAAATGATTATTAGCTTCGTAGGTGTTCATACCCTGCGATTGCAATACGTAAGCATCAATTTTGTTGTATAAACCAATGCCACGGCCTTCTTGGCGTAAATACAATAAAATACCGCCTTGCTCGTGCATCATTTCAATACATTCATTTAGCTGCTCGCCGCAATCACAACGCGATGAGTAAAATACATCGCCTGTTAAACACTCTGAATGCATACGAATAAGCGGTACATCTTGCTCTGTATCAGCGTTGTTAAACACCATAGCAATATGTTCTTTACCATCTTTTAAATCAGTAAATGAGATTATTTCTGCAGGGATATCACTATTTCTGCCAACATTAAGCTGGACTCTTGCTCTTACTTGCGCCACGACAAATCCAAATATTTAAATAACTACGACACGACAATAAAGTGATAATATCACAAAATAGGATAAATACACCGTAGTACAAGACTGTTTATGGCAATTATATGGCGACGACAGGCGTTATTTTCAATGATTGTTAAGCAATTAATAACCCGAATATTACAACTTCGCTTGTTTACTTTAATTTACCTAAAATAATGACAGACCTTGATAGTTTTGGTAATTTTATGGGCTAATAAATAATAGGGATTATTATGAAGCACCAACAGCTCGCCATATCAATAGGATTAAGCTTATTAGCCTTTGCTAACTACACTTTCGCAAACCAAGTAAATAGCATTCAAGTTGTATCTGCAAACGCCGAAGAAACTGACTCAGCATTCGTTGCAGCCAAAGAACAAGCTGAAAAAGAAGCACAACTTGCTTATCAAAAAGGGCTCGCTCTATATGGAGAAAATAGCAATGAAACGGCAAAGCTTGCTATTAACTACGCTAAAGCCATCAACAGTTATGTTGCAAAGAACCTTGTGGCTATAGGGTATGGTAATGAAGAGAAACGGTTTGATTTGTATTCACAGGCCCACCGTATTTTAGTTAAAAACTATGGCGAAAACTCAATAGAGACTATGGATACGCTACTAGCCAAAGCCACTCATACGAATAAATCAGATACCGCAGTCAAAAACTTTAAGCAACTCATTAAAATCGCTGAATTACAAAATGACCCTGGCCTTGTCGCTAATATGCAATTTGAAGCTGCAGAAACATTACTTTATGGGTTTAGCCATAGCGAATATTCTTTAGCGAAAAAATACGCTCAAGATGCAGATAAATATTACCAAGCCCAGCTACCTGATAATGCAGTAGAGCGTATAAAGTCTGACCTTTTAATGGTTTCATTTGAGAGTGGCCGTAAAGATTACGACAAAGCAACTAAAAGGCTAAACCGTATAGTTGGCTTATTTGATAAATATAAAAATTTAGATCAAAGCTTTGAGCTTAATGCGCATGTTGGCTTAGTTCAGCTATATGAAAAACAAGATGAAAGCGATAAAGCGACTAAACACGCCTTAGCCTTTGCTAAAAATACGCACTGGAAAAATACCTCAGAGCAAAATCCACTCTACATAACCGAGCCTATATACCCTCGCGGTGAAACTAAAAGTCATGTAATAGTTATATTAGAGATTACTGTTGATACCCATGGCTTTGTGAAAAATCCTAAGGTTATTAGTTCTGAAGGTTCTAAAGCGTTTGAAAAATCAGCGATAGCCGCTGTTAAACAATGGCGTTACGCTCCAAAGTTTAAAAATGGAAAACCTGTAAATGCAACAACTCAAGCTGAACTGTATTTTGAACGCCTTTAAGTAGTTTTACCATTCAGTCAAAAATTATATTAATAAGAAACTGTTGTAATTACGTCAACCTAGTTTCAATTTAAAAGTTAATAGGGATTATTATGAAACGTCAGCAACTCGCTTTATTTATAGGCTTAAGTTTATCTGCTCTAAGCGCAACAACTTTAAGTACTACAGCACTCGCCAGCCAAGCAAGCGATCCTCAAACGGTATTTAGCCAAGCATACCAAAGCTATTTAGCAGCAGTTAAAGCAGACAAAAACGTACAACAAACTGCCAAACTTGCTTACACATCAGGTAAAGCCGTTTACGGTAAAAGCGACGACAATACTGCCAACTTAGCTATTAATTACGCTAAAGCAATAAAAGGCTACGGCGATGAGCTAAACGAACAGCGTTTTGCACTTTATAACGAAGCCCATACTATTTTAGCTGCAAATCACGGTAAACTATCAATAGAAACAATTGATGCACTACTCGGCCAAGCTAACTACACAACATCAGCTTACAAAGCAGCTAACTTTTTAGAACAAGTAATTGAAATAGCTAAAACACAAAATAAGCCTAAGTTTGTAGCCGACATGAAACTAGAAGCGGCAACGCTGCTTGCTAAAAAGTTTAGCTCTAAAAAATATCGCGTAGCTAAAAACTACCTAGAAGAAGCCGACGAATACTACCGTGAAAATATTCCGAGTAGCTCGGTAGAACAAATTAAAGCCAATTTTTTAATAGCCGCATTTGCCGAAGGTAGCAAAAAATATAACCGAGCAATTGAGCGCTTAAATAATATAGTTACTGCATTTGACGATAACTTAAGCTTTGATCACAGTGCTGAGCTAACTGCTCATTCAAAGCTTGTAGGTCTGTACGAAAAACAAGGTAAAAGCGAAGAAGCAACTAAACATTGCCTAGCTATCGCTCAAATGGTGCCATGGAAAGAATCACAAGAGCAAACACCTCTCTATCGTGTTAATCCTAAATACCCAGCGCATAAAGCCCGGTTTAGTACCGATGGTAGCGTTGTTATGGAGTTTGAGGTAGACGCAGCTGGCTTTGTAAAAAACCTAAAAGTGCTTAGTTCTGAAGGTGGCAACGCATTTGAAAAGTCAGCCCAAGCAGCTGTTGAGCAATGGCGTTACGCACCAAAGTTCGAAAATGGCAAACCCGTTAGCGCTACTTCTCAGGTACAACTCGACTTTAAAATTAACCGCCACTAAAAGCGGCTCATTAAAAAAGGCGCTTTATGCGCCTTTTTTAAAACTAACTAATACAAAACTCATGTAGTTAAAATTCATAACTTACGCTAATACCGCCATCGGCTCTTTTTTCATTGCTATCGCTTGCTTTACCGTAGCCCACATCTAGCTCTAATCTAAAACCAGCGTGGTTCAATCCATTAAAGTTGTAGCTGTACGTAAGCCCTATGCCGTTTGTTGTTTCTTCATCAAAAATACCGCCAATTACACAACCTAGCGTATTAGCAAAGTCAGTTGCTACATCATTTGTTGAACTTTCACACTCTTGGTCTGTATCTCTTGCGCCAATTGCACCTACAAGCGCGCCAAAAGCATGTTTTTTATTATCACTTACCGCTTGTTCAAAACCTGCTGAAAAACCATCATCAAGGCCTATTTTGTAGTTTGCATACCAGCGTTGTGTGTCGTCGTTAGCCGACAAAGACACTTCAGGAATAACTAAATAAGGATAGCCACCCCCAATCGAAAAACTAACATTGTTAGCAAAAGTAGAACAAGAAGCGATAGATAAAGTGAGTAGTAATATTTTTATTTTCATAAAGTTCCCTTTGAGTAAGCATAAAATGTACTTACTTTAGGGACACTGTGCAATACGACAAAAAGCTCGTTAAATTTAGCTTTAGTAATAAAATAGGGATTAAATTTTAGCGAGTATTTTATCGCTAGCCGCTTCAATTAAATCGAGCACATTTTCAAAGCCATCATCGCCGCCGTAATAAGGATCAGGAATAGCGCTTTGGGTTTGCTCGCCATATTCTAAAAATAGCGCCAGCTTGTAGCGTAAATGCTCAGGGCACTGGGCTTTTAAATCAGCTAAGTTTTGCGTATCGGCCGCTAAAATCAAATCAAACTCAGTAAAGTCGCTACTGCGTACTTTACGTGAACAAATACCTTTAAAGCTATAACCACGTTTTTCGCCTGCTGCCATTGAGCGGCTATCAGGCGTTTTACCTTCGTGGTAACCAATAGTCCCTGCCGAATCAACTTTAACGTTAACGCCTAGTTTTTTAGCACGGGCTTTTAATACCGCTTCTGCGGTTGGCGAGCGGCAAATATTACCTAAACACACTATGAGTATTTTTTTCATTAAGGCTCCTCTAACTAATTTAAAAACCTAAACTTTAAAACTGTTTTAAAATACTTGCGTCGTAATCTTCAACGTTAAGCGTTACGTTATGTTGCGCTGCAACAGATTCAAGCTCAGCTTGTTTAATGGCTAAATCGTCCATGGTGATTAGATTATCGTCTAGCTGCCACAATAACCGAGAGCCTGCGTAACTATAATGAATCGCTAATAACGCATCGGCATTACCCTCGCGCCCTGCTGCTTTTAACTTAGCCATTTTGCGGGTTATTTTATTAAGTGCTTTTTTAAGCTCCCACACATAAACAACTTCTGTCATAAAACTATGTGTACGGTATTTATTAAGTAACCACGCAAGCCCAACGCTAGTAATAGCAACACCTATTAAGTTCCAATGAAAATGGCTACCACTTTCATCAGGAAATAAAGCAATTAGCGTTTGCGATATAGCCAAGCTGCCTACAGCTAAACCAATACCACACCCTGCAATAACACGGTTTAAATGTTTACGGTAACGCGCTTTATTTATTTCAATGAGTTGCATAACAGCCTAAAAATGTAAGTTTTAATATTTGCGAATGGCTATTGTAACTAAACCCCACATTTTTTATAAAATTATTTCACCCCTTTTTGATTTGCCACCCGTTATAGCTTTGAAAACACCCTAATTGTTGTGATCAATAAAATTTGGAGCGGCTTATGCACACACTTGAAGTACCTAACAACCCAGTATTTATTAAAACATCAACCGCCGTTATTGGCGGTGCAGTAATGACCTTTGCAGCTTTTGCGTTTATGCAATATTTAATAAGTGGCGAGCAACGCGCACCGGTTAAACCTGGGGACGATATTATAGTAGAGATTTTTCAAGCGCCTGAGGATTCAAAGCTAAGGCATATACAAAAAATACAGCCGCCACCGCCAATGCCTAAAGTGCCGCCAAAAGCTCCACCGCTTGATACATCAGCCGATCCTGTGCTTGCAATTAGCGACTTTACGCCAGTGATGATTGACGATTTTGGTGGCGACATAAATAACACCATTAATCGCCCAACAGGGGATGCAACACCCATAGTGCGCATAAACCCTAAATACCCAACCACAGCCGCGCGCGATGGCATTGAAGGTTGGGTACAACTAAGCTTTAGTATTTCGCCAACAGGGGAAGTAATCGACCCAGTAGTTATTAACGCCGAGCCAAAACGCACCTTTGACCGCGAAGCAATAAGAGCTATTAAACGCTGGAAATATCGCCCCAAAGTAATTGAAGGTGTGGCACAATTACAAACAGGTCAAACCGTACAACTCGACTTCAAATTACAACAATAAAAGCGATGAGCCTATGCTACTAAGTATTAAGTCATGGTTATTTGAAACGCCAAGCAAGGACTGCATGGCAAGTTACGCAAAAAGTGGCGACAATCGTTACTTAGAGCAGCTTATTGCCCTCTACAGTAACGACTTATACCACTACCTTATTACGCAATCTAATACGCATTTAGCATACGACGTAAGCCAACAAACATGGCTAAAAGTAATCGAAAAACGCCACCTTTACCAAGCACAAACCACACCCAAAGCGTGGTTATTTAAACTTGCCCGCAACACACTCATTGACGAATACCGCAAGCAACAGCACTTTGTAGAGCTTGACGAAAGCACGCACTTACCAGCACAAAATCATAAAAGCGAAAGCGACTTAAATAGCAGTGACTTAACTAGTGGTGACTCGCATATAGGCAGCTCAAACATAAGTTATGACGCATTCGACGCCGCCCTAAAACAACTTAGCTTTGTACAGCGCGAAGCCATAACATTACAACAAGAAGGCTTTTCGCTCACCGACATAGAACTTATAACGCATAGCAATGCTGAAACCATTAAAACAAGGCTGCGCTACGCCAAACAAAACCTTAAACGTTTATTAGGAGCAAGCAATGAACAAGCCTGATGAGCCGTTCGATCAAAAGCTCACACAACACTACAAAGAGCGAAAAGCACGCACTACACTCAGCGCTACCCAGCAAAAAGCGCTACTCAAAAAAGCCACACATATAAAGCCTAAAAAGCCCACAAGGCTTAGTTTTACGCTACAACTAACCAGCCTTGCCTGTGCGCTTGGTGTGTTCTCCTTTATTGTGTTTGATAATAACGACATAATAAATACTGCACCTAAAACCGTACTTAACAGCGTATTTAAAACTATAGACATTCACGACTATTCAATTATTAAAACACACGAAATAAACCAAGCAGGCAGCTACGCAAGCTCTATTAAAGAGCAAAAGCACGCGCTCGACAGTCAATTAGCTAACGATTTACGTCGCCACCAACAACGCATTGTAGAATACGGCACACTCGTGAAGGTCGACAACGACTGGTACATAGCCAGCTGTAATGACGAGGTGCTAGTGCAAATTAAGCATTCGCTGTTAAGTGATTTAAAGGGTAAGCATGCGGTAGAAAGTGGTCTAAATACGGGTGATATGCTCGCTATGGCGCATAACGGTAAGGGGCAAATTATAGCGCTTAAACATGCGGGAGTTGGGGTTAGGCAATGTGGGGCTTAGTTATATCTAACTTAACCTAATATTTAGCTAAGATTAAAATAATTGCACGGAGTAATCAAAATGGAATTAAATTACATCATAGAAATAAGTAAAGTAATCGCTGTACTGTTTACTGGATGCTCATTTCTTTTTGGTATTTATATTTATATAGTTAACTCAAGAAAAGAGAGAATCAAATCAACCTTAGAGTATTGGGGGAAGTTTCATCAAGAAGTTATCCCGTATCTTATTAAGTTTAATAATAAATACCCAGGTAAGCTCCATGCTAATGAGGTTAGGGAAGTCGTAAATTTATCCGATATTAAAGAAACCCTTCACCATATTCTGAATAAATATGAGCAGCTAGCTACAGGAGTGGATTTGAAGGCATATGAGATAAAAGCGTTAAACTCACTATCAGGTCAGGAAATAATTAATAGTTACCATAGGTACGAGGCATATATTTTCTATCGTCGAACTCACAAAGAGAACCCTGAAATATGGTTACAGTATGAGGAATTAGTAAAACTACTAATTAAATTAAGAAGATAGGATGGGGCTTTAGAGCAATAAAAAGGAGTTGGGTTTCGTGTTAATCAACCCAACACATCTGTTTGGTGTTGTGAAGAAAAAAACTAGATATCAGCCTCAAGTAGTTTAAAGAAAGCTTGAGGCTGGTTAGAAGAGATAGTATTTACATAGCTAAAAGCGAGCTGTCACCACTTAATAAATCATTGTAAATAATTACGGTTTTAAAAGTCGCTTTTCTGGATTGTTTAAATACTTTAAGCCAATAGTAACTATGCGTGTATGTACCATTGTTATAACGCGTATTTGCACATTTCCAATAACAACAATATCGCCTTTACTGACTTCTCCTGAAAGCTTTTGGTTAATCACTTCTTCCAAGCTTATCTCTTCTGGGGCGTCTATATGCATGTGATAAGAGTAAAATATATCACCTACCAACGTTACTCCTTTCACTTTAAGTTCGTTGTGCGCTAAGTGGCTATCTTGATGGTTTGTTTTATCGGTTGCTGTAAAAACTAAATCAACAAAAGGCCTGTTATCTGGTTTTAAAACAACAAATAAATGATCGTTTGCTTTTAACTTAGTTGAGCCTCTTGGCGGTATGATTGACGGACCCCGAGTGATCATAGCAACAACCACACTTTCAGGAAGTGCAGCATGTGACAAGCTGCGCCCAGAAACCCGCGAAACGTCACTTAAAGTGTATTCTACAATTTCTATATCAATATCGTTTAGTGCTGTGATTTCGAGCGTTGCAGCAGCGAGATCAGGTGGCGGCTCTACTAAATTTAGTTTTTTAGCCATCCAAGGCATTGTTGAACCCTGTAACGTGGCTGAAATTAACACCACGAAAAAAACCACATTAAAAATAAGCTCTGCCCCTGAAAGGCCAAATAGTAATGGGAATATAGCTAAAATAATGGGTACTGAGCCTCTAAGGCCAACCCAAGATACAAACAAAGTTTCGCGATTATTAAAGCCAAACAGTTTTAAAATAGGCGCTACAGCTAATGGGCGAGCAACAAAAATAAGTGCCAGTGCAATAAGCAATCCTTCTAACCATACATCAACCAATGACGATGGGTTAATAAGGAGCCCTAATACAACAAACATGGTTATTTGCCCAAGCCATGCTAAGCCGTCATGAAACAGAAAAATACCGCGTTTATATACAAATTTGCTGTTACCTAAAATAACACCCGTTATAAATACCGCTAAAAATCCACTGCCGCCCAGCGTTGCAGAAAGACCAAAAGAGAGGAGTCCGAATGCGGTTACCATGACTAAATATAAACCCGATGCATTTAACTTAATTCGATTAATAAACCAAACCGATACTTTACCGATTAAAAGACCAAAAATAGCGCCTACACCCATTTGCTGAGCAAATAACTGCAGTAACTCCATCCCTATTGGCATGTCATTAACGAGCATTTCTAACAAACCAACCGTTAGAAAAATAGCCATTGGATCGTTCGAGGCACTTTCTATTTCAAGGGTAGATTTAAGCTTTTTATTTAAGTGAATACCCGCACTTCGTAAAAGCGCAAACACTGCTGCGGCATCTGTAGAGCCAACAATAGCACCCAGTAATACACCTTGTAATATGGGCAGATCTAAAATATAAGTGGCCACAAGGCCTGTAATTACAGCGGTAAATAACACCCCGACGGTTGCTAAAGCAGACGCGGGTTTCCACACTTGTTTTATTGAACTGGTAGGCGTTTGTAAACCGCCATCAAATAGAATAATGGCAAGCGCGAGAGTACCCAAAGCATGTGCGGCCTCTGCGTTGTCGAATGAAATACCTGCAATACCGTCTTCACCTGCGAGCATACCTACAAGTAAAAATAGTACTAGCACCGGTAAGCCAACGCGTGCAGATAATTTGCTCGAGATCACTCCAAGTAAAATTAAAATGGCACTAACGAGAATGATATTATCAATTGCAAACATAGTGTGGATTTACAGCCTTATATGAATTATACCAATCCGCAATAATACTTAGTCATTTTGCGGGGCTAAACGTGTCGCTACCTGCGTTAAAAAATTCTCATTTACGACTGCATGGATGCAGAAGGTAGAGCAATGCAGGAGCAATTGCCGAGAACAACTAAATAGCGAATTTTTTGCCTAGCTATCAATACGTTTTTCCAGCCTCAAAATAGATTACTTAATTAAGCGAATTGGTATTAAAAAGTAAGAATTTATAGCTAACAAAAAGCTTAAAGCTCATGCTATACAATAACCTAAAAAATATAAATACGGGTACTTAAGTCTATAATTAAATAGTTTTTCTAATAACTATAGAGCCTTTTAGTTTGGTATTGCTTGGCTCTATATTAATTAGCTTTATTTATTTTGAAAACAAAAAAGCCTGCAATTAAGCAGGCTTTTAACTATTTAAACTATCGTATTTTATAAAACAATAATGCTTGTTATTAAGTACGCTAAAAACGTAAGGCCACCACCAAATAAGGCATACGGTAGCTGCGTTTTAACATGGGTGAGTAAGTCACATCCCGATGCAATAGCCGATACAGCGCTGGTGTCGGATATAGGCGAGCAATGATCGCCAAATATACCACCACCCAAAATAGCACCTACCACAAGCGATGGCGGTAAACCTAGCGCTTGAATAAGTGGCACACCAATTGGGATTAATATAGCGAACGTGCCCCACGATGTACCCGTAGTAAACGACATAACCGCACCAGTTAAAAACAGCACAGGTACTATTAAGTAAATAGGTAGGTAGTCGCCAACAAGTGACGCTACAAATACGCCAGTACCCAACTCTTTTAAGCTTGCGCCAAGTGTAAGCGAAAGCAGTACAATGGCGACCAGTGGCATTAATTCGCCCATGCCTTTAAAACCGGTATCAACTAATTGATGGTGCGTAAATTTACGCGAACCAATCATTAAAAAGTAAGCAACAACAATGGCTAAAACCGTTGCGTATAATACTGATTTAGAACCGCTGCCTTCTGCTAATACACCATTACCAGTGTAATACATAAAGCCAACCATGCTGGTAATGAGCGTAATAAGCGGGATTAACATGTAACGCGCTTTAGAGGCTTTTATTTCATCTTTTAAGTCGGTTGTTTGAAGCTCTAGTTTTTCTTCGGCTTCTTTCATAGGGCCGTGCACTTTATCAAACGCGATGGTGTAAAAAACAATGACAAGGGTAATTATGGCGTAAAAGTTATACCCTACGCTGCCCCATAATACCGATACGGCCGACTCACCTAGCTCGTAATTACCTAACAAACCAAGCACAAATGCCCCCCAGCCGTTAAGTAGTATTAAAATACACACTGGCGCACTGGTGCTGTCAATAATGTACGCTAGTCGCGCTCGGCTCATTTTAAATTTGTCGAATAAGCCACGCGATAAAATACCCGAGGTAAGTACGCTCAGGTTAGATTCTATAAATACCGCTATGCCAGTAAACATGGTTAAAAAGCCCACTTGGCGCTTACTTTTTGCAATACCTTTGTTCATTAGCATATTAACCGTTGCTGCCACACCGCCAGATTCACGAATGTAGGCAAGCAGTGCACCAATTAAAATACTAAATATTAATATGCGTGTATTACCTGGCGAACTAGCAACCGAAATAATACGTTCAATGGTATTTAAAAAAGTATCAAACAAGCTATTACCTTCGCCCTGCAAGGCGAGTAAAAACTCAGAAGAAGCAACGGCAACAAGTAGCGCCATAATCACTTCTTTTCGCCAAAACACGATAGCAATCGCAATTAGCGGCGGTAAAATAGAATACCAATGCATAAAAAGTTAACCTTAATTATTAGCGAGTAGCCTCGCTTTGTACGCGTTTTAACGCTTATTTGTTAAGCCTAACAACATAAACCGGCTTAGTTTTATAGACCGCTTAGCTTAATGGATTGGCTTACTCAAGTCACCTGTAAATAAATCACTTAAGGTGGCACAGTTAGTACGTTTTAACCTATACGATAGCTTATTGATTTAGTAGTGCTTCATAAATAAGCGACACTACCGATCCGTACTGTGCGGTTTCAAATTGTTTGCCTGTAAATTCGTAACGCTTTAGCGAGCCTTTAATTGCACTATGGCGAGCATTGGTAAGTAAAACAATAGCTAAGTCGTAAGCGGGGTCAATTACGGTCACTGTCCCCGTCCAACCTGTGTGTCCATAAGCCTGCGCGCTTGCATAAGGGCCAAAATGCCAGCGCCTTGCTTGGTTGTTACCAGCAAGCCTAAAGCCAAGCCCGTAGGTTTCGTCGCTTGATTGCGGCGTTAAAAATTGCGCTAAGGCGCTTGCACTAAATAATTGTTGGTCGCCGTAGCCACCATTATTTAATAATAGCTGGCAAAGCACGGCTAAGTCATGAGCGTTACTAAATAGCCCCGCATGCCCTGCTACGCCATCAAGCGAGTAGTAAGCGCGCTCGTCATGCACTTGGCCTTGTAAAACAGTGGTGCGAATATTATCAAACTTAATACGCCCGTCTCGTGTGTTGCCGCTAAGCTCGGTGGCTGCAAATTGCTGCGGCTTAAAGCCTTTTTTAAGTGGATTAAATAACGTGTTAGTTAATTTTAGTGGCGCATACACGTGCTGCTCTAGGTATTGGTCAAGGGGCTGCCCAGTGATACGCTCAATTAGTACGCCTAAAATCATGTAATCAATATCTGAATAAATAGGCTGCCCAGATGATTCACTGCTAAAAGGCACGCTGGTAAGTAATAGCTGTTTGGTGGTTTTACTATTTAGCGAATAAAACGCGTCGCCATTGCTGCCATCTTTACGGTGAAAGTCAAATACTGGCGGATATCCGGCGCTGTGTGTAAGTAAATCTTTTACTGTGCGTTGTGAGCGCCCTTCGCCTTTATATTCGCTTAGGTAGCTTTGTACGGGTTTATTAATATTTAATAGCCCTTCGCTTACTAATTTCATAAGGGCAAAGTTGGTGGCAAATATTTTGGTGTTTGAAGCAAGGTCAAACAAGGTATTAGTTTGCATTAGCTCCGGGCGTAACAGCATTAAGTCACTTTGCTGATATTGCTTTGCATCGCCATAAGCAGTTAACTTTATTAGCTCGCCATTTTTAACAACAGCCAACACAGCCCCAGGAAAACCCGCTTTTACATCGCGATTTATTAACGCATCCACTTCGCTAAAATCTACATTTTTTACTGGATCGTCGCTTAAAGTAGGAAATGCAAAACGCAGCGTTAAACTTGCGCCAGCAGGGAGAATATTTTCAACTTTAAAGGTATTAACGCCGTTGTGAGTGTTTTTTGCCAAGCTGTAATTGTATAAGGTGTTGGCGCTTAGTTGGTTAACGTCGAGCTTTTGATTATTAATGTAAATATCGGCGCTTTGTGCGTTGTGGTTTTGTATTAATAATTGCCCGCGCCCTTTGTAAGCTTTAAACGTTCCTCGGTTATTTACATAAAACCGGCTACTTGGATTTACCTCAGGAAACGTTACAACCACTTGTGCGTTAGGCAGTTCTACAAGTTGGCTTTTTGTAAGTGGTAGCACCGAGCTAATAGGCTCAGGTGGTGTACTACAACCCACAACAATAAAGCTTAACGCCGCTATAAATGCTTTTTTTATATAACTACACCTTTGATTTTTTAAAGCAATAAACATGCTTAGCCCTTATTTATATAACAAGTAAGGCGCTCTTTGCGCTTTAAATTGCGCAAGCCCCGCCTGCCAACTTTGTTTTATTTGCGCCTCTGATTGCCCTGCTTCAATAGCTAAGCGCAATTTATTAGTACCCGCTAGTTTATCCATAAAGTCAGCGCGCTCAAAAAACGAGATGTTGCTTTTACTAAGCTCCGTGTACGCATTTATTAAGTAAGTTAAGTTTAGGCCTGTGATATTTGCCTGTCTTAAATCGAGCCCTTGTACGGTTTGGTTTTTAAATTTAGGATTTAAAGCCGCACCTTTAATTGCACGCGGCGTAAAATTAAAATCACCTAATGCAACTGGCGAATAGCCTATTACTTGAAACGCAAAATCGGTGCCTCTACCAATACTTACGGGCGTTGCTTCAAAAAAGCAAAGCGACGGATAAAGCGCAATCGCTTGGTCATTTGGTAAGTTAGGGCTTGGTTTTACAGGCAAGCTATACGTACTTTTGCGAGTGTAATGATCAACAGGGATCACGGTTAGTTTTAAATCGGCCGCTTTATTGATCCAGCCCTCGCCTTTGATCATTTTGGCAAGCTCGCCAACGGTCATACCGTGCAAAACAGGAATGGGGTGCATGCCTACAAACGATTTAAATTGCGGCTCTAATATTGGTCCGTCAACGTAGGCAATATTTGGATTTGGTCTGTCGAGTACTAAAAATTCTATCCCCTGCTCTGCAGCGGCTTCCATCATGTAGTGCATAGAGCTTATGTAAGTATAAAAACGTACGCCCACATCTTGAATATCAAAAATAATTACATCAACATCGGCTAGAGCAGCTTGGTTTGGCTTTTTATTTTTACCATAAATTGAAATAAGCGGAATACCAGTTTTATTATCAACGGCACTTTTTACATGTGCGCCTGCATCGTGATCGCCTCTAAAACCATGCTCTGGTGCAAAAATTTTAGTTATGTTGATGCTTTTAGTCAGTAGAGCATCTACTAAGTGAGTTTGCCCTACCGTTGATGTTTGATTAACTACCAGCCCTACGCGTTTATTTTTTAACTCTGGTAAATATTTAGCATATTGCTGCGCACCAACAACAAGTGAGCTTTCAGATTCGTTGGCTTGTGCGCTGAAAATAAAAGTGGCGTTGAGAAATAAAAATAGAGTAATAAATGCGGTTTTAAACATACTGCAATATCCTTTTAAACAAGGCGTTTAAAATAACATAGGTAATATTAAAGAGCAGCTTTAGAAAGGGGTCGAGTAGGTTTTGAATAGATATAATAATTAGAAGCTGCGCTTCTCACGCGAGCAAGCTCAGCGTCTACAACGGACAAATAAACTCGGGGTTTGGATTTAAGGATTAGGGCTGGTTTTACTTGTAGGCGTGCAACTTCCTGACGCGACGAGCAACGTTCGTAAATAAAGTATCGGTTATATCGGTGGTAAGTGATTAGAAGCTGCGCTTCTCACGCGAGCAAGCTCTGCGGCTACAACGGATAAATAATCTCGGGGTTTGGATTTAAAGATTAGAGCTGTTTTTACTTGTAGGCGTGCAGCTTGCTGACGCGACGAGCAACGTTCGTAAATAAAGTATCGGTTATATCGGTGGTAAGTGATTAGAAGCTGTGCTTCTCACGCGAGCAAGCTCTGCGGCTACAACGGATAAATAATCTCGGAGTTTGTATTTAAAGATTAGGACTGGTTTTACTTGTAGGCGTGCAGCTTGCTAACGCGACGAGCAAAGCTCGTAAATAAAGTATCCGTTATATTGGTGGTTAGTAATTAGAAGCTTCGCTTCTCACGCGAGCAAGCTCTGCGGCTACAACAGATTATTAAACTCGAGTTTGGATTTAAAAATTAGAGCTGGTTTTATTTGTAGGCGTGCAGCTTGCTGACGCGACGAGCGTAGCTCGTAAATAAAGTCTGAGTTATATCAGTGGTAAGTGATTAGAAGCTGCGCTTCTCACGCGAGCAAGCTCAGCGGCTACAACAGATTATTAAACTCGAGTTTGTATTTAAAGATTAGGGCTGGTTTTACTTGTAGGCGTGCAGCTTGCTGACGCGACGAGCGTAGCTCGTAAATAAAGTCTGAGTTATATCGATAGTAAGTAATTAGAAGCTGCGCTTCTCACGCGAGCAAGCTCAGCGTCTACAACGAATAAATAAGCTCGGTGTTTGTATTTAAAGATTAGGGCTGGTTTTACTTGTAGCCGTACAGCTTGCTGACGCGACGAGCAACGTTCGTAAATAAAGTCTGAGTTATATCGGTGGTAAGTGATTAGAAGCTTCGCTTCTCACGCGAGCAAGCTCTGCGGCTACAACGGATAAATAAGCTCGGGGTTTGGATTTAAAGATTAGAGCTATTTTTACTTGTAGCCGTGCAGCTTGCTGACGCGACGAGCGTAGCTCGTAAATAAAGTATCGGTTATATTGGTGGTTAGTAATTAGAAGTTTCGCTTCTCACGCGAGCAAGCTCTCCGGCTACAACGGATAAATAATCTCGGTGTTTGGATTTAAAAATTAGAGCTGGTTTTATTTGTAGGCGTGCAACTTCCTGACGCGACGAGCAACGTTCGTAAATAAAGTATCGGTTATATCGGTGGTAAGTGATTAGAAGCTGTGCTTCTCACGCGAGCAAGCTCTGCGGCTACAACGGATTATTAAACTCGGGGTTTGGATTTAAAGATTAGAGCTGTTTTTACTTGTAGGCGTGCAGCTTGCTGACGCGACGAGCGTAGCTCGTAAATAAAGTCTGGTTATATCGATTGTAAGTGATTAGAAGCTGCGCTTCTCACGCGAGCAAGCTCTGCGGCTACAGGAGTGGTAGTTTACATTTCACTTTATTTCAGGCACAAAAAAACCGACTTAATGTCGGCTTGTTATGAAAGTGGTGGGCGCAGGAGGATTCGAACCTCCGACCGCTCGGTTCGTAG
This sequence comes from Pseudoalteromonas sp. SWYJZ19, assembly GCF_015864375.1. Lineage (NCBI taxonomy): Bacteria > Pseudomonadati > Pseudomonadota > Gammaproteobacteria > Alteromonadales > Pseudoalteromonadaceae > Pseudoalteromonas > Pseudoalteromonas sp. SWYJZ19. Next base: position 199,636 of record NZ_JADYXI010000003.1, read on the forward strand.
CCGAGTACTCTATCCAGCTGAGCTATGCACCCACTTTCATAGATTGCTTATTTAAACTCTAAGCAGAGCGTATAAATTCAGGCATAAAAAAACCGATTTCCATCGGTTTATTTTTCTTACACTTAAAAGTGTATGAAAACATGAAAGTGGTGGGCGCAGGAGGATTCGAACCTCCGACCGCTCGGTTCGTAGCCGAGTACTCTATCCAGCTGAGCTATGCACCCACTTTCATTTTTACTATTACTTGTTTTTACTCTAAGTGAGAGTCTATAAAGTGGTGGGCGCAGGAGGATTCGAACCTCCGACCGCTCGGTTCGTAGCCGAGTACTCTATCCAGCTGAGCTATGCACCCACTTTCATTTTTACTATTACTTGTTTTTACTCTAAGTGAGAGTCTATAAAGTGGTGGGCGCAGGAGGATTCGAACCTCCGACCGCTCGGTTCGTAGCCGAGTACTCTATCCAGCTGAGCTATGCACCCACTTTATAGTTTACTTATTTTAACTCTAAGTAGAGCTTTTTCTTATTTAGACTCTAAGCAGAGTTATTAAAGTATGGTGGGCGCAGGAGGATTCGAACCTCCGACCGCTCGGTTCGTAGCCGAGTACTCTATCCAGCTGAGCTATGCACCCATACTTTAAAACTTTACAAAACACGCCATTAAAAGAAATGGTGGAGAGGGAGGGATTCGAACCCTCGATAGAGCTACAAACTCTATACTCCCTTAGCAGGGGAGCTCCTTCGGCCACTCGGACACCTCTCCGTCTTGTGGGGCGTATAATAAAGATTTCAGAAAATATGTCAAACACTTTTCTACCAAAAACGACTATATGGTTACAGATTGCACATATGCTTGGTTTAAAAGTGTAATTAGTTTGAAATTTAAGCGGGTTACGTATTTTTATTTGAAGGATTAACACCTAGCACAGGAACTAAGTCATCCGTTAACTGAGCCAAATACTGTTCTTGGTAACCTAATTGTTGAAATTCGGCAATACAAGCACGGTAGTAAGCATCTCGTTCTTGCTCTGTTGTGCATTCTTCTGATAAATCATCTACTCGTTTATCTTTCATACTATTATTCTAAGTCCTTTAAGAATCTATATTGATCTGCTAAATGCTAAGCAGTTTAAATTTCGTGCGTATTTTAGCTAAAACCTTTACATTAATACAACATATGTTTAAAAAACAATCATACTAAAAAGTTATAGCACTGTTAGTTTTAATATTAAAACTGCCAATAACAATAAATTAGCGAAGCTGAATTGCACATTAACCAGTACTAATAACTACATTTAATTTTTAGTGTAGTACTTATTAACTAAAATAACAAAAGCCGATTTAAAAAACAAAAAAACGCCGCTATTAAGCGGCGTTTATTAACTTACTTTGCTCTACCCAAAGCTTAGTCAGCTTGTGGACGCATATGCGGGAACAAAATAACGTCTTTAATTGTTGATGAGTCAGTAAACAACATTACTAAACGGTCAATACCAATACCTTCACCTGCAGTTGGCGGTAAGCCGTACTCAAGTGCGCGTATGTAGTCTTCATCGTAATGCATTGCTTCATCATCGCCTGCGTCTTTCTCTTCAACTTGGCGAGTAAAGCGCTCAGCTTGATCTTGTGCATCGTTAAGCTCAGAGAAACCATTTGCAAGCTCACGACCGCCAACAAAAAATTCAAAACGGTCTGTAACAAATGCATTGTCGTCGTTACGGCGTGCAAGTGGCGATACTTCCCACGGGTAGCCAGTAATAAACGTAGGTTGAATAAGCATGTGCTCTGCTGTTTCTTCAAATATTTCACACAAGAACTTACCAGGCCCCCAAACGCAGTTTTCTGGAATTTTAACGTGCACTTGTTTAGCGTACGCTTTTAATTCGTCAAAGTGGTTTTCTGGGTCATTAAATACCGCAGCATCAAACTCAGGGTTATATTTTAAGATAGCGTCCGCCATGCTTAAACGTGTAAACGGTTGGCCAAAGTCGTACTCTACTGAGTCAATCACTTCGCCGTTTTCGTCTTTAGTTGTATTAACTACAACTGCACTACCAAGTACGTTTTCTGCAACTGTACGTAGCATGTCTTCGGTGATGTTCATCAGGTCGATGTAATCAGCGTATGCTTGGTAAAATTCAATCATTGTGAATTCTGGATTGTGACGCGTAGATAACCCTTCGTTACGGAAGTTACGGTTAATTTCGAATACACGGTCAAAACCACCTACCACTAAGCGCTTTAAGTAAAGCTCAGGCGCTATACGTAAGTACATGTCGATATCAAGCGCGTTATGGTGAGTTACAAACGGACGCGCAGATGCACCGCCAGGTATAACCTGTAGCATAGGTGTTTCTACTTCCATAAAGTCACGGTCTGCTAAAAAGCGACGAATGCCTTCAACTACTTGCGAGCGAATACGGAATGTTTCGCGCGTTGCTTCGTTGGTAATTAAATCAACGTAACGTTGGCGGTACTTTGTTTCTTGATCTGATAAGCCATGGAATTTTTCAGGCAACGGACGAAGTGACTTAGTTAATAATTGATACTCAGTCATTTCTACGTATAAATCGCCTTTACCCGATTTATTTAGCGCACCTTTAACACCAATAATATCGCCAGTGTCTAGTTGACCATATTTTTCTTTAAGATCTTTTTGAACATCTTTAGATGCATACGCTTGTACGCGACCTTTCATGTCTTGAATTACAAAAAACGGTCCACGCTTTGCTAAAATACGGCCAGCGATAGACACAACTTCTTGCATCTCTACTAATTCTTCTTTGCTCTTATCACCAAACTGGGCTTGCAAATCAGCCGTGTAATGCTCACGACGGAATTGGTTTGGATGACCGTTGGCTGGGCAATTTTCGCGTATAGCGTCTAACTTGCCGCGACGCTCAGCGATTAACTTGTTTTCGTCTTGGATTTTATCAGTCATTTTTTAGCTCTTTATTAGCTTGGTGGTTATAGGCCAGATTTAAGGCTGGCTTCAATAAATTTATCTAAGTTACCGTCAAGTACCGATTGGGTATTGCGGTTTTCAACGCCTGTACGTAAATCTTTAATGCGTGCGTCATCAAGTACGTATGAACGAATTTGACTACCCCAACCAATATCAGATTTCGCGTCTTCTTGCGTTTGTTTTTCAGCATTTTGCTGTTGTAGCTCAAGCTCAAATAATTTAGCTTTTAACTGCTTCATCGCTTGGGCTTTATTTTTATGCTGCGAACGCTCGTTTTGACACTGCACTACGGTATTTGTTGGTACGTGCGTAATACGAACCGCCGATTCGGTGGTGTTAACGTGCTGACCACCCGCGCCTGATGCACGGTAAACGTCTATACGTAGGTCTGACGGATTCATATCAATTTCAATATTATCGTCAACTTCTGGGTATACAAACGCAGAAGCAAATGAAGTATGACGACGACCACTTGAGTCAAATGGGCTTTTACGCACTAAGCGATGCACGCCAGTTTCGGTACGTAACCAACCGTAAGCATATTCGCCAACAAAGCGAACTGTTGCGCCTTTAATACCGGCTACGTCGCCGTCGGTCGCTTCAACTAGCTCAACTTTAAAGCCTTTAGCTTCGCCCCAGCGTAAATACATACGAAGTAAAATATTACACCAGTCTTGAGCTTCAGTACCGCCAGAACCCGATTGTAAATCAAGATAAGCATCGTTTGAGTCGTGAGGACCGCTAAACATACGACGAAACTCTAAACCTTCTAACTGCTCGTTTAAATCAGCAAGTTCAGTTTGTGCTTCAACAAAGGTATCTTCGTCTTCAGCTTCTACTGCTAGCTCAAGTAAGCCTTCAACGTCGTCTGTACCGGCTACAAGGTTGTCGATTGTTTCAACAACCGCTTCCAATGCTGATTTTTCACGGCCAAGCGCTTGTGCGCGTTCAGGCTCATTCCATACGGCTGAATCTTCAAGCTCGGCGTTAACTTCTTCTAAGCGTTCTTGTTTAAGAGCGTAGTCAAAGGTACCCCCGAAGCAATTCAGTACGTTCGCGAATTTCCTTGATTTGATTAATCACAGGATTCACTTCAAACATGTACATCACTCCAAAATGGCTAGGTAATTGCGCCCCTTAAAATGGGATTTTCGCAATAAATTATCGTCAAATGATAAAAACGCCCGATTTTAACAAAAAACCGCGCGCTTTATTAGCATTTTATGCATGATATTACATATTTTTTAGTGCACTTTTTCAAGCTCTCTAACTATTAATTGCAGCGTAAATTTACCTCTAAACTCATTTATATCGAGCTGGTACGCTACTTTTACAAACTTCGCCTCAGTATCTGGCCATTCTTTTACATCAATACCAAAAGCAATGGCATCAACTAAACGACCTGATTGATGTTTTAACACGAGCTTTAAATGCTTTTCGCCTACTATGCGCTGCTGTATTACTTCAAAGGTATGCTCAAACACCGGCTCAGGGAATTGCTGACCCCACGGGCCCGATTGCTTTAATAGCTGGGCAAATTCCATCGTAAAGCAGTCGTTTGGCAGCTCACCGTCGGTAAATACAATACAGCGTTTACTTTCTTCACTCAGTTGCGCGCTAACTGCGGCATCAAACGCTTTTTTAAAGTCGTTAAAGTGTTGCTCGTTAATACTTAAGCCGGCTGCCATGGCATGGCCACCAAATTTATTAATCAAGTGTGGGTCGGCTGTATTAAGCCCTTCGAGTAAATCGCGCATGTGTAGCCCTTCAATAGAGCGGCACGAGCCTTTAATTTCACCGTTTTCGCCACCAGCAAATATAACTGTTGGGCGGTGGTATTTTTCTTTTAAGCGACCAGCCAAAATTCCAATAACACCTTGATGCCAATCGTCTTGAAACAAACAAATTGCATCAGGGATGTTATCGTCGCTAAATGCGAGCCTATCAAGCACGGCTTGCGCCTCGGCTTGCATGCCTTGTTCTATTTCGCGCCTTGCAAAGTTTAAGCTATCGAGCTCGCCCGCAATACTACGCGCTTGGTTTATATCGGTGCTAAGCAAGCACGCTATACCCAAACTCATGTCGTCTAATCGCCCTGCTGCATTTAAACGCGGTGCAAGTGAAAAGCCAAAGTCGCTTGCACTTAAGCGGGCAGCATTGCGATTAGCCACTTCAATTAGCGCGGTAATGCCTGGGCGTGTTTTACCACTGCGAATACGTGCTAAACCTTGGTGTACTAAGGTACGGTTATTTGCATCAAGTGCCACTACATCAGCAACCGTACCAAGCGCTACAATGTCGAGCAAGTTAGCTAAATTAGGCGGCGGTTGCTGCTCAAAATAACCTAGATCTCGCATTACGCTTCTCAGCGCTATTAATAAGTAAAAAGCAACGCCAACGCCTGCAATAGATTTAGACGGAAAATCACATTCGTGCCTATTTGGATTTACGATTGCATCGGCATTTGGCAGCTGTTCACCTTGTAAGTGATGATCTGTTACCAGCACTTTTATGCCAACCGCTTTTAAAATATCAATACCAGCAATACACGATATGCCGTTATCTACGGTGATCACTAAATCAGGCTTAATTTGCACTATTTGCTCAGCAAGCGCGGGGCTTAAGCCATATCCTAAGCTAAACCTGTCAGGAATTAAGTAATCTAAATGCTTAAAGCCAAACATCTCAAGGCCTTGCATTAATGTTGCAGTGCTTGTTGCGCCATCGGCATCAAAGTCGCCAACTATTAATATTTGGCTTTGCGCTTTTAATGCTTCAATTAATAAGTCGCTGGCTTTGTCGATGTCTTTAAACAATTTGAAGTCGTGAAGCGTAGCTACGCTGTTATTTAGCTCTTCGGCATTGAATACATTGCGGTTAGCATAAATTTGTTTAATTACAGGGTGTAAATTACTCGGCAGATGCGAGTCGTCAACGTTTTCACGCGCAATGATTAGTTTTTTCATGCAGGGTTTTAACTTATTGAGTCGTATTAAAAAGACAAAAAAAGGCCATTAAGGCCTTTTTAATAATAACTAAGCGTTTAATTACGACGCTTTGTTCGCTTCTAATGCTGCTTTTAGTGCTGCTGCTGGCTGGTAACCAGGGATCATTGTACCATCTTCTAAAATAATAGCGGGTGTGCCGCTAATACCAAAGCTTTGACCTAATTGGTAATGCTCTGCAACCGGTGCGCTACAGCCTGCAACTACTTTAGTGCTTGTGCCCGATTTAGCTTCTGTTAGTGCTTCTTGCTGATCGCGTGCACACCATACGTTCATTAAATCTGCGTAACCTGAACCTTGTAAGCCACCACGTGGAAACGCTAAGTACTTAACGGTAATACCCGCATCAAGTAAATCGTCTAACTCGCGGTGTAATTTACGACAGTAACCACAGCTAATGTCGGTAAATACAGTAATGCTGTGTTTTTCGTTTGGCGCTTTGTACACAATCATCGACTCTTCGTATTCTTTAAGACCTTCAACACGCACGCCATTTAATGCTTGCTCTGTTAGGTTATTACGATTATTTAAATCAATTAACGTACCTTGCATTAAATATTGACCGTCTGGACTTGCGTAAAGCACGCCCTTGTTAGTAATCAATTCTTTTAAACCCGTTACTGGACTTGGGTTAATTTGCTTTACAGTTACACCAAGCTCGGCAAATTTAGTAATAATAGGATCATTAGCATCTGGTGTTACAGCAACGCCATTTGCAAATGCACTAATACTTGTGCACAACATGGCACCTGCTAACATTAATTTTTTCATAACTTCTCTCTATCCTAAAAATACTTAATATATTGACCGGCTTAATGATATTTACTTTCAAACTTACGCACGCGGATGATGCTCTGCATGTACCGACTTTAACCGTTCATTGGCAACATGGGTATAAATTTGCGTCGTTGATAAATCGCTATGGCCCAACATCATTTGTACCACACGTAAATCTGCCCCATGATTTAATAAGTGCGTAGCAAAAGCATGGCGCATAGTATGGGGCGATAATGGAGACTCAACTGCTGCCAAAATAGCATAGTGTTTAATTCTATGCCAAAAGGTTTGTCGCGTCATGCCTACTCCGCGTTTAGATGGGAACACAAAATCGGTGGCATGTTTTATCATTTGCGCACGCCCACCCTTTAAAAATTGCTCAAGCCAATACATGGCTTCTTCACCCAGTGGAACTAAGCGCTCTTTATTACCTTTACCTTTTACAAACACCACTGCTTGGCGCAAATTAATTTGCTCCATGCGCAGTCCAACAAGCTCACTTACACGCAAACCCGTTGCATAAAGTAGCTCTAGCATGGCTTTATCGCGCAGTCCCATCGCTTCTTCGGTATTAGGCGCATTTAATAATGCCTCAACTTCGGCCTCTGAGAGTGTTTTAGGTAACGACTGCCCTGCTTTTGGCTGAGAAATATTTAGCATGGGGGTGTCGCTAATTAGTTTTTCGCGCACAAAGTACTGATAAAAACGCTTTAGCGCACTAATACTGCGTGCCGTACTGCGTGGTTTTAAGCCTAAATCGACTCGGTGCGCTAAGTAACTTTCAACATCAAGCCCTGTTACCGTCATTAAATTTTCGCCCTTTAAAAATAGGCAAAACTTATCTAAATCACTGCGATAAGCACTTAATGTGTTTTCGCTTACGCCTTGTTCTAAGTACAGGCTATCTAAAAAAGTTTCTAGGTAGTCGCTATTACTGCTCATACTGCTGTTATTTTCAAAAGAATCGTCAGATAGCGTTGTCACATTATGCTCTCATGCTTTGCTAAGGTATCAATTAAAAATACCTTACGGTAAACTTGAGCCTATCATATCAGGCAATTACACAGTGATAAATACGATGCAAATTGGTTTATTTTTTGGTTCTACTACGTGCTACACCGAAATGGCAGCAGAAAAGATTCGCGACATTATTGGTGCCGATATAGTTACCCTGCACAATATTAAAGACGAGCCACTAAAAAATGCAGAGCAGTATGACTTTATCATCTTTGGTATTTCAACATGGGATTTTGGTGAAATACAAGAAGACTGGGAGTCAAAGTGGGACGACATAGCCGACGTAAACCTAAATGGTAAAACCATTGCTTTATTTGGCATGGGCGATCAACAAGGTTACGGGCAGTGGTTTCAAGATGCGCTAGGCATGCTACACGACGAAATAAATACGCAAACATTTACTCAACTTGGTTTTTGGCCAAACGACAGTAGTTACGAGTTTGAAGCTTCAAAAGCATTAACGCCTGATGGCAAACAGTTTGTAGGACTCGCACTCGACGAAGACAGTCAATACGAGCTAAGCGACGACCGTATTGCAACGTGGGTTGAACAGGTAATGACTGAATACGGCGAAACGCTTTAATTTACTTATCAATACTGACAAATAAAAAGCAAAAAGCCCGCAACTAGTTTAGCTGCGGGCTTTTTAATTAGGGCGTGTTGATCTTTGGTGGGGGAATTTGCAGCAGTATGTTTGGTTTTTAGGCAAGGCAGAGCCTATGTAGTGTGGTTATTCCCCATAAATAGGCGATAACGCAGCATAAATGCCAAACATGCACTGCCCTCTGGGTTCTTTTTAGGGGCGATCAACTCTTTGTTGCTCGGTTTTTACTTAGCCCACTAGGTTACAAACCTCGCGCCGCGATTTAATCGCCCCTAGATTGAACAAATTTCAATCCACAAAGATCAACACGCCCTAGCAATATGAGTAATTTATTGAAACGTCATAACATTGGTTGTTTGTGGGTAGTACCCATCTGCCATAACAATGTACGGTAATAAATTACTTAACCATTTTTGCTGCACGCTTTCGCTATAGTTTAAGTAAAGCTTACCTTCGTGAATATAAAATGCTTCTGGGTCTATACCTACAGCGTTACCTTCATCAGCCATTGCATAAGCACACCAACCACCGTATTGCGGTGCATAACGCTTTGGGTTTTCTGCAAATGTCGTTTTGTTTTCTTCACTCGAAAAGTGCCAGTTGGCACCTAAATAACTAAACGTGTATTTGTCGCTGCCTTTAACGGCTTTATTTTGCGTAAAATAAGCAACGCTGTCGTACCCTTTAATAGCCGTGTTATTAAACCAACCCGTATTTACAGCATCATCCTTTGCATTTGCCCCACCGCTTATTAACAGTGCGCTAAGCATTATTAAAGCAACTATGTACTTAATCATCTTTTTTCCTTTATTATTTACTCAAAATTGAATGCCAATTAAATATAGCTGGCTTAGTGAGTAAGAAAGGCAAAGCGCAAAAATGATTTCAGTTAATACTTAATTATTTAACGCCCAGTGATTAAATAAGTAGTAAAACTTACTCTACTTTTAGCCAATATTGGTTTCGGTAAAAAAAGCCAATGTAGCCGCGTACCTCGAGCTTTTTACCTTCATCTTGCGGAGTTAGTTGTAAAGTGTAGGTTTTACCATTTGTTGGATCGAGTATTTCACCGTCTCCCCAAACACCATCATCTTGTGCTTTTACACCCGTGATTATAGTCATTCCTAAAATAGGCTGATCTTTTAACTCATCATCGCATTTACTACATATATCATTTTGTTTTGCCGGGTTAAGAATGGTTTCAACTTTGCCGCTTAATACACCGTTGGTTTGGGTAATACGTACATACGACTTAGCTTGGTTTGTATCCTCGTCAATCGTTTTCCAAAGCCCTACAGGCGTAATAGCAGCAAACACACCTTGGCTTGCAAAAATGGTGGCTGCTAACGTGCTAAGTAATGCTAATTTATTTAACTTTTTCATTGTGTTGCCTTTTAAATTAAGTGGCCAATGGCTAAATCATATCAGGTGATTTATAAACACACTATTAAAGCGCTGTACATAAAATAAAAAACTAAAAGAAAAAACCTAAACTAATAATCATTAGTTTAGGTTTAAGGGGCAGTAGCATAAAAAAAAGTAACGTATTACCTCACTTTAAAAACAACATCCCCTATTTTTAGATTTGAATATTCAGGCTCAACTAAAGATAATTCGTTATTATCAATCATGCTTTTAAGGTATCTAATCTCTTCAGGATTTTCGACATTCATATACCTTGAGCGCCACTTACCCATGTCGAATAACCAAAAATATGCGGTCGTATTTCCATTATTTTCGTCTATCACTATAAAATCTAGCTCATCATCATTGTTTAAATCCATGCCAATGAAATAGTAAGTATGTTCTTTTAAAGAGTTACGATCGTAAAAATGTTGTTCAGAAAATACTGCCTCTATTAAACCTTGAGGTATTAGCGCTTGTGATGGCCAAAATACACTGCGCTCAATAAAATCATCGACTGTGTGTTCAAGCGTTAAAGCAAACTCATTATTTACATACATCCTATCGACAATAGCGTATTGCTCTGGGTGACTCGTTTCAATTTTCTGTTTTAATAACTGCATAGCTAAATAACCTTGACGACCTAAGCTGTACTCAAAATAGTAATAATCAAACTTTTCTACTGTTACTTTACCTGCATCTAAACGCGCTATTTGGCTGTTTGTAGATAAGCTTTGAAAGTTTAATAAAGGAGAGTTAACAACAAGCATACTTACAAGTACAACCCAGCCCATCACAATATTTATTTTGCTAAGCGGCTCTAGCCAATTATCTCTCTTTGTAATTATTCCAACAAGATAACTAAACGAAAAACACGCCAATAAAAACCAAATTAAAATACCCCAACAACGATCTACCGTTAGCCCATGCTGATCTACCCGTAAGTAAATTCCATAGGCAGAAATAACACTATAAACGGGAAGTAACGCAACGCTTATAAAAACGAGTCGATGCAAGAGCAAGTAATAAGGGCGAACTGATGAGTCATCTTTATAAACTGTATTAACAAAAAATAAGGTGAGCACCTGCAGCCACATTACTAACAAACTACCACTTCCGGTTTCCCATAATTTATTGAGCCCGGTAAAAGGAAGTGTTGCTAAAAAACCGAGAGAAATAACTGATAAAACAGGAAGTAAAAACTTAATTAAAGTTTGTAGTAAAAAAGCGATATTATCTTCAATGTTCAAAAGCTTTCTAAATATGATACTCGCAAAGGCAAATGCGAGCGTTAAGATTGGGATCCAAAACCATTCATTTCTTAGTAGCTCAGAGAAAAATTTTATATCTAAAATATCAAATAAAGCCGCACCTAAATTTAGAATTCCCCAAAAAATAAGCACGAACAGCCAGCATTCCCCAAAAATTATAAAATTGCGCCAAGAAAGCTTAAACAAACGACTGTAGCTAACATTTTCCGAACTACCAAATTGTTGAATGTACATAAGGCCTTTAAAGCCAGCTATTAAACTAGTAAAAATAAAAGCTGACATTAAAGTGTTATTACTTACGTACTCTTGAGGCTCTTGCTGAAAGCCTGCATACGCACCCAGTAAAGATAACAACAAGGAAAAAGGAAGGATTAAAAGTAACGACGTTTTTATATTATTTTTATTAACAGTCATTAGCATTAATAAAGGAAAGCTCATAGAAAATGTAATAAGTGAGACTAGCCATGTAGGGCTTGTTGCTGGCCACACATTGTTTTCTATACTGCTATATAAAAGAGTAAGAGCAATAGCCTGTAATACAGCAAGTGTAATTATAAAGGGTTTAGGTATCTGACTATCCATATCTGTTCTCAGCGATAAGTTTTAGTTAGTTTGCGTTATTCGTTCCTATTTTACAATTGCTTCACATTTTCAAATAAAATGCTTTGCACAGGGCTATATAATCAGCCGTGTAGGTATTATCTAAGTTTCTAATACACAGTGTTGATGATTCTATATCGCTTTTTACGTAGCTAAATGTCATTAAACTGCGGCTAATATCTTTATTTGGCGTGGCTTTCACTTGGCAATGAGTATTTAAATAAAGCCCATTTTGAGTAGCAAGCTCAATAAATAGCACGCCTTCAACTCTCGGGAGTATTAAGCTAAAGCGAGAGCTTCTATGGCTTAAACGTTTAAACGCATTAATTAACTCTTCAAAACTTAGGCCGTCGGTATGGCGTGCGGTATTACGCGCAACATTATCGCCTTTTAAACTGTGATTAAAATACGGTGGATTAGAGATAACCACGTCAAATTTAACTTCACTACTAAAGCTTTGAATAGTTTGGTGCGTAATACTTATAGTTGGCCACGGGCTATTAGCTACATTTTGTAATGCTTGGGTATAGGCGCTTTCGTCAATTTCTACCGCAGTTATATCAAGCTCATTACTGCGCTGCTTACACATTAGTGCTAGTAAGCCGGTGCCGGTGCCTATATCAAGTAATGACTTTGCACCGCTTAAATTAGCCCATGCGCCAAGCAAAATGCCATCGGTAGAAACTTTCATTGCACAGTGGTCGTGTTCAACTTTAAATTGTTTAAATACAAAACCAGACATTTTTTCACCTTTTCATTCACCAAGCGCAGCATAGCGCGTATAATCAGGGTAATTGTCCCTTATTTTAGACACTCTATGCAATTTTCTGAATTTGATCTTGATAACAAGCTACTCGATGCCATTAATAAAATGGGCTACGAGACGCCAACCAGCATTCAACAACAAGCTATTCCTGAAGCACTACAGGGGCGCGATATTTTAGCATCTGCGCCTACTGGTACAGGTAAAACAGCGGCATTTTTAATTCCGGCTATTCAGTACTTACTGGATTTCCCACGTCGTGACCCTGGTTTTGCGCGCGTACTCGTTATGACCCCGACTCGTGAGCTGGCTTATCAAATTCATGAACAATGTGAACTGCTAGCTAAACGCACACACCTAAAAATTGGTGTAGTAACAGGCGGTATTAACTACGGCACGCATAAAGAAATTTTTGAAAAAAATAATGATATTTTAATCGCCACACCAGGTCGATTAATGGAATACCTAGAAACCGAAAACTTTCATGCTGAACACGTAGAAATGCTTATTATTGATGAAGCAGATCGCATGTTAGATATGGGTTTCAAAAAAGAAATGAGCCGTATTTGTGACGAAGCTAAAAATCGTCGCCAATGTTTTTTATTCTCAGCAACACTTGAAGGTGACAGCGTAGAAAGGTTTGCTGAAAAAACATTAAGCGACCCAGCTCTATTAGAAGCCGAATCGTCACGTAAAGAAAAAGCTAAAATTCACCAATGGGTACATTTAGCCGACGATTATCATCACAAACTTGAATTATTAGTTAATACGCTAAAAAACCCTGACGTAACTAAAGCGATTGTGTTTGTTAAAACTCGCGAACGCTTAGAAACATTGATTGGCGAACTTACAACTAATGATGTAAAAGCGGCGTGGTTACGCGGCGAAATGCCACAAGACAAACGTATGAAAGCCATGGAAAACTTCCACAGTGGCAAAACAAGCATATTAGTTGCTACCGACGTAGCTGCACGTGGTATTGATGTATCTGACATCAGCCACGTTATTAACTTTGATATGCCGCGTACTGCCGACGTATATGTACACCGTATTGGTCGTACTGGCCGTGCTGGTAAAAAAGGGATAGCAATATCGCTAGTTGAAGCACACGATATTGGTATTTTATATAAAGTAGAGCGCTACGTTGAACAAAAATTAAAACGCCGTGTAATTAGAGGTGTCGAGCCACAGCATAAAGAAGCTAAGCCACCGGCTAAAAAACGTAAAGATCCAGTAAAAATGAAAGCCAAGAAAAAGGCTAAGGTTAAAAAGAAAAAGTAACCTAAAACATTTTTATACTAAGCCGACTTTTGTCGGCTTTTTAATGCAAGCCTTGCAGGCTCTGCTGTTTGTACCTGTTACATATGTAACCCAAGCATGTAACTCATACTCATTTAAATGTAATTTTTGCCCACCTGAATTCCCACTTAATAAAATTCCCTTATATTTCATAGCGTTAATATTGGCACCGAAATTGTAACTACAAAGATAACCTAGCCGATGGAATTTCCATATTGTGGCTGCACTATTCACCGTAATGTAAGGATTAAGTTATGAACCGCTTCAAGTTAACTATCGCTTTAGTATCATTTTGTTGTTTATTTTTATTAGCTTGCGCTACAAAAGTAAGTGCAGCAACCAACATGGCCGTAGTAAGCAGTGTAGCCACTCAACCTAACTTACAACAAGCTATCACCAACACCCTACGAACTAATCCTAACCTAGCGTTAAGTGATATTCGCGTGCAGGTAAAAAATGGTGAAGTAGATTTATACGGTGAAGCACAAACTGGTTTTCAGCGCGCACTGGCTCAAAAGTTTTTAGAAAATATGGATGGGGTTAAAATCATTCGTAACAAAATTAGCGTTATTTAATACGCACCACATAAACTTATTTGTATAACTAATTCATAAGCGCGGCTTGTTACTCCAACACAAGCTGCGCTTTTTTATGTTTATTTTTTGTAGTTATTTCAATTTATCTAGTTGTTGAATAACATCACTTAATTTAAAACTACTTTTTTGTGAATTAAAACTTTCAACAAAAACTTCTTTAAAACTGCTTACCGTAGAATCTTCATTTAGCTCAAAAGGAAAACCCTTAAGTTCCTTTGTTTTTGGGTTAAACTTATAAACAAAATTGTCACCACTTAAACCCGCTGAAAAAACGTAATGATGATTATCAACCCATCCTGCCGCGCCATGAAATAGAGCAATATTTATTTTATCGTTTTGAGTATGTACGCCGACTTTAACTACATTATTTTTATTGAATGCGGCTTTTGTTATCTCTTTACTGGGGATAAACCAAAACCCTTTTGTATTACCCACAAACACAGCTAAATATTCATTATCAGGTGACCAAGTGATAACGTTACTTTCATAACTTTTTCTAGGGCATAAAACATCATCTGAGCTACAAAACTCTCGTAACTTCTCTTTTTCAATATATGCCGCTTTATTTGGTAAGATTAATGTAGAGGTAAGGTTTTTGTTTTTATCGAGAAAAAGTATTTCAGCGGTATTGTTATCTATATTTAATTTATAACTCACATCATATTTAGCATTATATTCGTTACCTACTGAAATAAAGCTAATAACTAGGCTTGAAAATAAAATTATTTTTGTAAACCATTTAATCCTTAACTTCATTTGTTTGTAACCCTAATATCTAAAAAAAATACACCTTGTATAACCAATAATTGCATAATAAATAGATAAAAGGGAAACTTACCTTATAAAAAATACGTTACAAAATCTGCTGGAGAAAATAATTAATGAATAAAGAAAAGTGACTTGAACTAATTAAAAAGCGCATTTTTTACTCTGTAAAAATGCGCTGTTGGTAAGTAACTATTTCCCAATGCTTTTGCCTAATGAGCTTTAACTAAATTACTCACTTTGGTTAGAGTCAGTACCGTCGCTACTGTCTTTATTTGATGACTGCTGGCTTATTTTGTCGCTTATCATGGCATCGAGTTTTTCGCCGCCTTTAATACCAAAATCTAAAGTACGAATTGGGAATGGAATACTAATGTCAGCCTCATCGAGTGCCTGCTTAACGGCAACAACACCTTTGTGGCGTACCGTCATAAAGTCAGGCTCACCTGGGTATTTAATCCAAAACCACACCAGTAAGTTAATGCTGCTGTCGCCAAAACCTTCGGCGTATACAGCGGTTTCGTCTTTACGTATTACGAAGTCAAATTCATTTATTTTTTCGACGATGACGTCCTTTGCTTTTTCTATGTCGTCGCCGTACGAAATACCTACAGGTACTTCTATGCGCCTAACACCTAGCGTGGTGTAATTTTTTAGTACATTTCTAAATAATACTTTGTTTGGTACCAGTATTAACTGCCCATAAAAGCTCTCTATTAGCGTGTTACGTAGGTTTATAGAATGTATTGAACCAAACACGTCATCGGTTTCTATTACGTCGCCTGTTTTGAATGGTTTGCGTACACCCATAGCAATACCGGCTATTAAGTTTTCGGTCATATCCTGAAAAGCAAAACCAATTGCTAAACCAACAATACCCGCACCAGCAAGCAGTGAGGTAACAGTGCCTTTTAAGCCAACAAAATCGAGCGCTATAAATAAGCCTATACACAACACAATAACTTTAAAAATTGACGCCATTAAGTCGGCAATTTGTTTTGAGTCGAGTGAGCGGCGTAATACGTTTTTCATCAGCTTGCCAGCAAAGCGTGCCAATATTGAAAACACAATTGCGATCAGTATCGCAACTATAAAATTAGGGATATGACTTATTACAACATCAAACCACCCTCCGAGCTTTTCTTCTATTAGTTTTTCGGCTTCGTCAATTGACGGAATGCTGATCATTTTATTTGCACCTATTTAATTAGTGTTCTCATTAATATTAGATGAGATTGCAAATATAACGCCAACATCAAAAAAGCCATGCAATGCATGGCTTTTAAGTTTTTTATTTAAGCTTATAAACCTAATTTTGTTCGTCGCGCATAAATACCGGCTCAAGCTCTTTAACTGTTGCCTCTGGGCTAAAGTAATAACCTGCTACCGTAAACTCTTTAAGTTGGCTTAACTGCGTTACTTTATTTTCGATAATGTAGCGCGCCATCATGCCGCGTGCTTTTTTAGCGTAAAAGCTAATTACTTTGTATTGACCGTTTTTACAGTCTTTAAAGTGTGGGGTAATAATTTGTGCATTTAATGCTTTCTTATCTACCGCTTTAAAGTATTCGTTTGAAGCAAGGTTAACTAAGTATTGCGCGTCTTGTGCTTTTAATACTTCGTTTAATTTATTCGCTATTACGCTGCCCCAAAACTCGTATAAGTTTTTGCCACGCGAGTTTTCAAGCTTGGTGCCCATTTCTAGGCGGTAAGCTTGCATTAAATCAAGTGGTTTTAATAAGCCATATAAGCCAGAAAGGATACGTAAGTGGTTTTGTGCATAATCAAGCTCGCTAGCTTTAAGCGTGCTTGCATCTAAACCGCCGTATACATCGCCATTAAAGGCAAGCACTGCTTGTTTAGCATTACTTTGTGTAAACGGCTGCGCCCACTCGCTAAAGCGTGCTGCGTTAAGCCCAGATAGCTTGTCGCTAATTTTCATTAAACTGCCAATTTGCGCTGGTGTTAGTTCACGGCATACTTTCATGAGCTCTTCGCTGTGCTCTAGTAATTCAGGCTGAGTGAACTTGTCTGTTGCGGGTGGCGTTTCGTAATCAAGATTTTTTGCAGGTGAAATAACAGTGATCATAGTTAGCTATTGACTTGTAATTTATTTAGTGTCAATTTCAACATTAAATGAAACGAAAAGCACGTTTTGTTTAAATAAATCCTCTCTTAATAACCCATGCATTGCCGTTTTTTTATTGATCAGGACATAAGACCTATCAAGCATTGTCACACTGTTGCAGTATGGATTGTATATATTAAGAGTGATTAGATTATTCTTTTAACTTGCTTGGAATGAGGAAAGCAAATGACTTCAGCTCTACAAAGGCTAAAACAACATTCATCTATCGTGGCCGACACTGGCGATATTGAAGCGATCAAAAAGCATCAACCAGAAGATGCAACAACAAACCCGTCGCTTTTATTAAAAGCGAGCGAGATTGAAGCTTATAAGCCTTATCTAAATAAAGCTTGGAGCTATGCAAAAGAAACCGAGCAAGAGCCAGCTAAACAACTTGAACTAGCATGTGATTACTTTGCCGTATTACTAGGTAAAGAAATTAGCGAGATTGTACCTGGTTATATTTCTACTGAAGTAGATGCACGCCTTTCGTTTAATACGCAAGCTACGATTGATAAAGCACATACTCTACTTAGCCTTTACGAAAAAGAAGGCGTAAGCAAAGACAAAATTTTAATTAAAGTTGCGTCTACATGGGAAGGTATTAAAGCCGCTGAGCAGCTAGAAAAAGAAGGCACTAAATGTAACCTTACTTTATTATTTAGCGATGCCCAAGCCCGCGCGTGTGCCGATGCAAATGTATTTTTAATTTCGCCATTTGTTGGCCGTATTTTAGATTGGCACGTTGCTAACGGCATGGAAAAACCAACCGATCCGCTACAAGATCCAGGTGTTCAGTCTGTACGCAGCATTTTTGAATTTTACAAACGTCATGACTACAAAACAGTTGTGATGGGTGCAAGTTTCCGTAATACAGGCGAAATTATTGCACTTACAGGTTGTGACAAGCTAACTATTAGCCCTAATCTTTTAGAAGATTTAGGTAACTTAGAAGGCGCACAAGAATACTTGCTAGAAAGCGATGTTCCACAAGAGCCAAAACCAGAGCCTTTAACAGAAGCACAGTTCCGTTGGTTACATAACCAAGATGCTATGGCTACTGAAAAACTAGCTGAAGGTATTCGCTCTTTTGCTGATGCACAAGAACAACTGGAAGCACGTTTTAAAGCAATGTAATTTGCTTTAAACATACTTTAAAAAGCGTCGCTATTGCGGCGTTTTTTTATGCCTAAAATACGCTATTCCTTAATATAAATATTGATATAAACCTTCATCAATTCATCACATCTTCGTAACATTACTGTCACTTTTTTGTTCTATTTTAGCTAGGCCTGTGGTATAGGTATTCTTGAGGTCAATAAAATCAATAGGAGAAGTACATGGATAGCCTAAACGATATATTAGAGATATTAGAAGGACCAGATACAACAAGGAAAACCTCTCAGAAAAATAAAAAAAGAAAATGGCGGGAAATAGAAGCAATAAAAGACAAACACCGCTTACGTAAAGAATTACAGGAATATGATTTTTTTACAGACAGTATTGCGATTGATGAGCTAAATTTTTAATCCAATACGCCCCAACTAAACAAAAAGGCTTTCATTATATGAAAGCCTTTTTTAATGCGCTGAAATTAGCTGTATGAGATAAATTTATTATTCAGAGCCCAGGTTATTTACACCTGCCAGTTAATCGGCTTTTTATCTTGGGCTTGTAATAGCTCATTCGTTTTTGAAAAATGCTGACAACCAAAAAAGCCTCTATGCGCCGAAAGTGGCGATGGGTGCGGCCCTTTTAAAACATGATGGCGAGCGCTGTCTATGCCCTTACCTTTTTTCTGTGCATGTGCGCCCCATAAAATAAAGACTACACCTTCGCAGTGTTCATTAATGTGCGCTATTACGTTATCGGTAAATTGCTCCCACCCTAAATGCTTATGGGAATGCGCTTGCCCTTGCTCAACGGTCAGTACGGTATTAAGTAAAAACACGCCTTGATCTGCCCAACTTTGCAAGTAACCGTGATCAGCAATAGTAAAACCAGTAATGTCGGTAGCTAACTCTTTGTACATATTTTTAAGCGACGGCGGCAGCTTTTTTACATCAGGCAATACCGAAAAACACAAGCCATGCGCTTGCCCTTCTCCGTGGTATGGGTCTTGTCCTAAAATTACAACGCGGATGTCATTTAGTGCTGTGGCATCAAAAGCACTAAATACTTGAGGTTCAGGCGGATAAACAGCAACACCTTCATTGCGGCGATTAGCCACATACTCTAACGTTTCCTGCATGTAAGGTTGCTGTAATTCACTTTCTAAAAATGTAGCCCAATCGCTCATTGTGTACTCTTAATCTGTTTACGTGATGCGTCTATTTTATCACACATATCCGCGAGTCCATCTAGCATGCGCGGAGTAAAACGATGTAATAAATCGGCATTTACGCTAATAAATTGATCATTTTTAACAGCGGGCACTTCTGGCCACTTTTGCCAATTAACAACCGGCTGTGGCGTTTTTGATTTTTCATCAGGGATAATAATAACTTGTGGCTTAGTAACAATGACATTTTCGATACTAATTTGTGGGTAATCTGTAACGCTATCGGCAAATACATTACTTACATGGCATGTTTCAATCAGTTGGCTTATCCACGTATTTTTACTTACTGTCATCATAGGCTCAGCCCATAACTGATAAAATCCGGTAATATTTTTTTTATCTTGCTGGCTTTTAACAATCGCGTTTAGTTTTTGTGTAAATGCATTTGCCGCTTGCTGGCTTTGCTCAATATTCCCTGTAAATTCACCAAAAGTAAGTAACTCGTCGGCTACACCAGCGATTGTGGTCGGGTTACTTAAATATACTTTTATGCCCAGGCGCTCTATTTGGGCTAAATCTTCGCTTTGATTTCCGCTTTTCCACGCAATTACTAAGTCGGGTTTAAGCGCCAATACTTTTTCAAGCGAGATGCCGTAATAACCCCCTATGCGCTCAATACTTTGGGCCTCAGCAGGATAGTCGGCATAATCAACCGTGCCCACAATATTATCGCCCGCCCCTATGGCAAATAGGTTTTCAACTATATGTGGTGCAAGCGCGATTATTCGCAGTTTTTTAGAATCATTAGTCTGCTCTGCAAGTGCACTGCCCGATAAACTAAAAAGCAGCAGCCCAATAAAAAACGCTTTAAACATTAGTAATCAAACCCTTCAAGCGCTTTTATGCCTGAATCGAATGCATGTTTTACATTACGCACTTCGCTTACTGTGTCGGCAAGGTCGGTTAAAGTGCGGTGCGCTGCACGCCCTGTAATAATAACCGACTGCATTGGCGGGCGGTTATTAAGCGCTGTTACTACTTCATCTAAATCAACGTAACCGTAAGTCACCATGTAAGTAAGTTCATCGAGTAATACTAAATCAATACTGCTATCAGCAAGCATGCGTTTTGACTCTTGCCATGTTGCTTGGGCGGCTGCGGTATCAGCTTCTTTATTTTGCGTATCCCAGGTAAAACCGGTGTTCATTACAACAAACTCAACACCTGCACCTTGTAATAAATTACGCTCGCCACATTCCCAAGTACCTTTGATATACTGGCAAACGGCTGCTTTTTTACCATGACCTACGCAGCGTGCTACAACGCCAAAACCCGAGGTTGATTTACCTTTACCATTACCCGTAATCACCTGAAAAATACCTTTAACATCTTGTGCGGCAGCAACACGTGCATCCACTTGCTCTTTTACTTTTTGTTGGCGTTGTTGGTGCTTATCGTTATTTTGTTCAGTCATTATTGTGCCCTTCATAAATCGAGATAATTTGCTGTATATTTAAATGCGTTTCGCACATGGTTGCTAAGCGCTCTAACTGCTGCTCGCGGTGATCGGTAATACTAATAGGATTAATGGTAGCGCTTGGTTTTACCCATTTTAAAATTTGCGATGTCGCATCGGCTTCATCAAATAAACCATGTAAATAGGTGCCTGCAATAGCATTATCGTCACTAATAAAGCCATCAGTTTTAAAGCCATTTGGGTGGTTTTCGTCAAAGGTTAAAAACGGCTTATTAAGCGCTGCACCTTGGCTAATACCTGCATGTATTTCGTAACCACTACAGGGTGTTGATTGGTTATTTAAAAGTAGTGTAGCGGTTATTTTGGTTAATACTTTTTGTGTTGTCAGCGTGGTTTCAAAATCGCACAGAGCAAGCCCATTTACTTGCTTTAATGACGATTCAATACCATCGGGATCGTTGAGCGTATTGCCCAGCATTTGCATGCCGCCACAAATTCCAAGTACTTTGCCACCATAGCGTAAGTGGCGCTTAATTTGTAAATCCCAGCCTTCATTTTTCAAAAAGGTTAAATCCCCCAGCACGTTTTTACTGCCTGGTAGAATGATCAGATCAACTTCTGGGATCGTTTGCGTGTGGCGCACATAATTTATATTAATGTTTGGGTGCAAACGCAGTGCATCAAAATCGGTATGATTACTAATGTGTGGCACGAGCAGCACTGCAATATTAATTGTGGCATTGGTTACGTTATTATCAATTGCAACGGCGTCCTCAGCGTCAAGCGCTAGGTCGTGCAAATAAGGTAATACACCAAGTACGGGTTTGTTTGTGTATTCTTCAAGCCAATCTAGCCCGCCTTGCAGCAAACCTATATCGCCTCTAAAGCGGTTTATAACAAAGCCTTTTACGCGCGCTTGTTCTGACTCGCTTAACAACGCAAGCGTACCTACCAAATGTGCAAACACACCACCTTTATCAATATCGGCAATTATAATAACAGGGCAATCTACCTCTTCGGCGTAACCCATATTGGCAATATCGTTTTCACGCAGGTTTATTTCAGCAGGGCTCCCCGCTCCTTCAACAAGGAGTAATTCAAAGCGTTTAGCTAAGCGGTTATGTGAGGTAATTACTGCATCCATCGCGACTTTTTTATAGTCGTGATATTTGCCAGCTTCCATATTACTAATGGCTTTTCCGTGAATAATCACTTGTGCGCCCGTGTCGCTATTAGGCTTAAGTAATATAGGGTTAAAATCTATTTCGGGCTCTACTTTAGCTGCTATTGCTTGCAAAGCTTGCGCACGACCAATTTCGCCGCCATCTTTTGTTACTGCGCTATTAAGTGCCATATTTTGTGGTTTAAAAGGCGCAACCTTTACCCCTCGCTTAGCAAATACCCTGCAAAGGGCTGCAACTAAAGTGCTTTTACCTGCGTCGGAAGTAGTGCCTTGCACCATTAAGGTTTTCATGGAATTACACCCTTCGCTTTCTAAAAAACAATAAACTTAAAAAGAACACACTACCAATAGCAGCAGTAATAACGCCTACGGGCAATTCTTGGTTTTTTAGCAAGGAGCGCGAAAGTACATCAACCCACACCATAAATGTACCGCCCACTAAGCTGGTTACCAGTAAGCCAGCGATGGTGCCTTGGGATATAAAAAAGCGCACAATGTGCGGCACCATTAATCCTACAAACCCAATACCACCACACATAGCCACCAGCACAGCGGTAATTAATGAGCTCAAAACCAGCATAAGTATTCTAAAGCGCTGGACCCTAACACCTAATGTAATTGCGCTTTCATCGCCAAGTAACATAGCATTGAGTTGCCTTCTAAAGCTCAGCATTACAAACGTACACAATGTGATTACCAATAAAGGTAACCAAAGCGTAGCCCACTGCGCACGAGCAAAGCTGCCCAGTGTCCAAAATAAAATAGCGGCTACCGCCTGAGGGTCGCTCCAATAAAGCAACAAACTGGTAAATGCACTAAATAAAAATGACAGAGCAACACCAGCTAATAACATTGATTCTACCTGTGCACTTTGCTGCCTACCTGCAATAAGTATTAATAAACTCATAGCGAGTAAGCTGCCCAGCAGTGCTGCTGCCGATAGCATAAAGCCTGCGCTAATGCCTGCTAGCGCCATAAGTAACACCACGCCAAATGAGGCACCCGACGATATACCAAATAAGTAAGGATCGGCTAAAGGGTTGCGCGTTACCGTTTGTAAAATAAGCCCCGCAATTGCTAAGCCAGAGCCTGCTAAAAAGGCGAGTAATGTGCGTGGCATTCTTAGTTCAAAAATAATACGCGAATTAAAAGACGCATCATTTGAGAGTAAAAAGCTATTAAATACATCTTGAAGTGAGGTCTCTGCTGCGCCAAAACTAAGTGCTGCAAATAAGCTAAATAAAGCAGCTACAACACTTATAAATAGCGCAAATGATTGGCGAGTATTAACTGCGCTCATATTATTTGTAGCCATAAAAGTAAGTGATATGAGGGATGCTATTTCCCGACTTCGATATTTGCGGGTGGTTATTTACTTGGGCGCAAACACCAAAAACGTCGCCTAGCATGTTTTCGGTTAATACCTCACTTGGCGTGCCTGTATGTGTAATTTCACCGTTTTTAATAACCACTAGTTCATCGCACATTGCAGAGGCTAAGTTTAAATCGTGAAACGATGCAAATACCGTTACACCCAACGATTTAGCAAGCTCCATAACCTGTATTTGGTATTTAACATCTAAATGGCTGGTTGGTTCGTCCATAATTAATAGTTGAGGTTGCTGCACAATAGCACGAGCAATAAGCGCTCTTTGTTTTTCACCGCCTGAGAGCGATTCAAAACTTTGATCAATATGATCCACTAACCCTACGGTGTTGATAGCTTGGATGATTTTTTGTTTATCAATATTGGTTATTGAGCTAAATAGCGATTTATGAGGCGTTAGCCCAAGTGCAATAACATCAAATACGCTTAAGTTAAATTGCGAAGGGGTTTCTTGTAAAACAACCGCGACTTTTTTTGCGTACTCATCACTTTTTAGCTGCCAAATGTCGGTGTTGTTAAACTCTACAACGCCATCACTTGGTTTATTAAAACGATATAAACAACGCAATAAGCTCGATTTACCTGCGCCATTAGGTCCAATTAAACCAACAAATTTACCTGTGGTTATTTTAAGGTTTATTTTTTTGAGAATCGTTTTATTGCCAATACCCCATGATACGTTTTTAACGTTTAGTAAAGGCGTGTTTAGCGCTGATTTAGTGTGCAACAGTGAGTCCTTGGTAGGCGTGTACTCACTAACAATACAGCTAACAATAACTAGTGCATTAATAAAAATGAGTAAACCCGCTCGTTAAAAAATTATACCAATCTATTTAGATATAGAACCTATTAAGCGATAAATTTAATTCGTTAAATTGTTCAAATATTTATGCTGATTGGTATTGCTCATTTGTATCTGACTTAAAGCGTTGTACTAATTACAGTTACGGGAATAGTTGAGGATTTGCACCTCATTCCAAATGAGGGTCTATTATGGGCGGGTAAATAATTTAAAGCAAAAAAAACCGCGCTCAAAGGAGCGCGGTTAAAAAGGGAGTGTTCTAACTAATTAGACTAGTCGTTAAAACTTGTATTCCATACCTAAGCCTACGTAATCTTGGTCAACATTGTTGTCCATGTCAAAGCTTGAGTAAAAACCAAATACTTTAATGTTTTTATTTAATTTGTGATCAAGACCAACTGAAATTGCTGACTTATCGTCGCTGTCGTCAAAGTCCATATCTTGGTATTGCACTTTAAATGTGTTGCTACCCATGCTGTAAGCAGCATTTAGCAAGTAACCATCCGCTTCTGCGCTGCCATCTACTGCTTCTTGTGTTTGGTACATTGCACCCAATTTAAAGTTTTCGATTTTACCTTGGATTGATGCACGCACTACGTCGTAGCCATTTACTTCACTATCGGCTGCAATAGAGGCGTATACCGCGCTCTTTTTAAGAGCCACGTCACCGTATGTCACCGCCATTGAATAACCGTTATCAGCGTCTACATCGTCTTCAGCTACAAAAGTAGCAAGTACTTTAAAGCCTTCGTATGAGTTTGATGAGTAGCTAACTGTGTTTCCTAAGCGGTTTTCACCTTTAAATACATTTTTAATATCGCCTTCAAGGTCGTTAAATAAATCTAACTTACCTTGAGATTGCTTAAGCGCAGTATCGTTACGACCAATTACAACCTGACCAAACGCACCTTTTAAACCAACATATTGGTTACGCGCAGAAATATTGTCGTCGTTATCGCCTTTTGAATCAGCATCAGACACATCAACTTGAAACTCAAACTTATATACCGCTTCTAAACTATCATTTATTTTTTCAGAACCTTTAACACCAAGACGAGATGCATTACTTTTTATCTCGGTAAAAGACCCTTCGCCATCATCAGATGATTGCACTGTTACATTCGCTTTACCGTAAATGTCTACGTCGGCAAGTGCATTAAAAGATAAACCACTTAATAGTGCTAAGCATAAGCTCGATTTTACAAATTTCATGTTATTTCCTTGGATAATCACAAAAGACTAATTTTCAAAACTGCTGCATTTTGTCATTCCTAAATGACAGTAATATTACAATAGAAATATTACTGTCTTTTTTTGTTAATAAAAATGCATTAAATATGAAATCAAAATAACATGAAAGCCTAGTAGATGGTCGTACTTACTTACCTTGCTTTAATGACAAGCTTGGCGTCATTTGCGAAAGTAAATTAACTAAGGTTTCTATTAGCTCTTTTTGCTCGTTGTCTCTGTGATACGCAATAAATACGTCTCTTGAGGTGTTTTCTACCCCTTTAACATGAAACAACTCACCTTTTTCTAAATGCCCTTCAACCAATACTTGAGGTATAAATGCACTACCACCACATTGCAGTATTAAATCAAGTGCAATACGTCCCGTGCTGGTTCTAAAGTAAGGTGGCGTTTTTCCTGTAAACTGACGCGCATGCCAAAGAGAAAAAGTAGTTCCCCAATCCACATACACATATTGATTATCAAAAAAGTTTTCGTTCGTTGCGGTGTCGTATCCGCTTACTGGAATGATTGGCAACTCACAAATACGCTCTACTACGAGTTCATCTACTTTTGGTGGATCAAATAATATTGCCAAATCGAGAGTACGCTCTAATAAAAGTCGAGTGCTCTCTTGTTGTGCTTTAACTTCTGCAACTAACGACACGCCCGGCATCGCCGATACAATATTTGTTATACCAAACTGTAAAAAAGCATCCCAAATATTAGGCGTTCCTGCTAAGCTAATTTGCTTATGCATATTGTCGGCAAGTGCAACATCGACTTTGGCCCGCTGCATGCCCGTAATAATCATTTGTGCGTGCGGTAATAAGCGCTCGCCAGGTGCTGTAAGTTGAATATTATTACGCTGGCGAATAAACAAATTAACACCAAGCCCTTGCTCTAATTGGCGAATTCTAAAGCTCACTGCAGACTGCGTAATATAAAGGTTTTCGGCCGCTTTACCAAAGTGACGCGTACGCACTACCTCAACGAATGTTTTTAATAAATCGATATCCAATTTTTTATCCTCACGATAAAAATAATTTGTTTAATAAATTGCCAAACTTGCATCATACTCCAGCTAATTAATAGGGTATGAGGATAAAGCTATGAGCAATAACATTTCATTACTACGCCAAGCATTTGTTAGCCAACGTCAATTTTATGATGATCAGAATTTTCCACGTGGTTTTAGCCGCAGCGGAAACTTCACCTTATTAGAAGCCAGTATATTAGAACAACACGGTGTTGTTTTAAGAGGCTTATACAGTAAAACAATTGAGCCGCAAAACGAACATCAAGAACAGTTTGTAGCAGTAGTCACTGGCTCACAAGAACCTACTAACCCAATCGAACGTGCTTGGGTAAAATACTTAAAGCTAACGACCTGTAAAACTAAGTTTCATACTTTATTTGGCCGCTCAAAAATGTCAGGACCGGCACCGATTAGCCAAGAGTATTATTCAGAAGCGGATAATCTGTAAGTACTTAAGTTATTTGCTTTTTTGCGTTTTAACAGTTACAACTTGTATAAGCAAATATTTTTGCAAAATATAAACAGGGTTGTTCCGTGACGCGAAAAATACTAATAGTTGAAGATACACCTGCAATGGCGCGAGTGCAAAAGCACATCGCGCTTAAAGCAGGCTATGAAGTTGATATAGCAGAGTCATTAGCACAAACAAAAGAGCTTATAAGTAAAAATAGCTACTTTTGCGCTGTAGTTGACTTTATATTACCTGATGCCCCATCAGGTGAAGCAGTACCCTGCACTGTTAATGCTGATATCCCAACTATTGTAATGACGGGTAATATTGATAAAAAAACCCGCGACACCGTCGAAAAATACCCAATCATCGATTACATCATTAAAGAAAACAAACAAGCTTACCAATACCTAGAAAAACAATTACACCGCTTACCTCGCAATGAAAATGTAAAAGTACTCGTTGTTGATGATTCTAAATCGACTCGACGATACATTTGCAGCTTGTTAGTTCGTCACAAATATCAAATTATTGAAGCACAAGACGGACAAGAAGCATTAAAAATGCTCGAAAGTTCACCCCACATTTCAGTCATCATTACTGATAACGAAATGCCAAACATGAATGGTGATGAGTTATGTAGCGAAATTCGCCGCTTATATAGCAATGACGAAAAAGCCATTATTGGTATTTCGGGCTCTGACTCTGTAGGGCTTTCTAGTTTATTTTTAAAAAATGGCGCAAACGATTATTTACATAAACCTTTTAATAGTGAAGAGTTTTACTGCAGGCTTAGCCAAAACGTCGATATGCTAGAACAAATAGCCACAATTAAACGCCAAGCCAACACCGATTACCTAACTAATCTACCTAATCGTCGTTACTTTTTTGAAGAAACAAACAAATCACTCAAAAAGATTAAAAATAAGCAAGGTTCAGGAGCGCTAGCCATGCTTGATATTGACCATTTTAAAATAATTAATGACACTCACGGGCATGATGTAGGCGACGAAGTATTAAAAGGGCTCTCCATTTGCTTTAGCAAATATTTTAAAAAGTATTTAGTGGCCCGCTTAGGTGGCGAAGAGTTTGCCGTTTACTTTGCAAATGCGGATAAACAAGAAGCGCTAAAAAGACTTGAAGGTTTTAGGTACTTTATAGAGGCGAATAGCCAAGAGTTTAGTAAAGAAAAAATCAAATTTACTATATCTATTGGTTTTGCAGATGGACCTGTTTATCAAATTGATGAATTATTAAAACAGGCCGATTTAAAGCTTTACGACGCTAAAGAATCTGGTCGTAATAAAGTAGTTAGCTAACAGCTCTATTAGGTTAATTATACTTCAGCGGCTGTAATAGCCGCTTTTTTACGTTTGCGTGATTGATTGTAAGAATCCCAACTAAAAATAGCTAGCGCACTCCAAATACATGCAAACGTTACTAATCTCTCAGCGTCAAACACTTCACCGTAAAACACCACTGCCAATATAAACATTAGGCTTGGCCCAATATACTGAAAAAAGCCTAATGTAGTGTATTGCAAACGCTTAGCGGCGCCGGTAAAACACAGCAATGGTAATGTAGTTACAATACCTGCACTAATCAGTAATGCATTAGTATGCCAATCGTTAGCTGGCAGGCTTGATGTTGTTGTAGGCACCATTAACCACCAATAAATGAGTGCAACAGGCAGTAATATAAGTGCTTCGAGTAAAATGCCAGGCAAGGCTTCAACGGGTAGTTTTTTACGTAACAACCCATAAAGTGCAAATGATATAGCTAATGAAAATGCCACTACCGGAAACGAGCCAAAACTAATTAGCTGCAGCACAACACCGGTAAAGGCCAGTGCCACTGCTACACCTTGAAACTTACGCAGGCGTTCACCTAAAAAGAGCATACCCAGTAATACATTTAAAAGAGGGTTTATGTAATAGCCCAAACTCGCATCAAGCATATGGTTATTATTTATAGCCCATATAAATAAACCCCAGTTAAACCCTAGTAATGTTGAGGTAATAACAAGCATAAGCAAAAGCTTAGGCTGAACAATAATGCGTTTAACTTTATCCCAATACTTTAAAACACTTACTACTAGTACTAAAAATACAACCGACCAAACAACCCGATGCATTAAAATTTCAAAGGCAGAAACATGCTGAATCAACTTAAAATATATTGGCGCAAGGCCCCACATAAAAAAAGCAAGACAAGCAAAAATAGCACCTTTACGCTGCTCAGTATCAATCGACATAATAAACACTTAGTGATTTAAAAGGCCGCTAGTTTACTTCCCATACACGTTTTATCCAACTAAATACGTGCCTGTCCCAAAAGCAATTTGAACAGACTGTTCATTATGTAATTCCATTCGACAAACACACACTTTATTACCTGAGCGAATAAGTGTGGCACTCGCTGTAAAGCTCTCTCCTTTACCAGGGCGCAAATAATCAGTGCGCAAGTCGATAGTCCCAAGCGTGGCTAATTTTGTTTGCACACTTCCTATATCTAAATCGGTGAGCTTATCAATCACGCTTGCTGCCGCGAGCATACCGCCTACATTATCAAGTACGGCTGAAATAACACCACCGTGCAGTATTTTTTGCGCAGGGTTACCAATGAGTACATCCTGCCACGGAAACGTAATTTTGGCCTGTTCAGGGCTCAACGACTCAACCGATATTTGTAAAAACTGGTTAAACGGCATGCCATTTACAAATAATGCACCCACTTGTTCAATTAACATTTCTTTATTCATTATTATTCTCCATGCTTAAACTGGTACGATGAGTAAAGCATAACTTAAGCAAAACTACGAGGTTCTAGTTAAATCATTTACTTAGCAACCTAACTTTAAGGAAGCAGATCTATCTTAATAAGCGGTTTCAACACTACCAGAGTTTAATTTACTTACAATAGAGTTGAGGTTAATACCAATTAGCTTAATTAAGTGATCTATCTGGAGGTAAGAAAATAGTGTCTATAACAAGGCAAAAAACTCGTTATTTAGTTGTTCTATATCAGAAATTTTTAACGCAGCGAGCGTCAGATTTGATCCCTCAAATTGATTAAGTAGTATTGCGGATT
Organism: Pseudoalteromonas sp. SWYJZ19; assembly: GCF_015864375.1. NCBI lineage: Bacteria > Pseudomonadati > Pseudomonadota > Gammaproteobacteria > Alteromonadales > Pseudoalteromonadaceae > Pseudoalteromonas > Pseudoalteromonas sp. SWYJZ19. The sequence continues at coordinate 229,769 of NZ_JADYXI010000003.1, forward strand.
GGTATAAGTAACTCAGCTAAAGACATCTCACTAAAAAACCACTAAAATACCCGCCAATGAATACATCAACACCACCTTCTAGCACCCTTGTGCGTAAACCCGAAACTGTCCTCAAACAAGTGTTTGGCTACAGTGAATTTCGCGACGGCCAAAAAACAGTTATTGATGCTGCTATTAACGGCCAAGACTCGCTTGTATTGCTCCCTACTGGCGGCGGAAAATCGGTTTGCTATCAAATACCCGCTTTAGTGCTTGAAGGCGTCACTATTGTTATATCTCCGCTCATATCGCTAATGCAAGATCAGGTAAGTCAACTTCAAGCACTTGGGGTTAAAGCCGCTTACGTAAATAACAGCTTAGCGCGAGAAGAGCAGCAATTGGTGTATCAACAGCTTCATCAGGGGCAAATTAAGCTTTTATATGTGGCACCTGAAAAAGTATTACAACGCGAATTTTTAGAGCGTTTATCGCATTTAAATGTAAGCTTATTTGCCATTGACGAAGCGCATTGTGTGTCGCATTGGGGTCACGATTTTAGGCCTCATTACTTTCGCTTAAACGAATTAAAGCAACGTTTTGCACATGTACCCATGATGGCGCTCACTGCAACTGCCGATAAAGCCACCCGTTTTGATATAGTTGAGCAACTAAAACTACAACAGCCTTATATTCATACTGGCAGCTTTGATCGCCCCAATATTCGCTACACCATAGAAGAAAAATTTAAACCTATGGTGCAACTGCTTCGCTACTTAAAAGAGCAAAAAAGCCAAAGCGGTATTATTTATTGCACCAGCCGTAAACGCGTAGACGATATTGCTGAAAAAATTGCAGATGCAGGGCTAAACGCTGCCGCTTACCATGCAGGTATGAGTAACGAGCAACGACAATTTGTACAAACTGGTTTTGCCCGTGACGATATACAAATAGTGGTCGCAACCGTTGCTTTTGGTATGGGGATTAATAAACCCAATGTACGTTTTGTACTGCATTACGATATTCCAAAAAGTATCGAGTCGTACTATCAAGAAACGGGGCGTGCTGGGCGAGATGGACTTGCCGCAGAAGCCATAATGTATTTTGACCCAGCTGATATTGGCCGTGTAAGACGCTTTTTTGAAGACATAGACGACGAGCAACGCCGCCGTGTAGAAGAACAACGCTTTAACGCAATGGCAAGCTTTGCCGAAGCACAAACGTGTCGCCGCCAAATTTTGCTTAACTACTTTAGTGAATATCAACGCGAACCCTGCGGCAACTGCGATATTTGCTTAAATCCGCCAAAAAGCTTTGATGGTACATTGGTTGCCCAACAAGCGCTTTCTTGTGTGTATAGAGCTGACCAGCGCTTTGGTCTTGGGTACATTGTTGAATTACTACGTGGTGCAAATACTAGCCGCATACGCGATAACAATCATCATGAGCTAAGCACTTACGGCATAGGTAAAGATAAAAGCAGTGAATTTTGGCTTAGTATTTTACGCCAGCTTATTCATCAAGGCTTACTTAGCCAAGATATAACGCAAGGTGCGTCACTTAGGTTAACCGAAGCCGCGCGTGCAATTTTAAAAGGTGAGTACGCACTGCAATTAGCCGAGCCACGCCTGCAAGCCAAACACGTTTATCAAGATAAGTTAGCGCAATTTAATTACGACAAAAAACTGTTTGCTCGCCTGCGCGCACTACGTAAAGAACTTGCTGATGCCGATGATGTACCACCTTATGTGGTATTTAATGATAAAACGCTAGCAGAAATGGCGCAGCTTATGCCAACAAACGACAGCGAATTTTTAAAAGTGTCGGGTGTGGGTTTTACTAAGTTAAATAAATACGGCGGCGAATTTTTAACTGCAATTCGCAATTACCTAGCTACAAATTAAGAATGTTATGACCCAAATAGAATATGACCACGCCCATAAATACATTTTAATTACGCCAGTCGAGCCTCCACACGATGAGGACTTTGAACTGTGGAGCACACTCTTTTTACACTCGGACGATGTAACACTCAATGAGTATTCTGCAGGCGCCGATCGCCATCAAGTCCGCTTTACCTATAATCAGCAGACCTTTAATTTAAACTATGAGCATTACAGCCAAAGTATTTGGATTAATGCCGAAGGCCATGAAGCTGAGCACTTATTAGCCGCTTTAGCATTTTATTTAAGTTAGCTTTTAATACCCCGCCCACAGGCGGTTCTAAACCAGGTTGGTTATTAACATAAGTGAATATGAGTAACAATTAATTAGTTTCAAAATCCATACCTTTTACTTACATTATAATAACAATGATGTAAGCTGATATTACGATAGTCATTTGCTACGTAGCAGTAAAGAGGTTTAATGGTGAACAAGAAATGGATAGCACAATGTTGTATTAGCTTAACGGTTTTAAGCTTTTATGTGCCTAATGCATTCGCACAACAATCTTCAACGAAAACTGATAACTGCCTTGTAGAACAGACAGATTTAAGCACAAATAAAAACTTACGCCGAGAAGTTCAAGACAAAACAACCCTCACGCACAGTAATAGTAACGCTAAAATAGCCTCAATAAAGCTCAAGCAACTTAATGTATTTAATACTGAGCTTGAAGAGGAAAATAATGCCCTATTCCGATTTGCTAACCGCGCTCATATTCAAACAGAGCCCGATGTCATTAATAACCTTTTATTATTCTCCCCTGGTGACAAGTACGATGCTAAAAAGCTTGCCGAGTCTGAGCGCTTACTTCGTAAAGAAAGTTACTTATATGATGCACAAATTAGTGCAATCGAAAACTGCGACGGTGACGTTAATGTAGAAGTGGTTACCCGTGATTTGTGGACACTTTTACCAGAGGTAAACTTTAGCCGTAGCGGCGGAGAAAATAAATCGAGTATAGGTTTTAGAGAGTCAAACTTACTTGGTTGGGGAAAGCGCCTTTCGTTGTCACGCACGACCGACAGCGATCGTAGCGGTTATTTATTTGTTTACGACGATCCTAATATTTTATCTACTCGCTACCGCGGTCGATTAGAATACGCGGATAACAGCGACGGTAAGCGCCATTTGCTTGAGCTAACCTATCCATTTTACGCGATAGACACCCCTTTTAGTTACGGTATTTTAAGCTATTCTGAGCAGCGCGAAGAGTCGCTATATAAACGCGGCGAAGAGTTTAGTGAATTTGATCAAACTACCGATTTAAACCGTGCATTTATCGGACACTCTAAAGCGCTTAATAATAATTGGACCCAACGCTTAACCTTAGGTTATACCGACGAGCAGCATACCTTTGAAGCTATAGACACTACATTTGCACCACTTGCCGATGACAGAAGTTTAAGTTATCCCTTTATAAGCGGCCATTGGTTTGAAGATAACTACATAAAAGTACGCAATTTTGACAGTATATCTCGCACTGAGGATTTAAACTTAGGTTGGAATATTAAAAGCTTAATTGGCTATTCAGACGAATCATTAAGTAATGACGACAGCCGCGCGGTGTATTCTTTTAACTTTAAAAAAGCCCACTTTACTAACGATAATACCTTATGGCGTTTTAGTGCTGATATTGATGGCTATTGGAATAAAGAACAGAAAAAACTCGAAAACTTTATGGCCACTAGCCAAGTACAATATTATTTAAATACCAGTGAAGACCAATCTTGGTATGTTAAAGCCCGGGTGCAATACGCCAAAAACCTTACTGCTGATCAACAGCTTACTTTAGGCGGCGAAACAGGCCTGCGTGGTTACCCTATGGATTATCAACATGGCGACCGCAGCTTTTTAGTTAATCTAGAAAAGCGCTATTACTGGGAGTACGATTTACTACAACTATTTAAAGTGGGTGGCGCAGCTTTTGTAGATGTGGGCAGAGCATGGTTTAACGATAAAGATAATGGTGAAAACGCACATGTATTAAAAAATATAGGCGTGGGTCTTCGTTTAGCACCGAGTCGTGCAAATTCAGGAACCATGATCCACATTGATATTGCAGCCCCAGTTGATAGCTACGATGACGTAGACTCAGTCCAGTGGCTAGTGAGCGTTAAAAATACTTTTTAAATAATACAAACGCGTTAAACTAATACCAATTGCATTAAATTAAATTGGTATAAAAGTTCAGGGTCTAATGTGGAAATAATAGAAGTTTTAGAATTGTTTGCATCACAATATAAGTTAATTGTAACTATAATCGCTATTTTGGTTTTCCCTCTGCTATTAAAAATAACCAAAAAATTACTCGAAAAAGCAATTAAAGGGAAAGTTGATTTACACCGAAAATATCGTGCAGAGCTCTTACTAAAAATTATACTCGCCTTTGTCGTGCTGTGTTTAGTTTTAGTATTTTGGGGTATAGAGCTGCGTGGCTTATTGGTTTTAGGCTCCTCTTTATTTGCTATGTTGGGCGTAGCACTCTTCGCTGCTTGGTCATTATTAAGTAATCTCACCGCATTTTTACTAATGTTTATTCAAAACGATTGCCGCGTTGGTTATTGGGTACGAATTATTGATGGTGCAAATCATATTGAAGGGCGCATTGTTGAAATGGGCTTAATGAATGTAGTACTTGAGCATATTGATGGGCACCGTGTAATTTACCCTAATAATTTATTTGTGACACGCCCTGTCATGGTTTTAAATAAAGAACCAAAGCCAACAAAAGCTCCCGTTATAAAACGTATTATTGGCCCTAAAAAACATAGTTAAAAAAGTAATAGTCACAAAAAAGCCGCAGTAAGTAATTAACTTCTGCGGCTTTTTAATGCTTTAACTAACCAAAATTAAGACTAGGGCGTGTTGATCTTTGATGGTTGAATTTGCAGCAGTATGTTTGGTTTTTAGGCAAGGCAGAGCCTATGAAGTGTGGTTACTCCCCATAAATAGGCGATAACGCAGCATAAATGCCAAACATGCGCTGCCCTTCGGGTTCTGCCTAGGGGCGATAAACTCTTTGTTACTCGGTTTTTACTTAGCCCACTAGGTTACAAACCTCGCGCCGCGATTTAATCGCCCCTAGATTGAACAAATTTCAATCCGCAAAGTTAAACACGCCCTAGCTATTAGTTATTTAGCTCAGCGGTTTTAAGCTCGTCATCTAAATCGTTTATCTCGTCAATAAAGTTCTCTAGTTGCTGCTCTACTAAACTATTGTCATTTGCAAAGTAAGCAAGGTGGAATACCGCATCACCTTCATTTACCAATGGCATAGTTTGCTGACCAATAACAATACCGCCTTTAGGCGCTAAAAGCTCAAGCTCAGAGTCACCTAGTGGGCTACTAATATAAGCAAGTACTTGCCCTTTAGTTACATGCTCCCCTAGTGATACTTGTGCACGCACAATGCCATCAACTTCGGCACGTATCCAACTAGTTGAACCTGCAATAATAGGATCTGGTAACTTTTTAGGACGCTTGCCACGGATCATTTTTAAATGACGCATAACATAATCAACACCCTGCACACCTGCCGCAATTGCGATTGGATCAAAACGCAGTGCTTCACCAGCTTCATAGGTTATAACCGGTATACCTAGGTTTGCAGCTTCACTTCGTAATGAGCCATTACGCAATGATGCATCTATAACTGCTGGCGTGCCAAATGCTTTAGCCATTTCAGCAGTTGCTTCATCAGCTAAGTTAGCGCGAATTTGCGGTAAGTTAGTTCGATGAATAGCGCCAGTATGTAAATCAATAATGTGGGTACAATGTATTGCCACTTGATTAAAAAACATATAAGCCATACGCCCAGCAAGTGAGCCACGCTCAGAACCTGGAAAGCTACGATTCATATCGCGTCTGTCTGGTAAGTAACGCGATTTATGAATAAAGCCAAACACATTCACAATAGGCACAGCGATTATTGTGCCGCGCAGTTGGCTTGGGTCTATTTTAGCAATTAACTGACGCACAACTTCTACGCCATTTAGCTCATCACCATGAATAGCCGCACACACCATAAGCACAGGACCTTCCATTACACCGTTAACCACTTCAATAGGAATATTAAGTGGTGAATGGGTATAAAGTTTAGCGGCCTCTAAGGCAAGTGTTTTACGCTCGCCTACGCCTACACTCTCTCCTAATAAGGAAAAAGGACGGTTAATTTTAACCTTTGCCACGTGTTGCTGTTCCTTTACTTGAAGCATTTTTTTCGATGAAATCAATCACCATGCCTGCAATGTCTTTACCTGTTGCTATTTCAATGCCCTCTAAACCTGGTGATGAGTTTACTTCCATCACAAGTGGTCCACGAGATGAGCGAAGTAAATCAACTCCCGCTACGTTCAAGCCCATTGATTTAGCCGCGGCTACTGCCGTTTTACGTTCTTCTGGAGTAATACGAACTAATGTAGCACTACCGCCACGGTGAAGGTTAGAGCGGAACTCACCTTCTTGTGCTTGGCGCTTCATTGCTGCTATTACTTTATCGCCTAATACGAAACAACGTATATCGGCACCACCCGCTTCTTTAATGTATTCCTGAACCATAATATTAGCTTTTAAGCCCATAAACGCTTCAATAACGCTTTCTGCCGCTTTGCGTGTTTCAGCAAGTACAACACCAATGCCTTGTGTGCCTTCAAGTAATTTAATTACAACAGGTGCACCGCCTACCATTTCTAGTAAGTCTTTTACATCATCTGGTTTGCTAGCAAAACCTGTTACTGGCATACCAACGCCTTTGCGCGAAAGTAACTGAAGTGAGCGTAATTTATCGCGCGAACGAGAAATAGCGACTGATTCATTTACAGGGTAAACACCCATCATTTCAAACTGACGAAGTACCGAACAGCCATAAAATGTAACCGATGCACCAATACGCGGGACGATTGCGTCAAATTCTTTTAAGTTTTCACCGCGATAGTGAATTTCTGGTTGCTCAGAGTTGATATTCATATAACAGCGCAATGCATCAATCACTTTAACTTCGTGACCGCGTGCCTCTGCCGCCTCAATTAAGCGACGTGTTGAATATAATTTTCTGTTGCGAGATAAAATACCGATTTTCATAGTTAAACCTTACGACCTAATAGTTGAGATAAAGCCGGGTCAACGACTATACGATTTTCCATGGCTGTACGCCCTAATAACATTCTAAACTTCATTGTTGCACGGCTTGTTAAAGTAAGCTCGATAGGCCAGCTGTGCTCGCCTGCATGCAATGTAGTTTCTATAAAGTAACGTAGTTCTTTTTGCCCACTTGAGCTGGTTACGTACTTCATTTTTTTAACTTTTGCATTGCAAGTGACTTGCGTTTGCTCATCATCTTGCAGTGGCTGGGCCGTAAATTTAACCCATTTTTCTGAGTCAACTTCGTATTCTTCAATGTTAATTGCATGAATACATGAAGTGCGAGCGCCAGTATCAATTTTTGCTTTTATCTCGTTAATACCAAGCCCAGGTAAACTTAACCACTCACGCCAACCAACTGTGATCTTTGCTGTCATAAATGTGCCCTTAATAAAAAAGTGACTTATACGCTACAGGTAAAAAAACACCAACGAAATAAATTTATCTAGTCGATTAGTAAATTAAATTGATCTTTTTAAACAACTGGTCACACAATGCACGCCTTGCTGAATAGTACTTTATGCCACTTTACTCAGCCCAAAGGCTCTGCATATACTTTGCTATTTAAGCTTAACTTATTAAAAATAAAGGTAAGTTTAAAATACTTAAGTAGATACACTATAGTTAACGGTATTAAAAATACACTATTATGAGAAATAATTATGATTAATGGTTTACTACATGCACTTGTACTTGATGGACAAGGCGGCGCTCGCCCTATTGAAAGCACTAATGAGCTAAATAGCTGGCAACCAAGCCACGGAAAACTTTGGGTGCACATGGACTATAGCCAAAGCGAGGCTGTTGAATGGCTCAAGGCACAACCTCATTTAAACGACTACGAATTAGAGTCCTTAATTGCTGATGAAACACGCCCGCGTATTACATCAACGACTAACGGACATATGTTATTTTTACGTGGTGTAAATTTAAATCCAGCACAAAGCCCTGAAGACATGGTTTCAATCCGTTTATTTATTAGCGAAGACATTCTTATTACTACCCGCAAACGTCGTTTATTATCGGTGCAAGATACGATCGCTTGTTTAAATGAAAATAAAGGCCCATGCAATATTTCTGAGCTAGTATGCTCTATTACACAAAAACTAACTTCTCGCATGCAAAGCGTTATTGACTCACTAGATGAAACACTCGACGAGTTTGAAGAAGAAATAGATGAACTAAGTAAAAAGTTTGATAACCAAGGTTTATCACAGTTGCGCCGTCAAACAATTGCCTTAAAGCGTTATTTAAAACCGCAAAAAGAAGCCCTTAGCTCAATGGTAAATAATCACTACCCGTGGCTGTTAGATGACGATAAAGCAAAATTAAACGAAACAACAAACTTACTTATTCGTTATTTAGAGGAGCTTGATAGCTCTATTGAACGTGCGCAAATCATTCAGCAAACAATCACTAACCAAGTGTCTGAGCAATTAAATCAGCGTATGTATGTAATGTCGGTTGTAGCTGCATTGTTTTTACCTTTAGGCTTTTTAACCGGCCTGTTAGGCGTAAACGTAGGAGGTATTCCGGGTACCGAGAGCCCCTATGCGTTTAGTGCGTTTGTTATATTTTTGATTGTACTTACTGGCGGTATTGGTGTGTATTTTAAAAATAAAAAATGGTTATAAATTAAGTTTATACATTTAAAAAGCATTAAAAAAGCATTAAAAAAGCCACTCAGCTTTAAACTGAGTGGCTTTCTAAACTACTAAATAATTAGTTAGTTTTACGCGTATAACTAACGTCAGTCATTGTTACTTTAGCTTTTGTAATTCCTAAATCTTTAAAGCACTCTTTAAATGAATCTGAGTTTCCTGACTCGCCACACTCATCTAGTGTATATGGGTCTTGTGATTGTAAATAATTACCAAACTTAAAGTAAGATTCTGAATCATCTTCTACCGGAATACCAAAGGTAGTACCTAATGCAGTCACATCTACATCACCGTAATTATTAACTACTTTTAGATTGAATGAACCACCACTTCTGATAGTACCTAGTGCATGCTTTTCTTCTTTACCACTGGTGTTACGCAGGCGAACATAAACGTCAAAAATCCCGTTATCTGCTACGCTATCATCAAAACCTGATTCATCAGTATCTGAAACATATACTTTTGAAATCGTACCCGTATCGCTAGCATGGTGCTGAGAAATAATCGTTTTACCACCATCTGACATTTCAACTTTTACAGTTGCCTCAAAAACCTCATAGGTTTCGGTCATTGCAACACGTGCACTTTCTTTTACTTTATATTCATGACGCCAGCCATTCCCGTTTGGAGTGATATGACGCGCTTCTAGAGGAACAAACTCTAAAGTGTCGCTATTTACTAATGGATGAGGATCGTTACCTTCAAGGTCAAAAATACTACCGTTGGTGATATTGCTTGCTATGCCGGAACCACTACCAGTGTCGCCACCGCCAGTATCACCACCACCCGTGTCTCCGCCGCCAGAAGAACTTCCCTTAGTTAATGAAAAGCTGTCAAAGCGAACATCGTTTGAGCTATTGTCATGCTTAGCAAATACTTGCAATGAATTAGTGCTAGCTGTTGTGAAAGTTTTAGATACTTTTGTCCACGAAGAAACGTTAAATTTCTCACTTTTAAACAAACCATTAAGATCGTTAATGCCGATTTGTCCCTTGCCAAGTACGTACGCACTTAACGTGTACTGAGTATTTCGATCTACATCTACATTCTGGTAAACACGCCCTGGACTACCTTGAATTTTTAATGATTTAGAGCCCTTGTAAGCACTACCTGAAATAGCCGCTGGTTCTGTTTCATTCCAGTTATTCCAACCATCTTCAAATCCAGCATTATTAACAGTTGCCGCTTGTACAAAACTTGAGCTAGCAGTCATTGCTGCAAGCATAAATAGGGATTTTTGGTTAATCATTATCTTTATTTCTCCAAACCTGTACATGAAAAAATCTTACTACATGGCTATAAATGAGTATTTCACTTGAGCCTAGATCACCGCCTGCAAATAGGTTTTAACTTGTGTTTTTATGTGTAATTGGTAATAAGTTAAATGTAAAAAAACCGCTCCTGGTTTACAAATAAATATTACCAATGATTATTGCCAGCTGGGCTGAGACACAAGTTATATTGCTTGTAATAAATTTGCAACAATTTATTTAATAGGTAATAAGTATTGATTTCATTTAGATTCATTAAATCAACATACAATAAAAACAAATAAAAACAGAGACTTAAAATAAATCACCGTCAAAAAATAACAAAACCCAGATAAGGGAAAAATATAAAATAATGAAAAAGCATTAAATAAAACTTTAATTGGTAATTTATTAAAAATTCAAAAATCGCATTTCCTGTAATAACAAAATTGGTTTTCATTTTATTTTATGCAGTAAAGCTTACGTTCAGTTTAATTAACTAGAATACCACTGGTTAACCAATTAATTTAGACTGTTTATATAAAATAAAATTTAATAATGGCAGAACGAAATGCATTTGAAATAAGAATTTAAAGATGAAAGTATTATTATATTAGTGAAGGGTAGCTTAGAAAATTTAAGAGGTGTTTGAGCTCAGTGAAGGTGGATATTTTATTTTCTATAGATAATTTATTAATAATATTTGTACAAAATATACCAATAAGTTTTAAATAAACTATTGAAAACACCTAGAAGGTTGATTTGATTTAGTTCGAATTAAAAGTTTTAGCAGAACTCGGCATGTTGTCCTTTGCGGATTGAAATTAGTTTAATCTAGGGGGCGGTTAAATCGCGGCGCGGGGTTTGTAACCTAGCTGGCTCGGTAACTACTCCTGCGTTACGCTACTGGCTTACTTCCATGTGAAAATAAGTAAAAACCGAGCAAAGCTTCCGCGTCCTGTTCACGCCCCTTACCACATCCATTTAGGCAACAAAGAGTTAATCGTCCCTAGAAAAAAACCTAGGGGAAGCGCATGTTTGGTAGCACGCTTTTACAGGCATTAAAAAAGACGAGCACTTTGCAATGATCGTCTTTTTTATAACAGTCAGCTAATTACTCTTGAAAGTAAGTACCCCAACCATCGTACTCAACTTCGCACTCAACGGCTAGTTGCGCTAGCTTATCAACGTCTTCCATAATAACGTCTACGTCTAGCTCAGCTTCAACTACAATGTCAAAGCTCCAAATTTTGTTACCGTCTTCAAGCTCAAGCTCTGCTGGTTCTTCAACATCGTAACCCAATTTAAAAGCAGCAAGTGCAGCTTGCTCTAACTTAGGAAAGTCTTCACACACAAAGTGGTGCTCTACTTCATAAAGTATTTCAGGGTCTGACCCATCTTCAAGTAGTGAACTTACGATGTCTTCACTTATTTCACGCCAGTTTTCCATTATTTTTCTCTCACTTGAGCATCTAATTCAGTTATTTTAGCAGCCATAATGCTATGCACGCTTTTAGCATGCTCACGCGCGCTAATTTCTTTATCAAGCGGTATAGGCGCTAACATTTCGATGTGAATTGTACCATTATCCCAACGATTTAGCTTAATGGTTTTATGTGTTGTATTCATACATACCGGAATTATGGGTACATCTGCGCTCATTGCGGTGTGAAATGCACCCGTTTTGAATGGTAGTAACCCTCTTCCATAGCTTCGTGTGCCTTCTGGAAACATCCATACAGATAAGCCATTATTTTTAATTTTTTCGGCTGCTTTTGAGATAGTTCCTGCCGCTTTGGAGCGATTCGATCTGTCTATTAATATATTACCCGACAACCAATAAAGCTGACCAAAAAATGGGATCCACTTTAAGCTCTTTTTACCCAAACTTACGCAGTTTTTTGGCACCATTGCTGGCACTGTAAATAAGTCGTAGCTATTTTGATGATTAGCAACATAAACTGCAGGACCTGGATCAACGGCATCTTTATGACGTGTTAGAACTAGCTTAACGCCAACCATTTTAGCCATTGAGCCAAACCAACCCGCTATAATATGTACATTATTAGGGTGAAATGGTCTTACAATTGAAAGTAATAAACCAAAAATACAACTGAATAATATAAACAGCAGCATAATAAAAACGCGTATAACAGCTAGCAAATGGGCTTCTCCAAAAATCAATTATGATTATTATAGCGTTATTTTGTGACACAAACGAGTCAATAGCGCACAAGTGTACGCTGAAATATTTAAGCTGCTTGTTTTAATATTGCTTTAAAATGGTTTTAAAACGAAAACGGCCTGCAAATGCAGACCGTTTTTAATCATATAAAAGTAATCAATTATTCTTCATTAATTACTTCTACAGGCTCATCATCTTGAGGTGTTAACTCCACAACGGCTTCGTCAACACGCTGTAATCCACGCGGTAGTTTATTACCCCTACGCCCTCGTTCACCATGATAATGCTCTAAATCACTTGGTTTGAGTGTTAGTTTACGTTTGCCAGCATGAAGCGTAACACTGCTTCCTTGTGGTACAACAGCAAGCACTTTTACAAACTCTTCACGGGCTTGTACTTTAGCACCTGGTATAGAGATGATTTTATTACCTTTACCCTTACCTAATTTTGGTAAGTCTCGCAGCGGGAATAAAAGCATTCGACCTTCGTTAGAAATAGCCATACAGTAATCGCTAGCAACATCGTTCACTCTAATAGGAGAAAGTAATATTCCACCTTTAGGGACACTTACGAGCGCTTTACCGTTTTTATTTTTACTAACCAAGTCTTTGAAGTCGGTAATAAAGCCGTAACCTGCATCTGACGCCATAAGCAATACTTGCTCGTCTTCACTCATTACCACGTGCTCAAAATTAGCGCCTGGTGTTAAGTTAAAACGACCTGTCATTGGCTCCCCTTGGCTACGCGCCGAAGGTAGACTGTGCGCATCAGTTGCAAACGCCCGCCCTGCTGAATCTAAAAATACCGCAGGTTGATTACTCTTACCACGAGCAGAGGCTCTAAAGCCGTCACCTGAGCGATAATTTAAGCCTTGTACATCTAAGTCATGACCTTTACCAACGCGTGCCCAGCCTTTGTCTGATAGCACAACAGTAACTGACTCTGACGGAATTAAATCTTTTTCGTTAAGTGCTTTCGCTTCTGAGCGCTCAATCACTGGTGAGCGACGATCGTCACCGTACATTTCAGCGGCTTCTTGAATTTCTTTTTTAAGCAGTGTCGACATACGACGTTCTGAGCCCAAAATTTGCGCTAATTTATCACGCTCTTTAGCCAGTTCGTCTTGCTCACCACGAATTTTAAACTCTTCAAGTTTTGCTAAATGACGAAGTTTTAATTCTAGAATTGCTTCTGCCTGCGTATCAGTTAAATCAAAGCGCTCCATTAATACAGGCTTTGGTTTATCTTCGCTGCGAATGATTTCAATCACTTCATCAATATTTAAAAAGGCGGCTAGCAAACCCTCTAAAATATGTAGACGTGCTAATACTTTATCTAAACGATACTGCAAACGACGACGCACTGTTTCGCGTCTAAATATTAGCCACTCACTTAAAATACAGCGTAAGTCTTTAACTTGCGGGCGGCCATCTAGGCCTAGCATGTTTAAGTTTACGCGGTAATTTTTTTCAAGATCGGTGGTTGCAAATAAATGCGCCATTAATGGCTCAGCTTTAATGCGGTTTGAGCGCGGAATAATTACAATGCGTGTTGGATTTTCGTGATCTGACTCGTCACGTAAATCGGCAATCATTGGTAATTTTTTAGCGTTCATTTGCGCTGCAATTTGCTCAAGTACTTTACCACCAGAACATTGATGCGGCAGCGCTGTAATAACAATATCGCCATGCTCTTCGGTATAAACCGCACGCATTTTGATAGACCCACGACCGGTTTTATATATTTTATGAATATCGGCTTTTGGAGTAATTATTTCAGCATCTGTTGGGTAATCTGGTGCATGTACAAGCTCAAGTAATTCTTCAAGCTCTGTTTTTGGTTTATCAAGTAATAAACAACATGCACTAGCCACTTCACGTACGTTATGTGGCGGAATATCGGTTGCCATACCTACGGCAATACCCGTTATACCGTTTAGTAAAATATGCGGTAAACGAGAAGGCAGTACAACAGGCTCATCCATTGTACCATCAAAGTTTGGTGTCCAATCTACGGTGCCTTGGCCAAGCTCTTTTAATAGTACTTCTGAAAACTTAGATAAACGCGCTTCGGTATAACGCATTGCTGCAAACGATTTAGGGTCATCTGCCGCACCCCAGTTTCCTTGTCCATCTACCAAAGGGTAGCGGTAAGAAAACGGCTGCGCCATTAATACCATCGCTTCGTAACATGCACTGTCGCCGTGTGGATGGTACTTACCAAGCACGTCACCCACTGTACGGGCTGATTTTTTGTACTTAGCGTTAGCCGACAAACCCAGCTCGCTCATCGCATAAATAATACGACGCTGTACTGGTTTTAAACCATCACCTACATGCGGTAAGGCGCGGTCCATGATCACGTACATGGAATAATTTAAATAGGCGTCTTCGGTAAAACGCCCCATTGTTTGTTGCTCAATTCCTTGCATTAGCAAGGTATCTGTATCACTCATTAAAGCTTACCTAGTTTTTCTTATAGCTTACACGGTAGATTACATTGGCGTAATCATCGCTTACTAACAGACTGCCGTCACCTAATTCTGCAAATGCAACAGGGCGTCCAAATGTTGTTTCGTCTTTCATAAAGCCAGTAATAAATGGCGTATATTTAGTTACGCGACCTACTTCAATTGTTGCTAGCCCTACTTTATAACCTGACTTTTTAGAACGGTTCCATGAGCCATGTTCAGCAACAAATAATTGTTGCTTATAGCTTGCTGGAAATTGCTTACCGTTATAAAAATGAATACCCAGTGGCGCTACATGCGCAGCAAGTGCAAGAGCTGGCGACGTGTAATCGGCAATATTTTTACCTTCACCAAACTCAGGGTCAATAATTGCACCGGCATGAACATACGGAAAACCAAAATGCTCACCTTCTTGCGTTGCACGGTTTAACTCATCAGGCGGAATATCATCGCCCATCATGTCGCGACCGTTATCACTAAACCATAAAGCTTGAGTAGCTGGATGAAAATCAAAACCGACGGTGTTTCTAACGCCCTTGGCTATTGTTTTTATTTGTTTTGTTTCTACATTAAGCGCAAAAATACGACCAAAACGTTCATCTTCAGCACAAATATTACACGGCACACCCACCGGAATGATTAGCTCGCCCGTTGGTGCAAAACGTAAAAATTTCCAACCATGATGACGCTCGCTCGGTAATGCGTCATAAACCACATCAAATTTTGGATCTTTTAATTGGGTATCAATATTTTTAAAGCGAATAATACGATGTACTTCGCCTACGTATAAATCACCATCTTTAATTGCTATGCCAGAGGGCATGTTTAGGCCTTTAGCCACAACAATTTTTTTATCTGCTACGCCATCGCTATTATGATCAATAAGCGCATATACGTTGCCCGCTTTACGAGAGCCAACATACACAATACCTTTTTTTGAAACGGCTATTTGACGTGCATTTTCTACATCATTTGCAAATAAGCTTATTTCAAATCCCGGTGCGACTGTGAGCTTATCGAGTATATTTTTCGCCATTACAGGAGCGGTAGTCAGCCCAAGTAACAGCAAACTTCCTAGTAGTTTTTTCATTCGCCTCTCCTAGTGTTAAGCACAGGTAATTAAACGAGTGCCTTGTTACCATGATCTTCTAACCATTGACGACGATCAGGCGATCGTTTCTTAGCAAGCAGCATATCCATCATTTCCATGGTTTCTACTTCTTCATCAAGCGTAAGCTGCACTAAACGTCGTGTATTTGGATCCATCGTGGTTTCACGCAGTTGTAACGGGTTCATTTCACCCAGACCTTTGAATCGTTGTACGTTTACTTTTCCGCGTTTTTTCTCGGCTTCTATGCGCGCCAAAATAGCGGTTTTTTCTTGCTCATCAAGTGCGTAATAAACTTCTTTACCAATATCGATTCTAAATAATGGCGGCATTGCTACATACACATGCCCTGTTTTTACTAACTCAGGGAAATGGCGAACAAACAGTGCACATAATAGTGTTGCGATGTGTAGTCCATCCGAGTCAGCATCGGCTAATATACAAATTTTATTGTAGCGTAATGCCGACATATCGGTTGATTCTGGATCAATACCCAGCGCCACTGAAATATCGTGTACTTCTTGTGATGCTAGTATTTGGCCTGACTCAACTTCCCAGGTATTCAAAATTTTACCACGTAGCGGCATGATAGCCTGAAATTCACGGTCTCTTGCTTGTTTAGCAGAGCCACCAGCAGAATCACCTTCCACTAAAAACAATTCGGTACGGTCGTTATCGGCCGCGCTACAATCGGTAAGTTTACCCGGTAAGGCAGGACCTGCAGTAACACGCTTACGCACTACTTTTTTAGCTGCACGCAAGCGAGTTTGCGCATTTGAAATACATAACTCAGCTAATAATTCTGCGGTATCAGTATGTTCATTCAACCATAAACTAAACGAGTCTTTTACAACCCCCGATACAAACGCAGAACACGAGCGTGATGATAGTTTTTCTTTTGTTTGACCGGCAAATTGAGGGTCTTGCATTTTAACCGATAACACGTAACTACAACGATCCCAAATGTCATCAGGAGTTAATTTCACACCACGAGGGAGTAAGTTTCTAAACTCACAAAATTCACGCATTGCTTCAAGCAAACCTTGGCGTAAACCATTTACATGCGTACCACCTTGCGCGGTAGGAATAAGGTTTACGTAGCTTTCAGCTATTGATTCACCACCTTCTGGTAGCCATACAACAGCCCAGTCAGCGCCTTCAATTGAACTTTTAAATTCGCCAACAAACGGGTCTTGCGGTAATGTTTCAAAACCTTTAATTGCTTCAACTAAATAGTCTTTTAAGCCTGTTTCATAAAACCATTCTTGGGTTTCTTTTGTTTGCTTATTAACAAACTTAATTCGCAGTCCTGGGCACAAAACGGCTTTGGCTTTTAATAAATGATTAAGCTTGGTAATTGAGTAGTTTGGTGAATCAAAGTAGCTAACATCAGCCCAAAAACGAACCGTAGTACCGGTGTTACGCTTACCGACTGTACCAATTACGTTTAAGTCTTCTACTTTATCGCCGCTTTCAAATGCCATTCTGTATTGTTGAGCATCACGTCGTACTGTTACTTCTACACGCGTAGATAACGCATTTACTACCGAAATACCTACTCCGTGCAAACCACCCGAAAATTGGTAGTTTTTATTAGAAAACTTACCACCGGCGTGTAATTTAGTGAAGATCAATTCAACCCCAGGGATACCTTCTTCTGGGTGAATATCAATAGGCATACCACGCCCGTCATCACTTACTTCAAGCGAATTGTCTTCGTGGAGTATTACGTCGATACGAGTAGCATGACCCGCCATAGCTTCATCGACACTGTTATCGATAACCTCTTGGCCTAAATGATTGGGACGTGTTGTATCTGTGTACATCCCTGGGCGTCGTTTTACCGGATCTAATCCATTAAGTACTTCAATGGCTTCGGCGTTATAATTTTGATCACTCATAGTTTTTGTCTTTATATCCGCTAAGGCTCTAATACGTTTTACTAGTTTTATTGTTATATGCGCTAAAGCGTTAATATAGTAACTAACCTCAGTTCAGGCTAACTAGTTTTACGTGATTTTAAGAAAATCTACAATACTTGCAAAGGTGCGTTCAAATTCAACGTAGCTATGATCGCCACCAAATTCTATCAATTGCTTGCATTGCGAATAATATTTTACTGCGTGTTGAAAGTTCAACACTTCATCGCCTGTTTGCTGTAATAAGTACAGTAACTCAGGGTATGCTAATTTATCTACAGCGAGTAATTTAAGTGCCTCAATATGACTGTTATTTAAATCGTAATGATAATCTTGATACGGATTATAATTAGGTCCAAGTAACGACTGTAATAAATTATAGGGTGCGACCGCGGGATTAATAACCACTGCAGGAATTTGATAACGCTGCGATAAATACGTGGCAAAAAAACCACCTAACGAGCTACCTAATAAAACGGTATTTGGCGTTAGTAATTGTTCAAGCTCAATTATAGCTTGTAGGGGCTCGTGGTTTAAGTTCGGTACACAATAATCAACGTCATAGTTTGCCATAAGCTCACCAAAGCGCACAGCTTTATATGATTTTTGTGAACTATTAAAGCCATGAATATAAATTACGCGTTTAGCCATACTACTTCCGTTTTTACTTCTACTTTATCTTTTTTACTCTTTATATTTAGCGTTCTGTAAGCTGGTCCCGCATTTTTTTGCTCCCACTCTAAAGTGTGCTTTACAAACTGTATTGAGCTGGCCGGGGTCGCATATATGGGCAGCCCTCTAAAGCTTTGTTCGTAATCATTGTGCACATGCCCATGAAAAAGCGCAGATACATTATTACTATTAACTAAGATATTTAAAAGCTGTGGGCCATTTTCTAATAAGTGTTTATCAAGGTAGCCGTTTATTGGCAGCGGATTATGATGACAAAATATAACTTTACTATTATTCGAGTTGACTAAAGCGTCCGTTACTTCATCTAAATGCGTGCCAGTAACCCATCCTGCGGGCGTGGGCCCTTTAGAATTAATAAGAAGTAGCTCAATCCCATTAGCAATAATATGTTTAGCCGAATTTATTTGCCCACCACTTATGCGATTAAGCATTGCTAGTTCATCATGATTACCTGGCACCCAAAATACAGGACAAGTAATGTCACTGGCATTTATAAGTTCACTAAATAATAAGTACGATTCAAAACTATGATCTTGTGTTAAATCGCCACCAAAAATAATACAGTCTATTGATTGCTTAGCTATGTGTGCCAAGGCTTGTTCAAAATGATCTGCGGTATTTACATTAAAGTACTCACCGCATTTGTCTGCAAATAAATGACTGTCAGTAATATGAGCAATGCACAAAGATGATTTATCAAATGTATATGTATCATCAAACCAAGCCATTATTTACATCCCAATTCAACGTCGCTTGTCCGTGCTCTACACAGGCCACTAACCAGTCGTATAAAAAAGCATTAAGTTGATACTTTTCATCTTTTTGATGCATTTTAGGGTTAGGGTATCCATAAGATGGTTTTATGCGTTGATGGTAATCGTGATGAACAATTTCAGCCACTTTGGCATCGTGATACATGCGTACCGTTAAATACAGTGGCGTAATCCCTTTAACCATTCCTGTTAGCTGCTTAATTGAAATATCCATGGTGTATTTTGCGCTGCCATCAATTTTTGTAGCAAACTCACTGTTGCCAAGTTTAACTTCACGAATGCTTCCTATATTGCGCTCGCTCGGTAACAACTTTAATAGTCGCACATAGTTATGCTCACAAAGTGTTAAATACTTTGGGAGGCTCTGAATATATCGCTTTGTTGCTAATTGTGCTGTCAAAGTACCACCATAATATTAGTAAGAGTTTATGCCCATTTACTTGCCATTTTTTCACGATTAAGCGCAAGCCACTGCATACAAATAACCGCTGCCGCATTATCCATTTCACCGTTATTGAGGCGCATTAGCGCATCATCAACTGATAGAATGTGAGTTTTTATATCCTCCCCTTCAGTTTCAAGACCATATACACCTGATTTCACTTGGCTTAAGTCAGTACGCGCTAAATACAAATGCAAGCGCTCAGTTGTACCACCAGGGCTTGATAGGTATGAAAGCATAAATTCAAGTTCAGTTAATTCAAGCCCAGCTTCTTCATACGCTTCTTTTTTTACAACTGATTCGTAATCAGTGCTGCCGTCAGTCATTCCGGCTATGCACTCTAGTAGCCACGGCGAATGCTTGCTTTTAATAGCGCCAATACGTATTTGCTCAATTAAAAGAACAGTATCTGATATTGGATCGTAAGGGAGTACTGCAATTGCATCGCCACGTTCTAATATTTCTCGGCTAATTACTTTAGATTTTCCACCCTCAAAAAGAGCATGTTCAAATTGGTATAAATCAACCTGAAAAAAACCTTTATAAAGGTTTTTTATTGGCTTTAAATTCACATCTTTATGTGTAAATTGAACGAGTTTTTTATCAACCACGTAGCTACCTCCTACTTATCTAAAGCTTTAAAATGCGTTAATATATTCTGTTACACTTGAACATACTGTTTTACTAATTATTTTTTTTGTTATGCAGTAAAACAGGTTAACATGCTTTTAGTACAAAAATTGTCTAAGGACCGAACCCCACATGAAAAAGAACATTCTTGCGGCGCTAGTTAGTTTATCATGCGCATTAGGTGCAACAGCAGTGAAAGCTGAAGATTTACTACAAGTTTTTGAAATAGCGACAGCTAACGATCCTACTGTTTTAAAAGCAAAAGCCCAAGCCGATGCGCAGTCTTACCAAAGCGATTTGGCGATGAGTGCACTATTACCTCAAATTGGTTTAACTATGGGTTATACAAAAAGCGATGCAACGTCGTACCAAAGCGTTGGCGACTTATCTAACCAAGTAAAAGTTGAAAGTGATACAGACCAATTCACTCGCGGTGTAAGCTTAAGCCAAACATTATTTGATTTAGGTGCATGGAATACGTTAGATATTGCCGACAAGCAAGCGCTTCAAGCGAGCGGCCTATACGATGCAGCTAAACAAAACTTAATTGTACGCGTTGCTGAAGGTTATTTTAACGTATTAAGTGCAAGCGATAACCTTGAATTTGTTGAAGCTGAAAAACGTGCAATTGAACGTCAACTTGAGCAAACAAAACAACGTTATGCGGTAGGCTTAACAGCAATTACTGACGTACACGAAGCGCAAGCTCAGTTTGATAACTCTGTAGCTCAAGAAATTATTGCAGGTAATGCTGTAGAAACAGCACGTGAGCAACTTCGTGAGATTACAGGTAAATATCACGAAAAATTAGACTTTTTAAATACAGATACTTTCTCAACAACTAAACCAACTAAGCGCTCAAGCGACTTTGTTAAAGTAGCTGAAGATAAAAATATAAACCTACAAGTGTCTAAAGTAACGGTTGATATTGCAAAAGATCAAATTGAATTAGCAAAAGCGGGTCATTACCCAAAGCTAACCCTAAGTGCTAGTTACGGCGATTCTCTTACAGACAATCAAATAAATGGCGCTAACTTTGATGATCAGCCACGTTCAGACTCAAGCTCTGTAGGGCTTAACTTTAGCGTACCTTTATATTCAGGTGGTGCAACAGTTGCTGCAACAAATCAGGCCCGTGCGTTTTACGTAGGTGCGAGCCAAGACTATGAAACAAATTACCGCGCAGTAACTCGCACAGTGATTACATCTTATAATCAAGTTGTTTCAGACATTGCTACTTACAAAGCGCTAGAGCAAGCGGTTGTTTCAGCTCAAAGTGCCCTTAAAGCAACTGAAGCTGGTTTTGAAGTAGGTACTCGTACCATTGTTGACGTACTAGTAAGTACGCAAAATTTGTACGATGCAAAGCGTAACCTTGCTGATGTACGTTACCGTTATGTGTTATCTACCCTTCGCCTAAAACAAGCTGCGGGTACATTAACAAGTGCAGATTTAGTTGCTATAAACCAAGGTTTAAAAGCCGCTTAATTTTCATTACTCGTGCAGTATGAACACATTGGAAGCCAGCTAAATGCTGGCTTTTTGTATTTTACAGCGCTTAGCGTTAAACTATCGTTTTTATTCTCAGAGATATTTTTGTGGTCACCTCATCTCCTTTTAAAGCAACTTTTTTGGGCCCTCGATACTGGTTAACGTGGATTGGCGTTCTATTTTTATATTTAATTTCTTGGTTACCGCAAAAACTACAATTGGCAATGGGTAAACAGCTTGGTCGCTTAGTTCATAAATTTATGAAGCGCCGTCGCCATATTGCAGAAGTAAATATTAAGCTGTGTTTTCCTGATATGAGCGAAGCAGATCAAAAAGACCTTGTGCTCAAAAATATGGAAAACACCGGTATTGCAATGGTTGAGACTGGCATGGCCTGGTGGTGGCCGCAGTGGCGAGCACAAAAAGCATTAGGGTCTTTTAAAGGGCTTGAGCACTTTGAACGCGTACAAGCGTCTGGTAAAGGTGTTTTATTGCTTGTACCTCATATTCTGCATCTTGAAATGGCTAGCCGTATTATGGGCTTAGAGTGTCAGGGTGTTGGCTTTTATCGCCCTCATAACAACCCACTAATGGAATACTTTACGACTAATGGGCGCCTTCGCTCTAACGAATATTTAATCGGTCGAAAAGATGTAAAAGGTTTACTAAAAGCATTAAAAAATAAAAAGGTATGTTATTACTTACCCGATCAAGATTACGGTCGTAATCGCTGTGAATTTGTCCCATTTTACGCAGTACCTGACGCTGCAACTACAACGGGTACTCTTATGTTTGCAGGCAGTAAAAACTGCGAAACAATGAGTTTAATAACTCGCCGTGATGAAAATGGTAAATATCACTTAGAAATACTGCCAGAGCTTGAAAACTTCCCCAGTGGTGATAATAAGGCTGATGTAACACGTGTAAATCAACGCATGGAACAATCTGTTAATGCCGCACCCGAACAATATATGTGGCTACACCGTCGTTTTAAAACTCGACCTGATAAAAATGCCCCTTCTTTTTATAAAAAGTAATGGTATAACAATAATAGGAACAAATAAGGTGGGTAATAATCATGTGGTTTTGGATTAGGCATTTATCATTTGCAGCTGTACTAATAGCACTCGCCGTATACTTTTTGTTGAGTGATGGTTCTTTATTTGATATTAAAAAATCTAAAAATGCAGCTGCCGAAGGATTATCACGTTTTTACTCCTCTATTCGTAACCAAGTAAAAAGTAATAAAGAACGAGATCAATTTGTTTTAAAACTTAAAACACCAGAACAAACCTTGGATAGAGTATTAGCGGAACGTGCGCGAACAGTTGATCCAATGCCGACCACTTGGACTGGAGAAGTTGAACCTAGGCGCTTTGAAAATGGCACAACACTTAAAGACGTACTCTATCAATATGCTAAAAATGAAGGTATTGAGCTTTACTGGTATTTAAGTAAAGACTACGTAGTTAAAGATCATTTTAGAGTAGACAGCAACTTTACTTCAGCACTTTATCAAATTGGTCGTGCTATAAATGACGACTTTGAGCATGAGGTTTACACTTACTTTTGCCACAAACAAAGAGCAGCGGTTATTACAGAGTTACCATCAGAATTTGTGCGAACAAACTGTTTAAAGCTAAAGGTTTAAGGGTTTAAGGGTTTACACGTACAAAAAACCCAAGCAAGCGCTTGGGTTTTACAATTCAATTCAATTCAATTCAATTCAATTCAATTCAAAAATACTATTCCAAATATTCGTTACGTTAGTAATATCTTGTAAAAAAGCTTCTCGCGAGATCAATTTGCCTTTTTGATCCAAGCTCAGCACGTGATAACACGAGCGATAATCAATATACGCTTTGATCAACTGCTGTTTTTGCTCTTTAGTAATACAGCCTATATTTGCTGCATCCGTTAATATTCTTACGTTATCTGAATAAACGGTAAGCTGCTCAAACTCATTCGCGTGTTTAAGTACTAAATATTGCGTAATAAACTCAATATCAGCCATACCGCCAATATCTTGTTTTAAATCAAATTGTTCAGTATTTCCTTTCGCTAGATGGTCGCGCATTTTTTCGCGCATTTTTATTACATCGGCTTTTAACACGGTATCATCGCGCTGTTGGCAAAGAATACTTTTACGAATTTGTGAAAAACGCTCTATAAGATCGTCTTGGCCCAAAATTAACCGAGCCCGCACAAGTGCTTGATGTTCCCACGTCCATGCTTGAGTTTGCTGATAGTGATTAAAGCTCTCTAAATTGATAGCAAGTAAACCTGATGCACCTTCAGGGCGTAATCGCGTATCAAGCTCATACAAAATACCCGATGCAGTACGAGTATTAAATAAATGCATTAAGCGCTGAGCGAGTTTTAAATAAAACTGGCGAGAATCTATCGGTTTTTCACCATTGGTTTGGCTTGAGCCATCATGATTATGCACAAACACCAAATCTAAATCTGAGTCGTACCCTACTTCTAAGCCGCCTGTTTTACCATATGCAATAACAGCAAAACCTTTGTTTTCATCATCAGTGCCAGGGGGCATACCAAAACGCTTAACGGTGTTATGCCATGCAATATTAACAGCTTGATCAACAATCGCTTCGGCCAGTACGGTTAAGTGATCGCTTACTTTCATCACATCAAGAACACCGGTTGCATCGGCAGCAGCAATTCGTAATTGATGCGTTTGCTTAAATTGCCTAAGCGACTCCATTTGCAGTTCTAAATCGTCATGCTCTATTCGTAAAAAATACTGTCTTATTTCATCTTTATAAGCGGTTAATGGTGTCGGTTTATAAAGAACAGCCGGGTCTATTAGCTCATCTAGCAATATGGGGTAGCGAGAAATATGCTCGCCTATCCATTTGCTATGACAACACAGTAAAACAAGTTGCTTTAATGCACCTTGGTTTTCGTACAGCAATTCTAAATAAGCAGTACGTGAAATTATCTTATTAAAAATTTGGCAAACCATCGTAAAAGCAGCTGCGCTGGCATTAAAGTCATTTAACTGGCTCAATAAAACAGGCATTAATTTATCAAGGGTTTCACGCCCTCGGTTACCTATGTTGACCTTAGACAGCCTTAATTTAAAATCGTTAAGGGGTGTTTGCCATTCATCTCTAGCCTCTTTTAGAAAGCTCACATCACCATGATCCCAAGCACTAATAAATGCACCTTCACAGGTATCTAGTGGCGCGGTTTCTTCACCAATAACGAGTGCAAACTCGCCGTTAACTTGCTTCATTACCTTTTCAATAGTGATTAAAGTGGCAGAAAAATCAGCTTGTTCTAATAATAAATTTAAGCGCTGCTGGTTCAATTCATCATCGGGGAGTGTTTGCGTTTGCTGATCGTCAAATATTTGTAAGTACTGTTCAACTTTTCGCAAATAAAGGTAATTGCGTTTAAGCTCGCTCGCTTCTTGCTCATCTATAACTTGGTTAAGTGCCAGCTCATTTAATGCTTTAAGTAATGATTGAGTTTGTAAATTAGCCTCTCGCCCACCTCGTACCATTTGCAGGGCTTGCACTATAAATTCAACTTCACGAATACCACCAGCGCCTAGTTTTATATTATTAGTTAAGCGCTTTCGGCGCACTTCTTGTGCAATCATTAACTTCATTTTACGCAAAGATTCAATCACCGAAAAATCAATATACCGGCGATAAACAAACGGCTTTAAAAGCTTAATAAATTCATCCCAATATTTGTTAGGCGTGCCAATTAAGCGCCCTTTTAACATCGCGTAGCGTTCCCAGTCGCGACCTTGTTCTTGGTAGTAATCTTCAATGGCATTAAAGCTCATAACCAAAGGGCCACTTTCGCCAAACGGGCGTAGGCGCATATCAACCCTAAATACCTGCCCGTCACCGGTGGCTTGGTTAAGTGATGCAATGAGCTTTTGTGCAACTTTGGTATAAAATACTTGAGCCTCAAGGCTTCTGCGGCCACCTTGGGTTTTTGTACTGCGCGGATATGCAAAAATGAGATCAATATCAGAGGAGTAATTTAGCTCTTGTCCGCCAAGTTTTCCCATACCCAACACCATTAACGGCATTGCTTGGTTTTGCTCATCAAGCGGCTCACCATTTACTTTTGCCACCTGTGCATGCGCCCATTGGTTAGCACTATTTATTAGCATGTCAGCCAGTTGGCTTATGTAATTAATACTATCGGCAATGGGATTGTTACAGCATAAATCTAAAAAGGCGACTTTGAGCCAGTACTTTTCACGATATTGGCGAAGTACTTTATGGCACTGTACTTCATCAATGTCAGCTAAGTTAAGGTTTTTAAAAGGAGAATCTATTACTCTATTTTGTATTTCGTCTTTGCATAATAGCCAAGTATTTAAATCAGGTTGTGATTCTAAACTGCGCCAAGCAAAGTCGCTTAATGCTAATAACCTTACAACTTCACTTTGTTTACTTTGCTGCAGGTATAACTGTTCAAAGCGCATCAAGCCAAGTTTTTGTAATTGAATAGGAAGTTGCTTTACGTTACTCATCAATCCTCTCTTTTATATCATCAATAACCGTACTAGAATGATTAAAACCTAGAAAGGTTAACTTAATTAGGATCACCATGTCATATTTGTCTTTATCTAACACTAGTTTTATTGCGATTGCCATTAGTTTTGCGGTTATTTGCATAACTATTTTTTGTTTACGAGTTGTCACTCAAATCAAAGCAAAACAAGCGCTTAAAGATGAGCTAGCACAACACGACAACTTTGCCATGGGTATTAGTTTTGCATCTGAAATATCAGTTGTTATAGCCACTATGGCTTTCTTATTTGACGAAATAAGCATAAGTACCGCACAGTCAAACCCGTTAAAAGTGTTAATTATTATTATTCTTTTATTCACTTTTATAAAAGTGGGTCATTTAATTCACAGAAAATGGATACTTCACAGGTTTAACGAAGAAGCTGCCATACTAAAACAAAATGTATGTGCTGCATTGGTAGATTCAGGCATGTTAATCGCTAACTGTATTATCGCACTTGGCTTGTACACGTGGACGCACACCCAAGGATTCAGCAACTTACTTATTGCTTGTGTTAGCTTTTTTACGCTTCAGGGAATGTTTGCACTGGATAGTAAAATACGAGAACACCGTTTTGCAAAAGCAAATCAAGGAGCTTCGCTACAAAGTAACTTTAACCTAGAGAATACATCTATTGGTATAAGGTATGCTGGCAAATCAATCGGTTTAGCATTGGCTGTGTATGCTGGTTTATCTAGCGCAGCATTTCAAAACGGTAAAATGGTAGAAAACATATTTACACTCGTTATGCATTGCGGTGTAATGTGGATACTGCTTTACAGCTTAACGTATGTGATAAAAGTTATCTCTTTACCAAATATTGATACGGCTCTTGAAATAGACCATCAAGATAATATTGGGGTAGCATGTATAGAGTTTGCTGTTTTTTGTGCTATAGGCTATTTACTTATTAGCATGTTTTCTCTTTAGACCTTTTTACTAAAATACAGCCATTAAAAGTCTGCATTTAAGTAATAATGGTAATTACTTAAATGCAACAAGGTCCTAGCTCTATGCCACTTGAAATAACGAATTACTTGTTAATTGACATAGACAACGAATTTAGCCGAGCATTTGCCGAATACTATGTAAATAATAATGGTAAAACAAAAGCGAGTACGCTTATTGCCGCAGGCAGTAATACCCGCCAGTTAGTAAAAATGATGTTTGACGAACTTATTAAAGACTATAGTTATTGCGACCTTGAAAACGAAATAAGCGTTTCTGAATTAATTAACTATCTAAAAGAGCATCACGATTTACACGGAGTCCTTTTTAATAGTACCGATTACTTACTAGCAAGCGATAAACAACGCTTTATTTATAACTCGTTACATGAAAAGCGCTTTTTAATAAGCTTTGATGATACAGGCTATACACTAAGCCTAGTTACTGACGAGACGTTAACAGAACCTTCGCAAAATCACCACGATATAGCGCACACACCACAAGATTTAATAGACCTTGCAGAGCAACTTAATAAAAATAAATAATTGCGCACAGCTCCCAGCTTACTTACCATAGCAGTATATATTTTTACGCTAAGTAATAAGTGACGCCCTATGCGAGTTCCTCATATTTATCAAACATCGAGTATTGCCCTAAACACCCCTGTAACTTTAGATGACGATGCTGCAGGGCATATTGGCAGAGTGCTGCGCATGAAAGTAGGCGAGCATGTATCTATTTTTAATGGCGAAGGCGGCGAATACCTTAGTGAAATAATTGAGGTAACAAAAAAAACAGTCGTCGTAATGCCATTAGAGCTTAATCCTCATGATGTAGAATCCCCGCTTAAAATTCATTTAGGCCAGTGTGTATCCCGTGGTGATAAAATGGATTTTACAATTCAAAAGTCAGTTGAACTGGGCATTACCGAAATCACCCCTATTTTTAGTCAGCGCTGTGGCGTGAAACTAATGGGCGATCGTCTTGAGAAAAAACACCAACAATGGCAAAAAATTGCAATAGCAGCGGCAGAGCAATCTGGGCGTAATTTTGTGCCAATTATTCATCCTCCTGTAGATTTAAAACAATGGCTTGCACAACAAACCAATGCAATTAAGCTCACTCTTCATCCTCGTGCTGAGCACAGCATTAAAACCATTACGGTACCTAAAGATGGCGTACGCTTTTTAGTCGGCCCAGAAGGTGGCTTTACCGACGATGAAATGGCACTAACTAAACAACTAGAATTTGTGGATATTCGCTTAGGCCCGCGCGTTTTACGAACGGAAACAGCCGCTTTAACGGTCTTAAGTGCATTACAACTTCAATTTGGCGATTTAGCTAATTGAAATAACTAAAAGCACCCTCATATAAACAGTAACATTTATAGTAAGGCACAGCGCATGGCAATTAAGTTAGGTATTATTTCAGATCCTATTAGTGGATTTAACATCAAAAAAGACACCGGTTTTGCAATGATGATGCAAGCGCAAGAACGCGGCTACGAAATTTATTATATGGAGATGGATGATTTATCTCTTCGTAAAGGTAAGTCGTACGCTACAGCGTCTAAAGCGCAAGTGTTTAATAATGCAGAAAAATGGTACGAGCTTGAAGAAAAAGCCACTATAGCCCTTGCCGACCTTGATGTTATTTTAATGCGAAAAGATCCTCCTTTTGATACCGAATACATTTACGCGACGTATATTTTAGAGCGTGCAGAACAAGAAGGTACGTTAATAATTAACAAGCCACAAAGCCTTCGCGATGCTAACGAAAAGCTATTTACAGCATGGTTTAGCGAACATACGCCAGACACACTTGTTACACGTAGCCAAAAACAAATTCGTGAGTTTTTAGCGCAGCATAAAGACATTATTTTAAAACCCCTTGATGGCATGGGTGGCGCATCTATTTTCCGCCTTAGAGAAGACGATGCCAACATTGGTGTAATTTGTGAAACGCTAACCGAGCACGGCAGCCGCTTTGCTATGGTGCAAAATTACATCCCAGAGATCAAACAAGGCGACAAGCGCGTATTGGTTATTGATGGTGAGGTTATTCCGTATTGTTTAGCGCGAATTCCACAAAATGGTGAAACACGCGGTAATTTAGCTGTTGGCGGTCGAGGCGAAGCGCGTCCACTTAGCGAGTCAGATTTAAAAATAGCGCAAGCGGTTGCACCAACGCTTAAAGAAAAAGGCTTAATATTTGTAGGTTTAGATATTATTGGCGATAAATTAACTGAAATTAACGTAACTGCACCAACGTGCGTACGCGAAATTGAAGCTGCTTATGATATTTCTATTACAGGTATTTTGTTTGATGCCATTGAAAGAAAGCTAGCTAGATAAATAAGTATCTACCTATCGTTATTAAAAGCACTTTTGTGTCATAAATTTTAATATAGTTATTAACTATTAATTTTTAAACTGTATGAAAGTGCTTTTTTAGTTTTAAAAACAAAGGTATGTGCCATACTCAAAGTTCATTAACTAAAAAGGGTGAAATCTATGCAGTCATTAGAAAATCATTTTTTAATCGCGATGCCGTCGATGCAAGACCCTTTTTTTAAACGTGCTGTTACCTATATTTGTGAGCACAATGAAGATGGGGCTATGGGCTTGGTAATAAACCAACCTATTGATGTTACTGTTGGCGAACTTTTAGATAAAATAGAAATTGATAACGACAAAACTCAAAACGCAGCAAAAGTAAGTGTGTTTGCAGGCGGACCCGTTAAAACTGACCGTGGTTTTGTTTTGCACTCTCCTCAATCAGGTTATTCAGCAAGCCAAAAACTCAGTAGCGATATTATGATCACTACCTCAAAAGATGTTTTAGCAAGCTTAACTACCGCACAAGCACCTGAACAATTTATTATTACATTGGGTTATTCAGGATGGGAGCAAGGACAACTCGAACAAGAGTTACTTGATAACAGTTGGTTGATCATAGAAGCCGATCCGAAGATCATTTTTGACACCCCCGTTGAAAAACGATGGGAAAAAGCAGTTTCAATGTTGGGCTTTGATATTAGCCAACTCAGCCCTGAAGCTGGTCACGCATAATAGTAATTTAACCCTTAGCAAACTTAAACAAGATACACATGACAAAAAAATCGCTTAAGCCGCAAGGCGAACGCACTGTAATGGGCTTTGACTTTGGCACCAAAAGTATTGGTATTGCTATTGGGCAAGAGCTAACAGGCAGCGCGTCTAGCCTTAAAGCTGTAAAAGCACAAGATGGCATTCCTAACTGGGACAATATTGCTGTACAAGTAACCGAATGGCAGCCTGACTTAATGGTTGTTGGCTTACCACTAAATATGGATGGAACGTCACAAGAGGTTACCTTTAAAGCAAAAAAGTTTGCCAACAGATTACATAATCATTATGGCATTCCAGTGCAAACACAAGACGAGCGTTTAACGACTGCGGATGCTAAAGCGCGACTTTTTGAAAGTGGTGGCTATAAAAACTTAGGCAAAGGTAACGTAGATAATATGTCTGCGGTTATTATTTTAGAAAGTTTTTTTGAGTCTAGTTACGGTGAATAAACAGATTATATAAATAACCTGTTATATAAATAAAAAGCGCCAATTGGCGCTTTTTTTATATTAAGTATTTATATTTATTACTTTTTAAATTATTGATCGCTATTTTTATCGTCAAGGCCATCAATAGTAACGCCTTGTAAAAAGCCCGCACCTTGCTGCTCGTTATTGCGCAGTTTAATCATTAAACGTAAATCATTTGGCGAATCAGCATGATGCAGTGCATCAGCGTAATTAATTCGCTGCTGTCTATACAGCTCAAATAATGCTTGGTCAAAGGTTTGCATGCCCATTTCTTTCGATTTAGCCATTGCCTCTTTAATACCACCAATATCACCGTTTTTAATCAGTTCAGCAACCATTGGTGAGTTAAGCAATATTTCAATAGCTGCAACACGGCTTTCACCATCAGCAGTCGGTACTAATTGCTGGGCCACAATTGCACGTAAGTTAAGTGCTAAATCGTACTTAAGCTTATCGTGTTTTTCTTTTGGAACTAAATGCATAATACGGTCAATCGCTTGGTTAGCATTATTAGCATGCAGTGTTGCAACACACAGGTGCCCAGTTTCGGCAAAGCTTAGTGCGTATTCCATAGTTTCTTGAGAGCGAATTTCACCAATCAAAATTACATCGGGAGCTTGGCGTAATGAGCTTTTAAGTGCTGACTCAAAGCTTTCGGTATCAAGCCCTACTTCGCGTTGAGTAATAATACTTTTGCGATGCTCATGAACAAATTCAATCGGATCTTCAATAGTCAGTATATGACCACGTTGATGTCGGTTACGGTAACCAATAAGTGCGGCTAGCGAGGTTGATTTACCCGTGCCAGTACCACCGACGAACAAAACAAGGCCACGCTTAGACATAATTACATCGGTAAGAATAGAAGGAAGACCTAGCTCACTCACATCAGGTATTTGCGTAACAATGCGGCGAATAACCATACCTGCTTTATCGCGTTGCCAAAAAGCAGAAATACGAAAACGCCCTTCGTCGGTGGCAATCGCAAAGTTACATTCTTTCGTTGTATGAAACTCTGCTTTTTGCTTTTCGCTCATTGCAGATTCTACTAACTCAAGCGATTGCTCATCAGTAAGCCTATCGTCACTTAGGGCTGTTAGCTCACCGTTTATTTTTGCGCTTACAGGTAGCTGACTCGATACAAATAAGTCAGAACCTTTTTTCTCAATCATGATGAGTAAAAAGTCGTTTAAAGATAAAGTCATAATAGTTTCTTACCCGCCAAATTGTGTTTTGTCTTGTGCTTTTTCTTTCGCTGCCGCATTTGTAACAATGCCGTGATTAACTAAATTAGTTAAACATTGATCCATTGTTTGCATGCCCACAGACGCACCGGTTTGAATAGACGAGTACATTTGTGCAATTTTGTCTTCACGAATTAAGTTACGAATAGCAGGTACTGCAATCATAATTTCGTGTGCTGCAACTCGCCCGCCACCAATCTTTTTAAGCAGTGTTTGCGAAATAACAGCACGCAAAGATTCAGATAACATTGAACGTACCATTGATTTTTCTTCACCTGGGAATACATCGATAATACGGTCAATGGTTTTTGGTGCAGATGTTGTATGCAACGTGCCAAACACTAAGTGACCCGTTTCAGCAGCGGTCATTGCAAGACGAATTGTTTCTAAATCACGTAACTCACCGACCAATATTACATCTGGATCTTCACGCAATGCACTACGTAGCGCGTTTGAAAAGCTATGAGTATCGCGATGTACCTCACGTTGATTAATAAGGCTTAATTTATTATCGTGAACAAACTCGATTGGATCTTCTATTGTTAGAATATGGTGATGTTTATTTTGATTTATATAATCGACCATAGCGGCAAGTGTTGTCGATTTACCAGAGCCCGTTGGGCCCGTCACTAACACGAGTCCACGTGGGGTATCGGAGATTGTTTTAAAAATATCTGGCGCACCTAAATCATCAAGCGTTAACACTTCACTTGGTATGGTACGAAATACCGCAGCAGGCCCGCGATTAGAGTTAAACGCATTCACACGAAAACGTGCTAAATTAGGCACTTCAAACGAAAAATCCACTTCGAGATTTTGTTCATAGTCCTTGCGTTGATTATCGTTCATAATATCGTAAACCAGACTGTTTACGTCTTTGTCTGCAAGGGCTGGTATATTAATGCGGCGAACATCACCGTCTACGCGTATCATAGGTGAAACACCCGACGATAAATGTAAATCGGATGCTTTGTGTTGCACACTAAACGCTAATAATTCGGTAATATCCATTTATGACTCCACAACTAACTGATAAATATATGGTTACAATAGCAGAACGACTCACATCCGCCTACGCTAGAATTGCAGACGCGGCAAAAATTGCACAACGAAACACTAACGAAGTCACTCTACTGGCAGTGTCTAAAACTAAACCAAGCGAAGATGTTATTGCAGCTTATGAGCATGGTCAGCGCGAATTTGGTGAATCTTATGTTCAAGAGGCTATAGATAAAATAGCTCAACTACAGTCATATAGCGACATCATTTGGCATTTCATTGGCCCTATTCAATCTAATAAAAGTGCTTTAGTGGCTGCCAACTTTGATTGGGTGCAAAGTGTTGATCGCATAAAAATAGCGAAACGATTAGATTCCCAGCGCCCAGACGATAAACAGCCTCTTAATATACTTATTCAAGTAAATATAAGTAATGAAGAAGCGAAGTCGGGTTGCCACCGCGATGAAATAGATGAACTTGCCGATTTTATTAACCAATGTGAGCACTTAACACTTCGAGGTTTAATGGCGATTCCCGCTAAAAGCGACAAACTGGATACGCAAATTCAATCTTTTGAGCAATTACAAACTTGCTTTGATAAACTAAAGACCCAATATCCTCAAGTAGATACTTTGTCGATGGGTATGAGTAACGATGTTGAAGCTGCCATTAGTGCAGGCTCAACCATGGTAAGGATCGGCACAGACATTTTTGGAACACGAACTTAAAAGGTGATAACAGATTTATGTCAGATAAAAAAATCGCATTTATAGGCACAGGTAATATGAGCTACGCCATTATTGGTGGCATGGTAAAAAACGGTTTTAACGCAAGTAACATTATTGCGACTAACCGCAACCAAGAAAAGCTTGAAAAGGTAGCCTTTGATTTCAAGGTGCAAACCACCAGTGACAATAACGAAGCCCTGCGCGATGCTGATGTAATTGTTTTGTCTGTTAAACCACAAATGATGGGCGATTTATGTAAATCGTTTCAAGAGTCGGGCGTAGATTTTAGCGATAAACTGTTTATTTCTGTTGCTGCTGGCTTAACTGTAAAACGTTTACGTGAAATGCTAGGTCAAGACGTTAAAATGGTACGTTGTATGCCAAATACACCGTCTTTATTAGGCCGTGGTGTATCAGGTTTATATGGCGCGGGCGAAACACAAAGCGAACACGAGTTTGTACAACAAGTTTTTGAATGCACGGGCATTGTTGTATGGGTCGAAAAAGAATCACAAATTAACGATATTATTGCTGTGACTGGCTCATCGCCGGCTTACTTTTTCTTATTTATGGAAGCCATAGAAGAAAAAGCTAAAGCGCTGGGCTTTAATGATGAAGACGCTCGTCGTTTAGTACAGCAAACAGCCCTTGGCGCCGCCGAAATGGCACTTAGCCAGCCTGATATTACTATTTCGCAACTACGTTCAAACGTAACATCTAAAGGCGGTACTACTCACGCAGCTGTTGAGCACTTAAAAGATGAAGGCTTAACTAAAACCGTTGGCGATGCAATGGATGCGTGTATTGCGCGTGCAGAGCAAATGGAAAAAGAACTTTAAAACCACTTTTTTATTGAAGGTTACACTATGAATGCCATGCAATTTTTAATCAGTACCCTGTTTGATTTGTTTTTAATGGTGGTATTACTGCGCTTTTGGCTGCAGTGGGCAAAAGCCGACTTTTATAATCCAATGAGCCAGTTTGTGGTTAAAGCCACTTCGTTTGCGGTAAAACCACTGCGTAAAATCATTCCGGGATTTGGCGGACTTGATTTAGCATCTCTGTTGCTGGCATTTATAGTGGCTGTAGCCAAAATTAGTACTTTAATGCTTGTTATATATAATGCGTGGGCAATACAGCCTGTAATTATACAAGCACTTATAACGGTACTAAAAGAAGGCCTTAACTTAGTTTTTTGGGTACTTATTATTCGCGCTATTTTAAGCTGGGT
Source organism: Pseudoalteromonas sp. SWYJZ19 (assembly GCF_015864375.1). NCBI lineage: Bacteria > Pseudomonadati > Pseudomonadota > Gammaproteobacteria > Alteromonadales > Pseudoalteromonadaceae > Pseudoalteromonas > Pseudoalteromonas sp. SWYJZ19. Next base: position 264,746 of record NZ_JADYXI010000003.1, read on the forward strand.
TAGCCAAGGTTATAACCCTATAGAAGCGGTTTTCCATCAGCTTACTGAACCAATGCTAAAACCAATTCGTAAAATATTGCCATCAATGGGTGGCTTAGATTTATCAGTTTTAGTACTTATTATTGGTATTCAGTTTTTGCAAATGCTGCTTATGGATTTTTTAGTCTAATATGGATTTTTTAATTAGAGGCCCAAAGGCCTCTTTTTTATATGTTTTGAGGAATACATAATGAACCGTTTAATTAAGTTTTGTTTTATTGCTTGTTTAGCATTTGTATTTAACGCGCAAAGCGAAGAAATGCAAGGCGCACAATATAAAGAGCTTGGCCCTTGGCAAGTGCATTACATCGCCTTTCCTTCTACTTTTATTCAGCCAAAAATAGCAAAAGCGTATGGCCTTGAGCGAAGCGGATACAAAGGCATTGTGAATATTTCTATTTTAAAAAATGATGCCGAAAACACAGCCCAAACAGCAAAGCTGACTGGCACAGCTAAAAACCTACTTGGCAACAAACAAACGCTTACTTTTAAAGAAGTAAAAGAAGGTGATTCAATTTATTACCTTGCCCAAGTTGATTATACCAACGAAGAGATTTTACGCTTTGAGATTGAAATACAACAAAGTAATCAATTTCAAAAATTACAGTTTCAGCAAAAATTTTACGTAGATTAATAACATGACCAAAACTTTAGTACTTGCTACAGGTAACCCTGGCAAAGTAAATGAGCTAGCTAACATGCTAAGCCCTCTGAATATTAATGTAGTTCCACAGAGCGATTTTAACGTAGGTGAAGTTGCCGAAACCGGCACTACCTTTGTTGAAAATGCCATTATTAAAGCGCGTCATGCCGCTAAAATTACTGGCATGCCTGCTATTGCCGATGACTCAGGTTTAGAAGTTGATGGCCTAAATGGCGCACCCGGTGTTTACTCTGCCCGTTTTGCAGGCCCAGGTGCCAGCGATCAAGATAACATTGATAAGTTACTCGTAGACTTGGGTAATAACCCTATCCGTAGTGCTCGTTTTTGGTGTGTACTGGTATTAATGCGCCACGCAGATGACCCTACCCCCCTTATTTGCAGTGCAAGCTGGGAAGGCGAAATTACGCTCACTCAAAATGGCAACGGTGGCTTTGGTTACGACCCTGTATTTTTTGTACCAGAGAAAAATTGTACCAGTGCTGAGCTTACAAAAGAGCAAAAAAATGCAGTGAGTCATCGCGGCCAAGCACTACAAAAACTATTGCTAGAGCTACAGCAAAAAGGCGGCCTGTGAACCTTCCACCACTGAGCTTATATGTGCACGTACCTTGGTGCGTGCAAAAATGCCCGTACTGCGATTTTAATAGCCACGGGCAAAAAGGTGAAATACCTGAAGCTGAATATGTTCAGCATTTAATTGATGATTTAAAAGCAGATTTGCACTTAGTGCAAGGACGTAGAATTCACAGTATCTTTATTGGTGGCGGTACTCCGAGCTTATTAACTGGTGCGGCTTATACTCGTTTATTAAATGAAGTCGACAACCTAATTGGTCTTGAAGAACACTGCGAAATTACCCTTGAAGCCAACCCAGGCACAGTAGAAACAGGTCGCTTTAAAGATTACGTAAAAGCAGGCATTAACCGTATTTCTATCGGTGTGCAAAGCATGCAAAACGACAAGCTAAAAGCACTGGGGCGGATTCATGGCAGTGACGAGGCTAATTATGCTGCGCAGCAAGCTAAAGAAGCCGGTTTAAATAGCTTTAACCTTGATTTAATGCACGGCTTACCAGGGCAAACACTTGACGATGCACTGAGCGATTTAAAGCAAATAATAGCGCTCGATCCTCCTCATATATCGTGGTATCAACTAACTATTGAACCCAATACTCAATTTGCTTCAAAACCACCTACCTTGCCACAAGATGAAACACTGTGGGACATACAAGAACAAGGGGTCGAGTTACTCGCGCAAGCAGGTTACATACAATACGAAATATCAGGCTATGCAAAACCGGGCTATCAGTGCCAACATAACTTGAATTATTGGCGTTTTGGCGATTATCTCGGTATTGGCTGCGGCGCGCATGGTAAGGTTACTGATGCAAATACAGGGCTTATTACGCGTACTGAAAAGGTTAAACACCCACGCGGCTATATGGATTTAATCAAACCGTATATGTACAAAAGCTGGCATGTAGAGCAAGACGATTTAGCGTTTGAATTTTTTATGAATCGCTTTCGCCTTGTTGAGCCTTGCCCAATTAATGATTTTAATAAACTAACAACACTGCCACTGCAAAGTCAGCAAAGCGCATTAAACCAAGCAATTAATAAAGGTTTATTGACTCAAACAGACAGCCATTGGCAGGTAAGCTTAAAAGGTCATCGCTTTTTAAATGACCTGCTAGAATTATTTGTGTAGCGCCCAGCGCTACACAAAAAATAAATATAAAACACCCTAATGGGTTTCTAACAACAAAAGGGAAAACAATGCGTAAACTTACTTTTATTGCGGCCGCAGTAAGCGTTGCACTACTTGCTGGTTGCCAGCAAACAACACAACAAGCGACTTCAGCTCCTATTGCACAAGCAGTTCAATCACAACAAAGTGAAATAGACAAAGCCAATGCATTTTTTGAAGATACATTTAACCGCGACGTAATGAGCAGTCCTGTATATCAAACATACATGGGTATTAAGCAAGATTACGATAAGTGGGATGATGGCAGCGAAGAAAGACAGCTTAAAGATTTAGCGCAAACAAAAGCTGACCTAGTTGCACTAAAAGCAATCAGCCGTGATTTATTAGATGATGCAACAAAAGTTAGCTACGACTTAAAAAAACAAGATCTTGAAAGCTCAATTGCTGACTTTAAATGGCGTTACCATAACTACCCTGTGAACCAAATGTTTGGTACGCATTCTATGATCCCTGCGTTTTTAATTAATCAGCACTCAATTAGCAATGTAAAAGAAGCTAAAGACTACATTTCACGTTTAAATGGTGTAACTGGTGTTATTGATCAGCTTATCGTTGATTTAACTGTACGTGCAGAAAAAGGCATCATAGCCCCTAAATTTGTATTCCCGCATGTTATTGATTCAAGCAAAAACATTATTCACGGTGCACCGTTTGAAAAAGGCGATGATTCTACATTGCTTGCTGACTTTAAACGTAAAGTAACAGCGCTTGAAATTAGCCAAGACGAAAAAGACTCGTTAATCAGCGATGCATCAGATGCATTAAAATCAGCTGTTAAACCATCTTACTCTAAGTTAATTAATTACCTTGCACAGCTTGAAAAACGCGCAGATGATCGCGATGGCGCATGGAAATTACCTGATGGCGAAGCGTTTTATAACAACGCACTTAAGCGCACAACTACAACAGATTTAACTGCTAAAGAAATCCATGCAATTGGCCTATCTGAAGTGGCACGTATTCATGATGAAATGCGTGAAATTAAAGACAAAGTTGGCTTTAAAGGCGACTTAAAAGCGTTTATGCAGTTTATGAAAACTGACAAGCAATTTTACTACCCTAATGATGCACAAGGTAAACAACGCTACCTTGATGAAGCCACTGGGCTTATTGATACAATGAAAACGCGTTTAGATGAGTTATTCATTGTTAAACCAAAAGCAGGTTTAAAAGTAAAAGCGGTTGAAGCATTCCGTGAAAAAGCAGCAGGTAAAGCATTTTACCAACAGCCAGCTCCAGATGGGTCACGCCCAGGTGTTTACTACGCTAACCTTTACGATATGGAAGCAATGCCAACGTATCAAATGGAAGCGCTGGCATACCACGAAGGTATTCCGGGACACCACATGCAAATAGCTATTTCGCAAGAACTAGAAGGTATTCCTAAGTTCCGTAAGTTTGGTGGCTACACAGCGTATATTGAAGGCTGGGGTTTATACTCAGAGTTCATTCCTAAAGAAATGGGCATGTACTCAGACCCTTACTCAGATTTTGGTCGTCTTTCAATGGAATTATGGCGCGCATGTCGCTTAGTTGTTGATACGGGGATTCACGCAATGAAGTGGACTCGCCAAGAAGGTATTGATTACTACGTAAATAACACGCCTAATGCAACATCTGACGGTGTTAAAATGGTTGAGCGTCACATTGTAATGCCTTCACAAGCAACAGCTTATAAAGTGGGTATGCTTAAGATTTTAGAGCTTCGTGAAGAAGCTAAAAAGCAACTTGGTGATAAATTTGATATTCGCCAGTTCCACGACGTAGTGCTTAAAAATGGTCCTGTACCACTTAATGTACTAGAAAACTTTGTTAATGAATGGGTAGCAAGCAAAAAGGCTTAAAACCAATTTAAACAATTGCTTTAAATATGAAAAGGTCGCATTTGCGACCTTTTTTGTTTTATAGTAGTAAAAAAGATTTTGGAAATAATAATGGATTTAAGCATACAACTACTTAATGCGCGTATTTCAAAGCAGCAGTTAAATGAGCTCGATAACGACTTTAGGCAGTTAAGCCCTGCCCAGCAAACTTTACAGCTTAACCATTTATATGACAGCGCCCAACGGTTGAGTGTTAAGTATGACTTTATGCAAAACATAGCAATCCGTATATTAAGTACTAATACAGCACCTTCTCTATTTATTAACCAACTCACTAATATTGACGCATTGAGCTTTTTCACCCCAGCGCTGAGAGTAAATAAAGGCTTTTTAGTACAAGATACTCAAGGAAATAATGTACTGCACAATGTGTTTAAGCATGCCGATGCTACAAAGCTGCCATTTAACTATGTACGCTCTTTAATGTTGTTTGAATCAAATGATGACTTAGTTAAAGCGTTGGCGCAGCCCAACTCTCACGGATTAACACCAGTTGCCTGCTACATTGCCTATGCAAATAAATCGAGCACACCGGTAAAGCATGAATTCTCAGCTTTGTTAGCATTAATGGAAATAGAGCAAAAACAAAATCCTAACGCAAAACAGCAGCTTGCCAACGTACTAAAAGGGCAAAAAGTTAACGAGACCACAATTTTACTGAGCGCCGCTTACTTGCAACGCTCAACGGCGCAAGTTGCTCACTTAATCAAGGCGCTTTAATTCACTCACAACTTCTGTACGCACAATGTCTATGGCATGTGTAATAGATTGCGCAGCACTTTCGTGATCAACCATATTTGGCCAATTTGTTTGCCAGACCTTTTGTAAGTCTTTTGTTTTTAAATGTACTTTATCAACGGCTAAGTAGCTTAAGTCATGAATTAAGTTAACTTTAACCCAGCCTTTTCTAGGGCTGCCATCTATTTTGTTATTATCGTAATGTGCGGCAAATACAATAAGCTCAAGCTCGGCTAGTTCTTGTAATATTTGAAAGCTAGCAATGCGTGTATTGTTGTTCTCTTCACTTGCCTCCATTCGCCATGCATTATAACTAAAGCCAATAAACGCAAACACCACGCTCGCTATAGCAGTAAAAAAATACGAACGGGGCGCCAGTACAAACTGACCATATTTAGACTCTGACATATTATTTCCTAGGGCCTGTTTATCTTTCGAGGTTAAATTTACAGCAGTATGTTTGGTATTTAGTCAAGGCAGAGCCTATGCAGTGTGGTTATTCCCCATTAATAGGCGATAACGTGGAATAAATGCCAAACATGCGCTGCCCGAAGGGTTCTGCCTAGGGGCAATTTACTCTTTGTTGCCTACATGGATGTAGGTAAGGGGCGTGAGCAGGACGCGGAAGCTTTGCTCGGTTTTTACTTAGCCCGCTAGGTTACAAACCTCACGCCGCGATTAAATCGGCCCCTAGATTGAACAAATTTTAATCCTGAAAGGTCAACAGGCCCTAGTCATTTAAATAATATTCAACACTGGTTACCACTCTTATATTTTTTATTTGCGGTGTGTTTGAATCTCGATTACTGATACTAAATTGCCCTTGGCGAGCTGTTTTTATTTTGCCTAATTTTGAATTAGAGTCTTTAGCAAATTTATTAGCGACTTCACGCGCTTTTTCAGTTGCTTCTTGCACCATCGCAGGCTTTACATCATTGAGGCCAGTAAAAATGTATTCAACTTTTGTTTCGTAGCTGTCCTGCACTATTGCGATATCTTGTTTAGCAAGCTGGCTTACTTTACTCAGCGCGTTTTTTACTTTATCTGGCGCATCAGAATAAACAATAATATTTGAGCGCACTATATATCTAAATTGCTGATTTTCATTACTGTATTCACGTGCTTGCTTATCAATAACTGACTGGCTGCCTATTGTTATTTCATCGTCGTCAAAACCATGCAGTTTTAAAAAAGCAGTTACCGCATCATTTTTTTTCTCAACTCGGCTTACTAATTTTTCAAGATTATTGTCGGCATCACTAAATTGCAGAGGCCAAATTACCGTATCGGCTATAACTTCTCGCTCGGCCAATCCCTTAACCTGCACAGTACGTTCCATCTCTTTTACACTGAGAGCTGTGCTCTTTAAAATAAATCCTAAGCTAATTAAGCCTATACTTAAACAAATAGCCGCTATAACAATGTAAAAACCGGGGGTTTTATTCACAATAATCTCCTTGATTGATATCAATAATAAGCATCTAGACGCTCGAAATAACACAGTAAACAGGGTACATTGAGACTATAAATAACGCAAAATTTAATCAGCCTAGGAAAAACCATGAGCCTTAAGCGCATTACCCAGTTTTTTAACCCAAGCTCAGTGGCCGTTATTGGTGCCTCTAATATATCAACTCGTGCTGGTTTTGTGGTTATGCGCAACTTACTTCAAGGCGGTTTTAAAGGGCCGATAATGCCCGTTACTCCAAGCCATAGCGCAGTACATGGCGTACTTGCTTACCCCTCTATTGCTGACTTACCAAAAGTACCCGACCTAGCTGTTATTTGTACTAACAAAAATACCTTAATTGATATTATTGAGCAGCTTGGAGAGCTTGGCTGTAAAACCGCTATTGTTATTGCCGATGGGCTGTCTGGAGAGCAAAAAAGCGCACTTAAAGCATGCGCTCAAGCCAAACAGGTTACTTTGCTTGGACCCAATTGTTTGGGCTTGCTGATCCCTCATATTGGTTTAAATGCGAGCTTTTCACATACAGTAGCAAGCCCAGGTAAAATTGCATTTGTATCGCAATCAGCAGCAGTATGCTCAACCATTTTAGATTGGGCTAAAAACAAAGAAATTGGCTTTTCATATTTTGTATCGGTAGGTGATTGCCTTGATATAAACTTTAATGAACTACTCGACTTTTTAGGTCGTGATGCTAAAACCAAAGCTATTTTACTCTACATTGATAACATTGAAGATATTCGTGGCTTTATATCAGCAGCAAGAGCTGCGGCCTTTAGTAAACCTGTAATTGCAATTAAAACAGGTAAAACAAGTGCAGGCGCACTTGCAGCCGAAATTCACACCGGCGGAAAGCAAAGCTCTGATGCTGTTTACGATGCGTTATTTCAACGAGCGGGTATGCTGCGCGTAAATGATTTACGAGAGCTATTTGCAGCAACACAAACACTCGCCATGCATCCAAAATTATTAAAAGTAGAGCAACTGACAATTTTAACTAATGGTGGCGGCCCCGGTGTTATGGCCGTTGATGAGCTAATTCAAAGCTCCGGTAAATTAGCCGAGTTGAGCGCTGAAACCCGAAATGCGCTAAATAAAGTAATTCCGCAATCAGAAACCACCTCAAACCCTGTGGATATTTTTGGCGATTCAGCACCAGCGCGTTATAAGCAAGCATTAGAAATTTTACTGCACGCAAAAGAAGTTAAAAACTTACTGATTATCCATACCCCCTCAGCGCTTGCGCCCAGCGAAGACTATGCCAACATTATTGTAGAAACCTTACAAACATTACCCAAAATGGCACGCCCTTACGTTATAACTAATTTTATGGGTGAAGACGCATCTTACGCCGCCAGAAAAGTGTGCTCAAACAACGCAATACCAACTTATAGAACACCAGAGGGTGCTGTTGGCGCGTTTATGCACTTGGTAACGTATCGCCGTAACCAAAAGCATTTAACGCAAACACCTGAGTCGAATACAGATGACGCAAAAATAAATAAAGTAGCAGCTAAAGCGCTTATTAATGAGTTTTTAGATGACGGACAAAGCTACTTACCTACCCATCAGGCAAGCCAAGTATTAAATCACTATGGTATTACATGCATTCAAACTGAGGTGGCTTACACCCCAACAGAAGCCAGAGAGCAAGCCATAGAACTTGGTTTTCCGGTCGCGTTAAAACTTATTAGCCCAAGTATTGCTTCAAAGTCTGAAGTAGGTGGTGTGGTGCTTAACTTAAACGACGCGAACGAGGTTGAACAAACTGCTTTTGCAATGCTTATCCGTATTAAAAACACTTATCCGGATGCTGTTATTGAAGGGTTTTCATTACAAAAAATGGCGCCGCGAGCAGGCGCAAATGAGCTGCGAATTGCGATTAAAACCGAGCCTAATTTTGGTCCTGTTATATTATTAGGTGAAGCAGGCACCGGCCTTGAATATGCGCAAGCCGCCGTTGCTCTGCCTCCACTAAATATGAACTTAGCAAAGTATTTAATTGCCGCAGCGCACGATAAAGGCGTATTAAAGGAGCGCATATTACCCGAAAAAGTTGATAAGTATCGTTTGTGTGCACTGCTAACGCGTATTTCTCAGTTAGTTATTGATCAACCTGACATAAGCTCAATGGAACTTAATCCTATACTTGCCAGTAATGGACAGTTTTTAGTGCTCGATGCCACCATGACACTTAGCCGTTATCAAGCTCAGAGCAATCGTAAGCGCTTATCTATTCGTCCCTACCCTATTGAACTTGTTGAAGTGGTAACACTTAAAAACAACACCCAAGCTACGCTCAGACCAATAAAGCCAGAAGATGAACAAGCTCATAAAGCATTTGACGAGTCACTTAATAAAGAAGACAGATATAAACGCTTTTTTGGCGAACTACCACAATTTAACCACGATCAACTCGCGAAAATGACGCAAATTGATTACGACCGTGAAATGGCGTTTATTGTTTGCCAACGCTTTGAAGGTAAAACTCGCACATTAGGTGTGTCTCGCGTCATTATGGACCCCGATAACCTGCATGCTGAGTTTGCCATTGTAGTACGCTCAGATTGCCAAGGTTTAGGGCTTGGTCGCATACTAATGAGTGCAGCAATTAACCACTGTAAACGTCAAGGTGTGGAATCGATTGAAGGCATAACCTTACCAGAGAATACAGGGATGATTGAGCTTGCCCGTAAGTTAGGTTTTAAAATTAGTCGCGACTTTGAAGAAGGCAGTATTAACATGGTACTTAAACTTAAATAATGAATGAACCACACACTTTAAGACAAAAAATGGCTTGCCTGTTTGAAGGCACAGGCCAGTACCATCGAGCGGGACATATTCTTGATATTGCACTCATTAGCTTAATAATGATCAACGTTGTAGCCATTGTTATTGAATCAATCCCAAGTGTGGCAGAGCAGTATTACAACGAATTCTTAGTTTTAGAAATTGTCTCGGTCGCTATTTTTGCTATTGAGTACTTAGCCAGGCTTTGGGCTTGCGTAGATAAAACACGATATGCAGCAATGGAAGGGTCTCATACCAAACGTCGGCTTAGCTATTTTTTCTCTCCTTTGGCAATTGTTGATTTAATTGCGATTTTACCAAGCTTAATGATGTTTTTATTTCCTCTCGATTTACGTTTTTTACGCGTGCTCCGACTATTAAGGGTATTTAAACTCACTCGCTACTCACGCGCCATGCAGCTACTTTTAAAAGCCTTTAACGATGAAGGTAGTTCATTAATGGCTGCTTTTTTTATTATGGCCGTCGTGCTTATTTTAGCTTCATGCGGAATTTACTTAATTGAGCACGACATACAACCCGATAAATTTGGCTCTATTCCTGCGGCTATGTGGTGGGCAATGGCAACACTAACAACCGTTGGTTATGGCGATGTAGTACCTATAACGCCATTGGGTAAGTTTTTCGGCGGGGTTATTACACTACTGAGCATGGGAATGGTTGCAATACCTACCGGTTTACTGGCGTCTAGTTTTTCAGAACAAATACGTAAACGCCGCCAATTTTTTGAAGATGCCGTACATGAACAAATTCAAGATGGCACCCTTAATAATACTCAACAAGAACACCTAGAAGAACTACGCTATAAATTAGGCTTGAGTAAACTAGAAGCTAATAAGGCCATTAAAACGCAGTTGAATGAGCATAATAGCCATTTGTTTTGCAGGCACTGCGGTAAAAGGCCTTAAATAAGTACTGCTATTATTAATTAAATATATCACTCCAATTGCGATTAATAAGCGGTAGTACTTCGGTATTAGGTACCGGTTTACTAAATAAGTACCCTTGAAAATGCATGCATCCTCGCGCCTTTAAAAAGGCGAGTTGGTGCGAGCTTTCTACGCCTTCAGCTACACATTCTTTACCTAAACTATCTGCAAGCGCGAGTATTGATTGAATAATAGCTTCATCGTCAGAATCTATGCCTATGTCTTGTACAAAGCTTCTATCTATTTTTAATACATCAATAGGAAAACGCTTTAAATAAGTAAGCGATGCGTAACCCGTACCAAAATCATCCATGTACAATCTACAGCCCAACTTTTTAAGTTGTTCCATGCTGTGTAGCGCTTCTTTTGAATCACGCATTAATATTGATTCGGTTATTTCAAAAACAATTGCCTCAGACGACACTCCTGAATTACTTAACGCTTTTTTAATTTCAGGAACAAGATCTTTAAACTCAAAATCAAGAGCCGATAAATTAATAGATAAATACAGGCTAGGTGAGGCTTTTCGCCACTCTTTTAGCTCTAATAAAGCGCGCGCAAAAGTCTGCAGCATAATTTTTGTAATTAGGCCTATACCTTCTGCTGCCACCGAAAACTCTTGAGTTTGCACAAGCTTATTTTCAGGCCAACGCAGCAGTACTTCAAAGCCTTCTGTTTTTTGACTTTCAGCGTTAATGATAGGCTGGTAGTAATTACAAAATTCTTCTTCTTGATACGCTTTAGTTAGCTGAGACTCAAGATGCAACGCTCTTTGAACATGCTGATTCATCTCTTGCTTATAAAACTGATAACGGCCCTCCAAAGAGTCTTTTGCATGATATAACGCTATGCTCGCAGCTTTTAAAAGCGCAGAGCCTTGCTGTGCATCATCTGGTGATATAGACACACCAATACTTAAATTAACGTTTACAACTTGGCCATTAATCGTAATATTTTGATTCACACAATCCATCAACTTAGTGCATATAATGAGTACTTGTTCGATTTGCTGAATATCTTCCACCAGTACTACAAATTCATCGCCACCAAATCGAGCAACACTATCAGATGGACGCAAGGAGCATTTTAAACGCTCAGCGACTTCTTTAATTAGCTCATCAGCAACTGCATGCCCCAAAGAGTCATTAAAGTATTTAAAACGCTTAATATTTATATGTAATAAAGCGACTTTACATTCGTGAAATTTTGCTTGCTCAAGGGCGTGTTCAACGCGGTCATTAAATAATGTACGATTTGGCAACCCTGTTAAGGCATCGTAGTTGGCCAATAAGTGCAGCTCGTTTTCGGCTGATTTTTGTGCATTTATATCGGTTAAAATAATGACATAGCTATTAAGGCGCTGTTCGTTATCCGCCACTGCACTTATTTTCACAAGTACATGACGCGACTCACCACTTGCTAAAACTACACTGTCTTCACACGAAAAGTGCTCTCCAATAGATAGCTTTTGCATTATGCGTAAATAATCAAAACGATTGCTGCGCGATATACCTAAATTTAATGCTCGACTAGATAACGACTCAGCAGAGAAGTTAAAGGCGGTTTGCAGTGATTTATTAGAAGCCCGAATATTTAAATTTTTATCGAGGATAAACACCCAATCACGTGTTTGCTCAAATGCTGCCGTAAATAGTAAAGCGTGTTCTTCAAACACCATCTCACGGGTCATATTTGTGTAGGTACCCGCTACTTTTTGTGGCGTTTTATCATCCCATTCAACGACTTTTCCAAAATCCTTATACCAGCGCCAATAGCCTTTTGCATGGCGCAGGCGGTAGGTACAATTAAAGTAACCTTTATCGGTAGATAAAAACTCAAGCCACTCTAAGCGAAATAGCTGTTTATCTTGCGGATGAATTTTAGATAAATATTCATCAAGGCTCACGGTTTCATTTTCGTAGCCTAACTCACTCGCTAAGCGAGGTTGGTAAATACTTGGATTGCTTGATTCCCAATCCCAAACACCCGATTCGCTACCTTCAAGCGCTAGCTTTAGACGGGCTTCGCTTTCTTTACTTTCTTTATTTGCTGCCAATAAAATACGCTGAATTTTATTACGGCGCATAACCCACATAGCAACAAAGCCAATAAACAGCATGCCGTAAAGCACCATAAAATAAGGTGCACGCCAAAGCGGATACTTTACTTTTATTTTTAAAATAGCAGGCGAGGTATATTCGCCAGTCAGGGGGTCTTTAGCCCAAACTTTTAATTGATAATTACCTGGATTCAATTTTGGAAACAATACACGGTTGTTATTTCGGGTATAACTTTTTTGTCCGTTATCAAGTTGATACTCATAAATGATGCGTTCTTGATTACTAAATGCCATGGCCGAAAATGCAACTTCAAGCCCTATATCATCATGGTTTAAAACAACCTCGTTGAGCGGTTGTTTTAAATCAAGCGATAAATCTCGTGACATTAAATCTACTCGCGTAATATTTACGTGATCAATAAGCGATTGATAATTTTGGTTCTCCATTGGATGAAAGTAGGTAAAGCCTTTTAAGCTACCATACGCAATATGGCCATCTTTAAGCTGTGCCATGGCGTTGCTATTAAACTCAGCAGAGAGTAGCCCTTCTGATGTAGAAAATTGCTGAAAATGAAGTGTTTCTGGGTTTAATCGCCAAATGCCTTTATGGCTACTCATCCAGATCATGCCATCATCATCTAGCACCATATCGTATAGCAGAGTGCCTAATTTATTCCTCTCTAAATCGATTGTATGGACTAATTGATAAGTAGATGCGTCAAGGCCTATTAAGCCGAAATTAGAAAGTGATATCCACAATATATTGTTGTTATCAATTAAGTAAGAAAGCACACTAATGGCTACGTTTTCATGCTGTTTTGGCACTTTATAAATCATTTTAAGTGCTAAATCACTTGGGTTTACTTGGTATAAAATACCGGCATTAAAAAATAATGGTGAATCTGGTTTATTGCTCAGCGCAGGTAAAAAGCCATGGGCTAAAAAGGGTTCAAATTGATCAAACTGACCACCCAAACGCGTTATTACTTGAGAATCTATATTGTATATAAATACCCCATGATCTGAGTGCACAAAGTATAGATCGCCATTTGGCATTAATGTAACGCCATGTACCCTACCGGTAATTAGCTCCTGATTAGCACGGTTATGTACTTTAGGTTCACTAACTTGATGCGTTACAGGGTCAAAAATAAACAAACCACGATTTGTATAAAGCCATAAATTATTTTTATAAGGCGTTATTTCATATACGGTAAACTCAGTGGTGAGTAAGTCGACTTTGTAATCTTTTAAATAAGCTTTACCAATATTTGTTTTTAAATCAACCTCGGTAATACCGTTATGCGTTGCAAGCCAAAGCTTGTCTTTATATTCGGTAATTCCCCAGATAGAGTGATGCGATAAACCATCCCCCCCGAGCAAAGTGCCATCGACATTATTAAAATGGTAGCTGTCATGAGATAAGTAAAACGCACCGTCGGTTTTAGTCGCAACCCACGTACCACCCGATTTATCTTTTGCCATATCAATAATACTGGTATCGGCAAGTGTGTACTTACTTTGGGCTATTCGAGTGTTTTTAATCATCTCCCCGGTGTTTAAATCAAATTTAAACAAGCCTTTGTCGGTAGCTAAATCTATTGTTCCGTGTTCGTTTACTATGCTCCAAACATTTAAATCGCTTAGTAATACTTTACTTTTAAAAGGTAAATCTGGGCGTTCAAACATTTTTGATAAGTTACTAATATCAACTTCGTATAAGCCTTGTACCGCCCCTACTAACAACTGTTTATTTTCACCTAATGCGAAAGACTTAACATTATTTTGGTAAATATGTTCAGCTTCACCTTTTAAATGCTGCAGGGGTCTAACTTGCTCTGTGGCAATATCAAATACGTATGCGCCATGGCTTGTACCTATAAATATATAACCATTGTAAGCAAACAGCTTTCTCACAAGGGTATTTTTATATTTAGCAGGCAGCTCAAAAATAGTTGTGATTTTTCCGGTTGCGATATCAAGCTTTGCAAAATCGCGGCCTCGCCCAATCCAAAGTGTTTTTTTATCAACTGCCACCATACTAAAAACAGACTGATTGATAATTTCTTCTTCACTGGTAGGTTTTTCTAGAAATTGCTGATATGAATCTGTTACGGGGTCGTATCTAAATAGGCCTGCAAGTAAAGAGGCTATCCAAATGTGCCCTTGAGGGTCTTGGTAAATACGATCAATGATCGCTTCTTCTAATTCACCATTAGGGCCGTTTATTGGAATAACTTGATAGCCATCATAACGATTAAGCCCAGCCTCAGTAGAAAGCCAAAGGTAACCATTAGTGTCGATAAGCATTGTATTAACGTAGCTTTGCGATAAGCCTTCGCTTGGAGATAAACGTTTTACTTGTGCGCCTACTTGGCAACTTAGGATAGTTATTAAAACTACAAAGCAACTAATGATCCCATTAACGCATTTACTCATGCTTATTCCATATTATTATTTATTATTATGGGTACTCTAGAGCGACTATATTTCGATGTTTGTAAGTATCAAAAAGTACTTGTAAAGCAAGAGTATATGTTAACACCTGGTTAAAACCAATAGCACAATATAAATCAACTACGTTTTTATATGCGAAGGTATTAATCATCTTATCTTGCGACTTTAAGAGTGTTGATAATAGCTGTTTAGCAACACCTTTACCGCGATGTTCCAGCGCAACAAACACGGTAGATAAAAATAAAAACTCTGTTTTATCTTGCAGCCTACATGCTGCAACTATTTCATTATTATAGTAAGTAACCCATACCTTATCTTGTTTATTAGCCCGTCCTCTTACATTATGTTTTTTATAAAATTTATTAACGAGTGGAACTTTTAGCCCATCCAGCAATTCAACTATATACATTTTTATATCAACACTTAGCTAAGCATTAGCGCTAAATATTGCTCAAATTTTTGCTTCAAAACCATTTGTTCAGCCATTGGACGGCTATGGATTGTATTATAAACTTGCTCTCTCGTTTTTTTATTTCGCTTAATTTGATACGCCCAAAAAGACGCTTCATAATCTAACTGAATTTGGTATTTTTCTTCACGTGGCAATAGGCATAAATTAAAACTCACAATACTTCCTCATTCGCTTTTAAAATTATTTGATTAACCCCGAAACTGGGCAAGAGGTAATCTCCTTGTTATTATACGCGTCTTATTTTATTTATTTCTGTAGTAATTGGAACTGATAATGAATAGACATTTAAGTATCTTGTTATTATTGGTAAATTTATTTTTTAGTGCCTCTTGTTTTAGTCATCAATACAACCTCACTTTTAATCGTCCGCAAAGTACACCACAAGCTGATTATGCCTTAGAGTTATTAAAGTTAGCATACGCAGATATCGGTTTTAAAATACATATAATCGATTTTAGCCACCAAAATGCTTTGCTAGCTGCAAATAATGGCGTACTTGATGGGCAGTTAGGAAGAGATGCAAGCGTTGAAGAAAATTACGAAAACTTAATTAGGGTCGATTATGAGCTCTTTAAGTTTGACTTAGTATTATATAAAAACTGTTTACCTAGCAGTTTAGAACAGCTCGATAGCGTCGCAATTGTTGATGGCTACCCTGTCCAAGAACATTATTTAGCAAGCACACAGTTTGCAGGGAATATTATTAAAGTTAAAAGCATGAATACCCAACTTAATTTGCTTGCTCAGAAAAAAGTACAGGGAGCTTTAATGATTAATTTTATAATGCAAAACAATGAGCTCCCGTCACCTCAAGGTTGCTTTGTAAAAGAAGTGTTGAATACCTATCCGCTTTATCATTATTTAAATAAGCGTAATGAAAACTTGGTAGAAAAGCTTAAAATGTCATTAATTAACTTAACTAACAATGGCACTGTGTACGCACTAAGAGCCAAGTATGGATTAAGCTTTTAAAAGTCGAACCCTTGCTGCTGCGCCTGTGTGCTTGGCACTGCATTTTGCTGCTTTTTTTGAAGATAACGTTTGTAGCGCTGCTGGCACAAACTAAGCACCTTCTTTTTTTGGTCGTTAGTTAAGGTATTCCACGAAAAGCGTTCATCCCGACTACGATAACACCCTTTGCAATACCCTCTGTTATTAACTAAGCAAATACTCTTGCAAGGACTTGGAATATCAAATATTTCAATTTGTTGCATGCATAAGTACCGCCCAGTTGAAGAGGAGGTATTAGTATAGCGTTATTTTTGAGCAAAAAAAAAGCAGCAATTTAATTGCTGCTTAATTTCATTGAGCTGTGAGTATTAATGTTCACAGCTATTAGTATTTATCTCTGTTTTACGGTGAAATGGCTTAGCGTACATAGCTAGCACTAATGGTTTTAACTCTTCAGGTACACAAGCTAAACGTTGTTCAAATGTCGCTGTATCAGGAGAGTCTATTACCGCATCTTTACAACCACCAGCGATGTAATTGCCTGGGTGTAAATAAAACGAATCAACAATTTGCCTATCAATTGTTTTAGCAAGCTCTTCAGCACTATCACATTTAGATTCAATTGGTTGCCCAAATGCTAAATGCACGTGCCCTTTAGCAGTACTAAAGCCTTCAACAATGCTCGCAATATCTTCACCAGCCGATTTAACGTACTCACCATGATGTTGCTTGTGGTAAAGCTCTTTGGCTTTAGCAATTGCACACGGCTCATATTGATAAGAAATAGAAACAGGCACTATTTTTAACTCTTTAATATAATCGCCAAACTCTTTCTTTTGTTTACGCCCATTTAATTGCAGCATCTTTAAAAGCGCAGGATCAGTTTGATCAAAACCGTCTTTTGCACGCCCTTCTTTTTGCGCAATCCAAATAGAATTTCCACCGACCACAGAATCATAAATGTATGACGATAATTGAGTCAGTGCTTTTAACATCTCTTTTGGTGCTTTAGCAGAGCGCTTAACTATAAAGCTTTTATTTAGACGCATAAGCTCAGTAATGTAAGGTATTTGCAATAAATTATCGCCAATAGCAATACGCACTGTTTTCATTTTATGTTGGTATAAACCCCAGTTAACTAATGCAGGATCAAGCACTATGTCTCTGTGGTTTGAAATAAATAAATAGGCCTGGTTAGCATCTAACTGTTCTAACCCAGAAAAGGTAACTTTTGATGTGGTGCGTTTCACTAGTTTATCTAAGTATTGTGCCACTTCATTTTGCACATCTTCAACGGTGCTTACTTTGCCCCATTTTTTGCGTAACTGACTTCTTACCATTGGACGCGCAATAAAAGGCACTGCCGATAAAAAGCGCGGTAAATTATACTTTGCTATTACATCAATAAACGCATCATCGTTAATTAAACGTGTAAGCGACGCCGCAACTTCGTCGTCGTTGTATGGGCGTATATCTGCGTATTTATCTTCTAATTCACTCATTACTACATCTACAATGTTAAAAAACGGTACGCCAAAGCGCACCGTTTATGTCTATATCCGATTATAACTCAGCCAATCTAAAATGCGAAATAACCAAAAAAACGATTTTTATTTTTAGCAACTTGCTTTAAAGCCGAGTTTAATTACCTTCTATGACCATGAGCTTGCTTAAAAGTGCAAAAATCTGATCAGTCTAGCAAAATACCATGTTCTCAATCTGCTAGTGGGCAGACCACTAATACAAAGCCCTCTAATCATTTGGTAGTAATACCATTAACAAAGCCTTTCTTTCGTAGTACCTTAAGCTCGTATTTTAGATTTTTGATGGATCGTAGGCATCTTTTTACGATTTTAACTCTTTCAGATCCACTTATTTTAGGGCTCATAATGAACATTACTATTCTTGATAACGCAACGTTAGCTAAAACGTCTCTTACTGGTATTGAACAACTTGGTAAATTAACGACTTATGAACTTACTAGCCCAGAGCAAGTTATTGAACATTGCCAAGGTGCTGATGTATTAATCACTAATAAAGCCGTTTTAAACCGCGACACTATTAGCAAACTTACACAGCTTAAATTAATTTGTGTAAGTGCAACTGGTACTAATAATGTTGATCTAGAAGCCGCTAAAGAATTTGGTATTGCCGTAACTAATGTAGCTGGCTATTCAACACCTTCTGTTGTTCAACATACGTTTTCTTTAATTACTAACTTACTGGGTAACACACACCGCTATCAGGCGGATTGCCAGCAAGGCGCGTGGCAAAAAAGTGAAATGTTTTGCATACTCGATTACAGCTTTAACGACTTACAAGGTAAAACATTTGCCATTATAGGCGGTGGTACGCTAGGTAAAGGCGTTGCTAAAGTGGCTGAGGCATTTGGCGCAAATGTTATTGTTGCAGAGCGCAAAGGTGTTAAATGTCGCGACGGTCGTACGCCTTTTGAAGACGTCATTAAAACAGCCGATATAATCAGCGTACACTGTCCGCTAACAGATGAAACACGTGATTTAATTGCACTTAATGAGCTTAAAATGATGAAGCCAAGCGCTATAATTATTAATACAGCACGTGGTGGAATTATTAACGAATCCGACTTAGCGACAGCGCTTGAGCAAAACCTAATTGCTGGAGCCGGTGTTGATGTACTAACTAAAGAACCAGCTGAGCTTTCAAACCCACTTGCTAATTACAAAGGTAATAACCTTTTACTTACTCCACATATAGCATGGGCAAGCACCGAATCTATTGTGCGTTTAATTAATGAAGTAAGTTTAAATATTGCTGCATTTAATAAAGGCGAATCACGCAACCGCTTGGTGTAGTGATTTTATTGTAGTAATCAAATAAGCTAAAAAATGGCTGTTTTTACTAATACATTTAATATTTTATTAGATAAAAACAGCTTAACCCACTTAACAAACTGATTAATAACAACTTATAAATATGGTCTACTCTTTGCTTTAATACAGCTAATAACCAATTAAAAATCTTATTAAGGTAAATAAAAATGAAAAAATCACTTTTAGCAGCCGCTTTAATCGCTCCATTTTTAACAGGCTGTGTTATTGCCGTATCAGATGGTGAAGCTGAGACTCATTGGGCTGGTAAGAATTCATCTAGCTGGCAAGCACAACATAAAAATAATCGTGAAGTTATATCAGAGCTAAAAATGGATAGCAGTTACCAATCTGTTTTGACGCAATTAAAAACGCCTAATTTCACAGAGCTATTAAAAAAAGATGACGATGTATACCAAGTACTTTTTTATGTAACTCATAGCAAACATTCAGATTCTAAAACAACGAAAGATGAATGTACGCCACTTGTATTTAAAAATGATAAGTTAGTGGGCATTGGTGAAACCGCTTTAGGTATGATCACGCAGTAACCAATAAAAAATGTTTGATACAAAAACGCCAATATATGAATATTGGCGTTTTTGTATATTAAGTTTTTAGAGTGCAACTATTCTATCTCGCCCTGCATCTTTAGCGGCATATAGGCCTAAATCGGCCTCTTCTAATAACGCTTGCTCAGCATACACTTTACCACTTTGAGTGGTGGCGATACCTATACTAATAGTGATGTGGTCTGCATTTAATGAGCCTTTATGTTCTATATTCAAAGCATTTACAGCATTGCGTAATTTGTTAGCAAACTCCATAGCCTCATGCCTATTCATTCCAGGTAATACAGCTGCAAATTCTTCACCACCATAACGAGCTATAAAGTCACTACCACGTTCACATTGAGCTGCGAGTGCTTGTGCAACATCCTTTAAACATTCATCGCCAGCACGATGTCCGTAGCAATCGTTGTAACGCTTAAAGTGGTCTATATCCATAAGTAACACCGATAGCGGGGTTCCACTGCGTTTACTTCGGCGCCATTCACGAGCTAAGTTTTCGTCTAGGTAGCGTCTATTTGGGATTTCAGTTAAGCCGTCGATTGAGGCTAACATTTCTAGCAGATCATTTTTTTGCTTTATAAGTAACTGGTTACGAACCCTAACACGCACAATAGAAGGGCTAAATGGCTTGGTGATATAATCCATAGCACCGAGCTCTAGGCCCTTAGCTTCGTCGTCATGGCTACGATTAGCTGATATAAATATAACGGGGATCGATTGAGTTATCGGATTTTCTTTAAGTTGCACAAGCACTTCATAGCCGTCAATTCCTGGCATAATCACATCAAGGATAATTAAATCAACTTGCGCAGTTTTTACAAAGGTCAGTGCTTTTTCACCACTTTCAACTAAGAATACGTCGTGTTCTACTTTAAGTGTTTTTTCAAGTACTAATCTGTTGATTGGATCATCATCTACAATAAGTACTTTAGCTCTTTTCGACATCCCTAGCCCCTACCCCTTTTATAAAAACAATTACCTGTTCTAAATGCATAATAAGCTCTTTCAGTGTTATTTCAACAGGCTTGTTAGTTGTTTTAAGTGTTCTTTCACACAATAAAGCGCAGTGAGACAATCGTCTAAAGCCTAAATTACCTGCTACACCTTTTATACTATGCACTAAGCGTACCAAATCATCCTTATTGGTTGTTTCTTCTATTTGCAATAGCTGGGTTTCGCATAAATTAGCAAATTTACCAATCATTGTATTGAGGAGCTTTTCATCCATACTAAACTGCGTTAATGCGAATGATTTTTCAAAAAAGCTTGGTTTAACTAAGTTTAAATCGGCAATTGCATCAATAAGTACCTTAGCAACAACTGGTTTAGTTAAATGCTTATTCATACCGCACTTTAAAGAACGTTCAATATCAGCGGGTTCACAATGAGCCGTTAAAGCAAAAATAGGCAGTTGCTTTGCGTCAAACTGTTGACGAATTAAAGCCGTAGCTTGGCAGCCATCTATTTGCGGCATTTGCACATCCATCAATATTAAGTCAGGCTTTAAAACTTGCAATAATTCCATGCCGATAGATGCGCTTAAAGCAGTAACAACACTTACGTTTGCTTGGCGTAATACACTGCTAATTATTTCTAAATTAAGTTGATTATCATCAATGGCTAATACAAGTAGACCCGATATATCAACTTTAGTTTCAGCAATATTATATATTACGGCATTGGTACTAGCTTTAGGCTGTTGCTGAGAGTTCAAGCTAAATAGCCTTTGTCCCAATGCCGATGCTTTAACGTGATGCGCAGCTAAATGCTCACTTGTTGGTAAATTAAGTGTGTGCTGATGATTAATAATAATTACCGATGTTTCTTTAGCTGATAACGAATCATTAATTGCTTCAACATTTAAAAGTGCAGGTAAATCGGCCGCATCGATTATTATTTGCTGAGTATTGGAGAGCTTAATTGGGTATTTGAGTACTTCATCTAAATTAATATTAGCAAGCTTTGCATAAGCATTTGTTACTTGCTTAAGCTCTTTACTTTGATCCGATAAAATAGCCAATGTATTAGTCGGTAACATCGTATTTTTAGTGGTATCAACCAAAAAGCTAACGCTGAAGTAAAACTCACAGCCATGGCCTTTTTTACTCTTTAAAGCAATCTCCCCTCCCATTAATGACACCGCATGTTTAACAATCGCTAAACCTAACCCAACACCATGATGTATACGTGTTGAAGACTCATCACCTTGCGTAAAGGCGTCAAATAAACGCCTTTGATCGGCTTCATCTATACCCATCCCCGTATCAATTACTTTAAAGCAAATGTGTTGCTGCTCTAGGCTATCGCTTTCAATAAGTTCCATTTTTAAAGTGATAGAACCTGTTTTCGTAAACTTAACAGCATTTGTTAATAAGTTACCTAATATTTGCTGTAAACGTATACTGTCGCATATCAAATCAGTCGCTATTAACGGGTCAATATCAATAACAAATTCAATACCTTTTCCTTCGCACAATGGAGCCGTTAAACTTTCACAAATATCCACCAGCTCAACCATGCTAAAAGATGCTTGTTTTAAATCGGTTTGCGAACTTTCTATGCGTGCAAAATCAAGCATTCTATTGAGCATTAGCAACAAGCTTTGTGCTGCATGCTTAGCTTGATCCGTTTGTTGTAATTGCTTTTGCGTTAATCCTTGCTCAATAAGCATATCAAGCAGCCCTAAAACAGCATTAAGAGGAGTGCGTATTTCATGACTTAAATTGGCTATAAAGCGACTTTTAGCAAGGGTTGCTCGTTCGGCATCTAGTTTCGATTTAGTTAATGCGCTCACATCCTGAATGTGAATAACGTAATAAGCTGGGTCGCGGTTTTCATCCCATACAAGCGATACACTCAGTTGCAACCAACTTGTTAAGCGCCCTTGAGCAAGCGTTAAGTGGTATACGCGTTTTTTGTCATCTAGCAATTGCGCTAAAGTGCTTTTTATTTGCTGCCATTGAGTATCGTCAAACAATGCTTTTAACTGCTCACCAACCAGTACTGGCTGTTCAGAAAACTGCTTTCTTGCCGCTTTATTTACTTGTAATATTGTGTGCTCAAGCGAGAGTAAAACCACACAGTTAGCCGCAAATTCAATCGCACTTCTAAATTTAGATTCTGATGCTTTTAAGGCCAATAATGCTTGTTGCTGTTCGGTAATATCGCGACCAATACCCATAGTCCCCAACAGATGTTGGTGCTCGTTATAAAAAGGTGCAATAGTAAGTTGATACGTTTTTTTATCGGTTTCTATTCGCTGTTCAACACTGTTTCTATTTTGTAATACTTGTTTTTCAAGCGCATTTATTTGTTGATCGTTATCACCTAAATCATCTACATATTTACCGACTAATGCAGTTTGATCTTTACCGATGTACGCCTCAAATGCTTTATTGCATCCTAAGAATGATCCATCAATATTTTTAAAATAAATAAGATCTGGCACACTGTTTAGCATAGTGTTGAGCAAAGCCAAGTGGCGCTCTTTTGCTTCGTAACTGCGGCTTAGTTTTTCTGATTGCAACTGAACCTGGTCGTCCAGAGCTTTATTTGCACTTTGTAATGAATCAACTAACTGTTTGTTTTTAGTAAATACACGCTTCACTTTAGAAAACCAAGGCTGCCAGCTCAGCGGTACTTTATAATCGAGCTGCACTTCTTGCTGTGTACCGTTACTCTCTAGGTACGACATTAAGTGAGTCATTGGCTTAATAAAAATGCGCTGACTTAACCAAAAAAACACACCAAACATAATACTTAAAAATAGCGTTAAAAATGCAAACTCTAATAGTATTTCATACTTAATTGGGCTTATTAATTGAGGTTTGTGCTCGTAAAATGCTGCGTGAATAGGTAACTCATCCATAGGCTGCATAAAGTAATTACTATCACTAGTTAATACTGTTTTTTTACTATGGTGCAGGGCCAAATCAGGCCAATAATTTTTTAATGCTGTTGCTTGCTCTATTAACTGTTTAGAGCTGGCGATAACTTGATGTGATTGGTTCATAAAAACATATTCACCACTGTTCGGTGAAACCTTTTTTAACCACCCAGAAATTGCCTGAACATCATAAATCAAAATAATGTAATCGGCTGAGCCAGTGCTTCGTTGTCGGCCAATAGCAAAATACGATTTATCATTCACTTTAACAATGGGACTTGAAGTAAGTTTGTTTGGTGAAAATTTTGGCTTGAATTTTCCATTTAGAATTTCAGTAAGCATTAAACTTTGGCTTTTGTTGCGCCTGCTTACATAAGCAAAACCATTATTATCAACATACGCTACACCCGATAACGACTGCATTAATGCAAGCGTTGTATTAAACGAAGGCCCTAATGTAATAGCCTGCTGCCACTGCATTAATGCCTTAGCAGATAACGCAAACTCCCCCTTACCTACAATTTCAGTGCCTTGCTCACTAAAGTGACGGTAATAGTAACCATCATATTGATTTATGCCCTCGAGTAAGCTTTGGTTTATTTTTGGATAGGTCGTTTGTTCGTATAAGCTAAACATGGTGGTGAGTAGATTACTCACCGACTCCATCCCGTGAGTAACCTGTGCTGAAACATTCGTAAAATCGGCTTCGCGTTTTTCAACCGTCCGCTCAAGCTTTATATTATATAAGTGCAAGCACAGTAAAAAAGCGACAATCAATGGCACTAAAAGCGCAATAAATAATGAACGATAATAATGCTTCAGAGGTAAAAAATTCAATGTACTGCCTGCCATTTGGCTCGAAAATCAATCGATAGACTATCGAGCCAATTTGTTAAGCGCAAGTTATAAATTTTCTTCTGCAAATGACGCTAAGCGACTACGTACAACACCGTTGAGGTTTATAGTTGCGCTGCCTTCAAAGTTTTTAAAGCGCTCTACTATGTACGTTAAGCCCGATGTTACTGGCGTTAAATAGTTACTATCAATTTGCGCCAAGTTACCCGTACAAATTAATTTAGTACCTTCGCCGCAGCGGGTAATAATCGTTTTAAGTTGAGATGCCGTTAAATTTTGGCTCTCATCTAAAATTACCACCGCATTTTGAATGCTACGCCCACGCATAAAGTTAACCGATTTAAACTGAACATTAGCCTTCTCCATAATGTAGTTTCGGCTTGATATCGGATTTTCGTCGCCTTTGTGCAATACCTCCAGCGTATCGGTAATGGCTGCGAGCCATGGCGCCATTTTTTCCTCTTCGGTGCCTGGTAAAAAGCCAATGGACTCTGCTATTTCTGGCGTATTACGGGTAACTATTACTTTATCGTAAATACCTTTTTCGATGACCATTTCAAGGGCGCTGGCAAGCGCTAACAAGGTTTTACCACACCCCGCAGGGCCGGTTAAAATAACAAGTTCAATACTTGTATCTAGCAGCGCATCAAGCGCCATTCCCTGATAAATATTTTTGGGCTTAACGCCCCATGCTTGTTGATGCATTAAACGCTCAACACCAATATCTTTTAGCGTTATGTGCTCGTCATCGTACGATTTAACACGCGCCGCAAACTGATCCCCTCCATCAAGTAAATATTCATTACAAAATACATCAGGTATTAAGTTTTTAGGCACATGATGAAGCGTATCTCGTCCGTGTTGCTGCGTATTACATTCCCCTACATGGTCCCAAAAATCACCTTCAATTTTTTTATAACCACTAGTGAGTAAGCTGATATCGTCAATAAGTTGATCGGTACGGTAATCCTCAACATATTTAAGCCCTGCGCCTTTGGCCTTTAAACGCATGTTTATGTCTTTTGTTACTAATATAACTTTTGAATCACTGTGCTGCTTTTGTAAATACACGGCGCAATTAATAATACGATGGTCGTTTTCGTTACCCGGCAGACCAGAAATGGAGTCGGCAAATAAATGGTCGTTTACAATAATGAGGGTACCTGCAGAGCTCGCTTTTGCCTTTTTGTTACTCGGCAGCGCCACGCCTTGTAGCATTTGTTCAGGCGTTGCATTTTTAAGTACTTCATCCAATCCACGAATAGCGACGCGCGCATCACGGCTTACGTCGTGTTTTCTGTCTTTTATGTGGTCGAGCTCTTCAAGCACCGTCATCGGAATTACAACGTCATGTTCTTGAAAAGACAAATAAGCGAGGGGTTCGTGAAGTAGTACGTTGGTATCTAGCACATACATTTTACTTTCAAGGTTCGAAGCTTTTTCCATAGCACTTTCCTTACGTTTTATGATTTTTATGCTATACCAAAATAACTAAGTAAAACGGGCAAAACTTAAACCTGCAATACTTAATTGCCAAGGCATAATGTAAGTTTAGTCTATTTGTCATAAAAGTCCGTTTTATTACAAACTGTAATTAGTTTTGATTTACCTAAAAAAGAGTCATAAACAAGTTGTTTTAATAGTAATAATTAACACTTACAAAATTAATTAAAAGTGAGCCAAATAGCGCCTTGCAGTGGTGTTAGCTTACAGGTAACATAGCCGCCTTTTTCATCATAGACGAGACATACATGAATTTTTCCTTAGGTCAGCGTTGGATCAGTGATACAGAGTCAGATTTAGGATTAGGCACAGTTGTTGCCATTGAAGGCCGTCAGGTCAGCATATTATTTCCTGCCAGTGGTGAGAGCCGTGTTTATTCTTCGGCAGAAGCACCTGTTACCCGTGTGGCATTTAATCCTGGCGATGTGATCAAAAGCGTTGAAGAATGGGAATTAGAAGTAGAGTCTATTGAAGTACAAGGCGAGTTACTGTGTTATCACGGCACCCGTGTTGATAACGGCGAAACTGCCAAGCTTAAAGAAACCTTTTTAGATCATTTTATTAAGTTTAATAAACCACAAGATCGTTTATTTGCGGGCCAAGTCGATCGTTTTGATCGCTATACACTTCGCTACCAAACGTGGTTACATAAATTTGAACGTGAACAATCGCCTATTAAAGGCTTAATTGGTCAACGTGCTAATCTTATTCCTCACCAGCTTTACATTGCCCAAGAAGTGGGCAAACGTTTTGCACCACGCGTACTTTTATCAGATGAAGTAGGCCTTGGTAAAACAATTGAAGCGGGCATGATACTACATCAACAAATTATTAGTGGTCGTGCGAGCCGCGTACTTATTGTTGTACCAGAAAATCTACAGCACCAATGGTTAGTAGAAATGCTACGCCGCTTTAACTTACATTTTTCTATTTTTGATGAAGAACGCTGCGACGAAGCGTTTGCAGATTCTCCAAACGTGTTTGATACAGAGCAATTGGTACTTACCAGTCTTGAGTTTTTAACCAAGAAAAAACGCTGGTTTGAACAAGCAACGCTTGCTGATTGGGATTTACTAGTTATAGATGAAGCCCATCACCTAAGTATAAATAACGGCAAGCCAAGCTCAGAATACCAACGTATGGCAGAGCTTAGCCAGGATATTCCGGGCCTTATTTTGCTTACCGCAACGCCTGATCAACTTGGTCACAGCAGCCACTTTGCACGTTTACAGTTACTCGATCCTGACCGTTTTTACGACTACGACGTGTTTAAAGAAGAAGAAGCAAATTATAAAGACGTTGCTGAAGCTGCAAATCAATTACTGCAAGAGCAAGGGCTAGACGACACAGCCAAAGCCACGCTAATTGAGCTATTAAAAGAAACCGATATTACTGATATTCTTGAAAAAGCACAGCAAGGTGATTTACCCGCACGTAAAGAAATACTTAACATGCTGCTCGATCGCCACGGCACAGGTCGTATATTATTCAGAAATAGCCGCAGCGGCATTGATGGCTACCCAAGTCGTAAATTACACGCCTACCCAATGGCATTGCCAAAGCAGTATAAAACGGCTATGTCGGTTCTTGGTAACATGGGCGGCATTCAAAACCCTGAACTAAGTGCACACCGTGCTCTTTTTCCTGAAAAAATATTTCAAGAGTTTGAAGGCGAAAGCGCAAGCTGGGGTCTATTCGATCCACGTGTAGATTGGTTAATCGACACTCTTAAAACGCTTAAGCGCGAAAAAGTACTGCTTATATGTGCTAAAGCTGAAACAGCTATCAGCCTTGAGCAAATACTGCGTGAGCGCGAAGCAATTAAAGCATCGGTATTTCACGAAGGTATGTCTATTATTGAGCGTGACCGCGCTGCTGCATTTTTTGCAGACGAGTACGATAATGCACAAATATTATTGTGTTCAGAAATTGGCTCAGAAGGTCGTAACTTCCAGTTCTCGCATCACTTAGTGTTGTTTGATTTACCATTGAACCCAGATTTACTAGAGCAGCGTATTGGTCGATTAGACCGTATAGGTCAAACACAAGATGTGAACATTCATGTTCCATATTTTGAAAACACCGCTCAAGAAGTATTGCTACGTTGGTACAACGAAGGTCTAGACGCATTCGAATCTACCTCGTCAACAGGCCAAATGCTTTATAAAGAGTTCCGTGATGATCTACTTGAATATATTTCTGCGCATAACTGCGATGAAGACGAACTCGATCCATTACTTGAGCAAGTAGCACAGCAAAATGCAGTACTGCGTAAAAAAATGGAAAGCGGACGAGATCGTTTACTAGAGCTACATTCATCGGGTCAAGGTGCTGCAGATTCACTTGTAGCTGAAATCGAAAAACTCGACAATCAGTTTGAATTACCAAGCTACATGATCAACGTGTTCGACACATTTGGCGTAAGCCAAGAAGATAAAGGCGAAAATACCATTATCTTAAAGCCGACTGAACATATGTTAAACCCATCATTCCCATCGCTTAAAGAAGACGGTATGACCGTTACCTTTGATCGCGACACGGCGCTTTCACAAGAAGACGTGCACTTTGTTAGTTGGGATCACCCAATGGTGCAAGGCACCATGGATATGATTTGTGACGACGACTTTGGTAGCGCATCGGTTGCATTGCTTAAAAACAAAAAGTTACCGCCTGGTACCTTTTTTGTTGAGCTTATTTTTGTTGCAGAAGCAATGGCACCAAAAGTATTACAAGTTGGTCGCTTTTTACCGCCTACACCAATTCGTATATTGCTAGATAAAGCAGGTAATAATTTAGGTGAGAATGTGGCATTTGAAGGCTTTAATCAGCAGTTATCAGCCGTTGGCCGCCAAACAGCAAGTAAACTTGCAGGTGCATTGCAAAGTGCTGTTCACCCTATGATTACTACCGCTAAAGATATGGCACAAGAAAAACTTGAAGTTATTCGTGCAGCGTCGCTTGTTAAAATGCAAACGTCACTCAGTGAAGAGCAAGAACGACTTGTTGCCCTTAAGCAAATTAACCCGAATATTCGCCAAGAAGAAATTACCTTCTACGATAAGCAACGCAACGACCTAACTACGTATATTGAAAAAACGCAGTTACAACTTGATGCAATTCGATTAATAGTAGTTTCACACTAGAGATTTTGGCTTTTAACCGCTAGCCTTTTAAGCTGACTCCAAAGTAAATTTGGAGTCAGCTATTAAAAGCTTAATTAACTAAATAGCTGTATCTATTTAAACTTCATTTTTAAAACCACGTGTTCTTATTTAGATGTGAGCTAACACTACCTATTTAGCTTTATACTAAGTCCTTTGTTGTACTGTTGATTTTACTCAACATAGCCGTATCTAAAAACTCAAGCTGCGCTCTATACAGCTATTGTGTGAGATAGTTGATAGGTTTATTTTCCCTTGCATAAAGTTGTTTTTTTGTTAACCTACTCGCCTTCCATTTTAGTCTTTTTGAGGTGTTTATGGCGTTTCTATCTCGTTCGATATTGGCGTTGTCCATAGCGCTCTCAAGCAGCAGTGTCTTTGCTCAAGCCCAATGCGATGTTGAATTACGTCATGGTTTAATTATTACTGACGATGCGATTCGCATATTAGATAAAGGCCAGACTCGTGTACAAATTAATAACAATAACCAACTATTTATTCGCGGTTATTGGGTTGATTTAAGCGATGACGAAAGCAAAGTACTCGAACAGTTTAGTAATGGTATTCGCCACACAGTCCCCGAATTAGTAAACCTGGCTACCGATGGTGTTAACTTAGGTTTAAGCGCTATTGAACACGTAGTTGAAGGTATGTCAGATAAAGAGCCTGAAGTACTAAAAACACAACTAAAGTATGTAGAGCGCGCGCTAATGGATAAGTTTAAGCGCGGCGATGACTTCTTTTTTATAGCCCCTCAATCACTTTCGCAAATAGATGATTTTTTTACTAAAGAGATCAGCCAGCAAATTCACTCTGCAGTGCATGGATCATTAGGTGCTATTTTGGTATCACTCGGAGATGCGTTTAAATCGCGCGAAGGTAATATAGAAGATCGTATTAACGACATGGGGCAACGCATGGATATTATCTCAAGAGAAATTGATAAATCGCTACAAAAAAAGGCACATCAATTAGAGCTTAAGGCTTCTGAGTATTGCGAATGTTTAAATGCACTCGATGTAACCGAATCTCGCTTACAGGCAATAGTACCGGGTATGGCCGATTACGATTTAGTGCAAATAAAGTCTTAGAGTACGTATTCGTTTTTAGAATAAAATAACACCGAGTATAAATATACTCGGTGTTTTGCTTTATGATTGATTAAAAATAAGCGCTTCTACTTTTTATTCTAAATTGGTGAGCCCGGTGGGATTGGCAGCACTTTAAAGTTGTTTGGCCATTGCCCTTTAATTAAAAACTGATTTACTTGCTCAGCTAAATATTGCTTAAACGCACTCTCGCCAGTACTTGTATGGCTCAGCATTGAGTTTTGGTTAAAGTCTTCACTCAACTTAACTAGGTAGTAACGTAACTGCGCTTGCACTTCAGGGCTTGCACTATCGCTTGCTACTAAATCAGCCATAGCTTTTGCTGTTAAAAATTGCACGCGCTGAGTGATTTTACCTATCATTGTATTAGGCGACGACACGTTAAACACTTGGCTATATAGCTCCTCAAGTAACTCATCTAAACTATAAAAGTCATTACTACGCGCTTGTTGCTGAGCTAAGCGATTTAAACGCTGTGCATTTAATAAAAGCGATAAGCTGTGCTGCACTGCAACCTCGGGTAATGCCATTGCATCGAGCGTTAACCCTGTGCGCCCAACTATGCTCTCGCGCGATTTAGACTCGCCATATGCTTTTGGCGGAATTAGCGATAACACAGATTCAGGAAGTAATAAATTACTTGGCTTAAGTGTTGCAAAAATAGCGTTTACTGCTTCTTGCTGTGTTTTTTTATTAACGACTTGTGCGCCTTTTACGGCTGAGTCACCGCGTGTTTCGTATTCATAATCAACACCGGCTATAAGCTTAACCGCAGCCTCAACCTGAAAACGGTGAAACAGATAAAGCGGGACTAGTTTTTCCTCTAATTGCGATAATGAGTCGCCCGTTTTAATATTATTAATACCAAACTGCGAAAGTGCTTTTTTACGTACGTCGAGTACTCTTAAAAGTTCCTGCGAAGGATTAGTGCCGTTATCCCATAAATGAGCTGTTGGATGCGCGCCACCTTTAGCACGAGCATCACTATCTGATATAAACTCAAGGCCTTTGGCTTTGTTCTCTTTTAAAATAGCAGCAAGTTCTGCGCTTTCATCTTGGTTAGTAAAATCGCTATAGCCATATTTAATTACTTGGGTATCCCACACGCCCATGCCTGTTGCATAGCCGCGCGTTACATCAAGCTTACCTTGTTCATTAAAACTAAGTAGCGGATGTGGGTAATCCATTACTGAGGCTCTATCCCCTACCGATGCTGCAAAGTTATGAGAAATACCTAACGTGTGGCCAATTTCATGTGCGCTTAATTGGCGAATACGATCAAGCGCCATTGCTTGCAAGCTTTTAGCAACTTCATTGCCTTTTAAATAAGGTGCAGCGAGTGCTTCGGCTATTAAAATATCTTGGCGAACACGCAATGAGCCGAGTGTTACGTGCCCTTTAAGTATTTCACCTGTACGTGGGTCGATTACCGAACTACCGTATGACCAACCACGCGTTGCACGGTGTACCCATTGAATGACGTTGTAACGAATATCCATAGGGTCGGCGCTACTTGGCAGTACTTTTACTATAAATGCATTTTTATATCCTGCAGCAGTAAATGCGTCGTTCCACCATTTTCCACCTTCAAGTAAAGCACTTTTAACAGGCTCTGGAACACCAGGATCTAAATAATAAACAATAGGCTCTACAGGCTCGCTAATAGGTAAGCTTGAATCTTTTTTAGTTAAACGATGGCGCGGTATATAACGCACGTACATAGAGTCACCAAGCGGCGCTGCGTAATCTTTATGTTCTATACTCCAAAAACCTGATTGTGGATTAAACTTACGTGGCGTGTAGTTATCATCTGGTAATTGAATAAGTGAATGATGCATGTGCACAGTAAGCGCATAAGGGTCAGCACTTACTTGGCGAACAAACTCACCTGGTTTTGTGCCTTTAAATGTAAGTACGGCTTCAAGCTCGGTGTTTTTTACAAATGCTTTTGAGCGATTCATATAAACAGCACTACGTGACTCATCAAGGCTAAAGTTACCTTGCTTACGTGCAGCAAGCGTGCGGCTTACGCCATGTACGTCACTTAATAAATAAGGCGTGTAGTCAATAAGTACTGTGGCTTTATCTTCTGCGACTACTTTAAAACCAGCGAGTATACTTGATGCAAATGCTTCTTTAATACTTTGCTGTTCAGCCTTATTACTCGTATTAGCACGATAGTAAGTGTTTACAGCGCGTAGCATTACTTTGTCACCAAAACGCTCAAACTGTACAAGGTGAGTATTACCAAGCTGGCCTCTATCAAGGCCTATGTCGTTAGAGCCAATACCGTATGGCAAGCTTTGTTGAAGTAAAAATTGTTGTTCAAACTTATCAACTTTTAAATATACTTTTCCGTTTTGGGTATCGTAAAAGAACGAATAATAGCCCGGAAAATGATTCATTTGCGTAGTAAATTCATCAATTGACTTAATTGCTGCGTGCGCTTGGGTTATGATAGAGCACAGCACAGTAAAGAATATGTAACTTAGTAGTGGTATTTTTTTCATAATCTTATCTTTGTTATTTGTGTTTTAAGTACGATTAGGTGGTCCTATTATAGGGTGCTATTTAAACAATACAGTTATTTAAGACGAATTTCAGCGCTCTAAGCTAATCTCTCTCACATTATGATTGGTTTTAACACGTTATCAGGAAAATAGAATGCGTAGACTCCCTCCAGTATTACTTGAAGATGGTTGTTCAAGAGAACTTTTATCATTAATTCGAACAATTTTAGCGGCATGTAAAGAAATTTCGTTTCGCGTTGGTCAAGGCGCGCTTTCTGGCGTGTTAGGTTCAACACTTGATGAAAACATTCAAGGCGAAACTCAAAAAAAGCTCGATGTATTATCTAATCAGCTGTTAAAAGATATTTTACTGGAATCAGGCACGGTTAAAGCAATCGCGTCTGAAGAAGAAGACTACACAGTAGCAGGTAACCCAGATGCTAAATTTATAGTGGCATTTGACCCACTTGATGGCTCGTCAAATACCGATATTAACTCGCTTGTCGGTACTATATTTTCCATTATGGAAGCGCCTGAAGGTTCTGACGCTGCTGATCAAAGCATTTTTATGCAGCCAGGTCATAAGCAAGTTGCAGCAGGTTACGTACTTTACGGCCCGTCAACTATGCTTGCGCTGACTACAGGTAAAGGCACGCGCATGTTTACCCTTGATAAAACACAAGGCAGCTTTTTACTTACACAAGATTTTGCAAGTATTCCTGCTGATACAAACGAATTTGCCATTAATACGTCTAACCAACGCCATTGGCAACCAGCGATGCAAAACTACATTGATGATTTGCTAGCAGGCGATACTGGCCCTCGCGCTAAAAACTTTAACATGCGCTGGATTGCAGCAATGGTGGGCGATGTGCATCGCGTACTTAGCCGTGGTGGTTTATTTACTTACCCTACCGATACTAAAGATTCTAAAAAACCAAATAAATTACGCTTACTTTACGAAGCAAATCCAATGGCTATGCTAGTAGAACAAGCTGGCGGTATCGCTTCAACCGGTACCGAGCGTATTATGGATATTCAGCCTGATGCAATCCACCAGCGTGTAGCCGTAATTTTAGGTTCTAAAAACGAAGTAGAAACATGCTTGGGATATCATAAATAATCGCTTAAAACGGTAATCCTTAATTGTAAAAAAACCGCATTTAAATTAAATGCGGTTTTTTGTAGGTAAGGTTTTATACCTCGCTTTTGAAACAAATTAAATTTTTACTAACGCAACTATTTGAGCAAGCTTTTGATGATTAAGCTCTCCCATTTGCTCACTATTACTGAGCGCATAAATAACACCTTCATGCTCAGCACAATCAATGTCATCTCGCGATTCAATTACGTTTGCCCAAAGTTCTAAATCATCTAAATCTATTTCGTTACTCAAACATCGCTTTAGCACATCAACTAAAACCTCGTTTGAGAGAGTATAATGAGCTTTATTGCTATCAGCAGCGCTTGAAACGATAACCGATATAGCTTCGTCCCTTTGCTCACCAAATGTAATAAATTCAGCTAATGCTTTTTGTGTATTCATAATATTTGTTATTCTTGGCTCACTGTTACTAAAAAGAATTATAATGACTCAACTTAACTGCGCTCAATGCCACAGTACTCTAACGTGTAATGTAGACGATATATCAGCGTGTTGGTGCAATGAGCTGCCGGCTATTTTACCGCTTGATATCACAGCAACAAGTTGTTTATGCCGCAAGTGCACGCTCAATAAAATAAATACTTTTTTAAAGGGTGTTTATACACAACCTATTAAAACTCAAATAGACTTTGCAAAACAATTTAGAGGTAACGACAATTTAATTGAAGGGCTCGACTACACCATGCAAAGTGGTTACATGATATTTAGTAAGTGGTTTTTTTTAAAGCGTGGTTCGTGCTGCAAAAATGGTTGCAAAAATTGCCCTTATGGTTTTAGAAAATAAAAACCATTTAATACAAATACGAGCAAACATTGGTTTTTACCTTCTCATTTTCTTCTCTTTCACTTCTCCTTGTGAATAATATTTTTAAGTGCAATTATTCACAAAGAGGTTTAGAGGCACTGCGCTTTTAGAGTAAGCGATTGTATAAAAATAGTATTCAAATACGAGTAAGCACTGGTTTTTATCTTCTCATTTTCATCTCTTTCACTTCTCCTTGTGAGTAATATTTTTAAATACTGTTATTCACAAAGAGGTTTAGAGGCGCTGCGTTTTTAGAGTAAGCATTAGTTTTACCTCCTCATTTTCTTCTCTTTCACTTCTCCTTGTCCCCCTGTGTCAGGATAGTTGTCGCCTCTAACTTTTAATAGAGGCAGATAAAATGAGACGTCGATTTACACAAGAATTTAAAGTTCAAGCTGTTGAAAAAGCATTATCTCAATGTGATGA